>CADCUE010000144.1 GCA_902805805.1 uncultured Frankineae bacterium | reverse complement strand
CGCCCCAGGCCCCGGTCGCGACCTCGACCAGCTCCCGCCATCCGGGCGGGAGGTCGAGGGCGAGGCGGGCGGCCGAGCGCTCGAGGCGCTCGAGGTGCAGGTCGAGGAAGGCCACCCGGCCGCCCGCGATCCGCAGCGTCTCGAAGACCGACTCGCCGCGCACGAGGCCGAGGTCGTCGGCGCGCAGCACCGGCGTGGCCGGGTCGACGAGCCGGGGCGGGTCGGTCAGCAGGGCCAGGACGGGTTGGACCACGCGCAGGAGGCTAGTGTCCGACGCATGGGCCGCACCGTGCCGGGCGAGGCGCTCGCGCAGGCCCTCGGGGCCGGGCTGCACGCGCAGCTGCGGGCGAAGGGCTACCGGCTGACGCCGCAGCGCCAGCTCGTGCTCGAGGCGGTCGGCGAGCTCGGGCACGCGACGCCGGACGAGATCGTCACCGCCGTCCGCCGGACGGCCAGCGGCGTCAACATCTCGACCGTCTACCGCACCCTCGAGCTGCTCGAGGAGCTGGGCCTGGTCAGCCACACCCACCTCGGCCACGGCGCCCCGACCTACTCGGTGGCGACCGACGACGACCACGTCCACCTGGTGTGCCGCGACTGCGGCGACGTCTCGGAGGCGCCGCCCGACGTCGTCGCACCGGTCGTCGAGCAGCTGGCGGCGACGCGGGGCTTCTCCGTCGACGTCGGGCACTTCGCGGTGTTCGGGCGCTGCGCCGCCTGCTCGGAACAGGCCTGACGCCGCCGACCTTGGTCCTGGTGTGAGCCCCCTGCCGAGCACCCCCCTCCTGCAGCGCCCCGGCGCCGTCCCCGCCGACCCGCCGGACGCCGGGGTGGCCGCGCACTACGGCGACCCGTACGCCGAGCAGCGCCGGCTGGCGGCCGGGGAGGCGCTCGTCGACCTGTCGCACCGGCCCGTCCTGCGCATCGCCGGCCCCGACCGGCTGTCGTGGCTGCACAGCCTGCTCACGCAGCACCTGACCGCGCTGCCCCCGGGGCTGTGGACGCAGGCCCTGGTGCTCTCGCCGCAGGGCCACGTCGAGCACCACCTGCACCTCGCGGACGACGGCGAGGCGGTCCTCGCCCACGTCGAGCCGGGCACGGCCGACGCGCTGGTCGAGTTCCTGCGCCGGATGCAGTTCATGCTGCGGGTGGAGGTCAGCGACGTCAGCGCCGAGTGGGCGGTGGTCGCCGACCCCGGGCTGCGCCTGGTCCCGCGGGCGGAGCTGGCCGCGCACGACGGGCCCGTCGCGGGCGTGGCCGCCTTCGAGGCGCTGCGCGTGGCCGCGCGGACGCCGCGCCTCGGCCTCGACACCGACCACCGCACGCTGCCGCACGAGGTCGGGTGGCTCACCTCCGCCGTCCACCTCGACAAGGGCTGCTACCGCGGGCAGGAGACGGTGGCGCGGGTGCACAACCTCGGCCGGCCGCCGCGCCGGCTGGTGCTGCTGCACCTCGACGGGTCCGACAGCGAGCTGCCCGCGACCGGCGCCGACGTCGTGCAGGAGGGCCGCACCGTCGGCCGGGTGGGGACGGCCGTGCGCCACCACGAGCTCGGCCCCGTCGCCCTCGCGCTCGTGAAGCGCACCGTGGTCGACGGCGCCGACCTGCTCGCCGGGCCGGTCGCGGCGCGGGTCGACGACGAGCCCGCCTTCGAGCTGCCGGTCTCGCCGGCCCGCGAGGCCGCGGCGGCGCGCGAGGGCCTGCTCCGGCGGAGGTGACCCTCCGAGGTGCAGGACGCACGCGGCGTCATCTGCGACGATGGACGTCCTGATCGCACTGACGGAGGAGCAGCTCGTGAGCGTCGAGGACACCGCGGCGTCGCCCCGTCCGGGCAACCGCCGCATCGACCGCGTCCTGGCCGAGGACTACCTCGAGGGGCTGCAGGGCCTGCCGCTCGCCGAGGTCCGCTCGCTGCGGGCCGACGCCGAGCAGGAGGAGGTCGACCTCTCGTACCTGCGCCGCATGATCCAGGGGCGGCTCGACATCCTGCGGGCCGAGCTCAACCGCCGCGACGGCACCGGCAATCCCGACCTGGTCAAGGGCCTGGCGGCGATCCTCGCCGACGAGCCCCGCGCTCCGGCGCGCGGTCTGGGCCGCCACACCACGATGGAGCCGTCGCGGGCCGACAGCCACCGCCGCTACGTCGAGGCGCTCGTCGCCGACGTCGACCTGTCGGACGTCAGCGCGCGCTCCACCGACGAGCTCGCGCACGCCATGCGCACGCTGTCCGAGGAGGAGTCGGGCCTGTCGGCCAAGCGCCGGCAGGTGCAGCAGGTGATGGACGCCTGCGGCGCCGAGATCACCCGGCGCTACCGCGACGGCGAGGCCGACGTCGACACCCTGCTCGGGCAGCAGCCCGGCGCGCCCCGGACGTGACGGCGCCGGTCCTCGTCGAGCTGGTCCGGTCGGGGGTCGTCGAGAGCGTCCACGCCGCGAGCGTGGTGGCCGTGCGCGCCGACGGCAGCGACGCGCTCGCGCTCGGAGACGTCGACGTCCCGGTCTTCCCCCGCAGCTCCAACAAGCCGCTGCAGGCCGTCGGCCTGCTCGAGGCGGGCTGGGAGCCGCCGGACGAGGAGTCGCTCGCCCTGGCGACCGCCTCCCACTCCGGGGAGCCCTCCCACCTCGCCGTCGTCCGGCGCACCCTCGCCGCCGCCGGGCTCGACGAGAGCGCGCTCGGCTGCCCGGCGATGCTGCCGCTGTCGGAGCCTGCGGCGCACGCCCTGCTGCGCGCGGGGGGCGCCGCCAGTCGCCTGACGATGAACTGCTCGGGCAAGCACGCGGCCATGCTCGCGACGTGCGCCGCGCAGGGGTGGCCGACGGCCGGCTACCTCGACCCGCAGGCACCCGTCCAGCAGGCGCTCACCGCCGCGCTGGAGCGGCTCGCCGGCGAGCCGGTGCGGCACGTCGCGGTCGACGGCTGCGGCGCACCCCAGCACGCCCTCACCCTGCGCGGGCTGGCCCGGGCCTTCACCGCCCTGGCGACCGGCGACGGCGCCTGCCGCCGCACGGCCGCCGCGATGACGGCCCGTCCCGACCTCGTCGGCGGCACCGGCCGCGAGGTCACCGACCTCATGGCCGGCATCCCGGGTCTCGTCGCGAAGGACGGCGCCGAGGGCGTGTTCGCCGCGGCGCTGCCCGACGGCGCCGCGGTGGCGGTCAAGGTGGCCGACGGCGCCACCCGGGCCGCGGTGCCGGTGCTCGTCGCGGGCCTGCGGGCCGTGGGTGTCCGGGCCGAGGTGCTGGACCGGCTCGCGCGCACGCCCGTCCTGGGTGGCGGCGTCCCGGTCGGGGAGCTGCGGCCCGCCCCAGGCCTGCTGCCCGCACTCTGAGCGGCCCTCGCGACCGGCGCCTAGACTCGGACGACGTGGCCCGCACCCCCGCCCCGGTCCGATGACCGCTCCCGGCCACACCAGCGAGCCGTCCGCAGCCACCGTCCGCCGGTGGCGCCAGCACCTCGCCGACGAGCGCCTCGAGGCGGCCGTCTACCGCGAGCTCGCGGCCCGCAAGGCCGGCGAGGAGCGCGACATCCTGCTGGCGCTCGCCGAGGCGGAGGCGCGCCACGCGGCCCACTGGAGGTCGTTGCTGGGCGACCGCGGTCCGGGCCGGTTCCACGCCAGCCTGCGCAGCCGGCTGCTGGCCCTGCTCGCCCGCCGCTTCGGCTCGGTGTTCGTCCTGGCGCTCGCGCAGCGCGCCGAGAGCCGCAGCCCGTACGACGACGACGCCGACGCGACGCCGACGATGGCGGCCGACGAGAAGATCCACGCCGAGGTCGTGCGGGGGCTCGCCGAGCGCGGACGGGCGCAGATCTCCGGCACGTTCCGCGCCGCCGTGTTCGGTGCCAACGACGGGCTCGTGTCGAACCTGGCCCTGGTGCTGGGTGTCGCCGGCAGCGGCGTCGCGACGACGACGATCCTGCTCACCGGCCTCGCCGGGCTGCTGTCCGGCGCGCTGTCGATGGGTGCGGGGGAGTTCATCAGCGTGCGCTCGCAGCGCGAGCTGCTCGACGCCTCGACGCCCGCGGCCACGCACGTCGAGGCCTACCCGCACCTCGACG
>CADCUE010000143.1 GCA_902805805.1 uncultured Frankineae bacterium | reverse complement strand
CGTCGACCCGTCCGGCAGCAGCAGCTCGGGGGTGAGCGGCAGCCGCACGGCCGTCGTGCACGGTCCGACGTCCTCGAGGCGCGCGCCGAGCCGGCCGAACGCCGGCGGGACGCCGCGGTCCTCGTCCCGCCACCGCCGCAGGCGCTCGAGCCCGCTCAGGACGACCAGCCGAAGTGGTCGAGCGGCCCGTGGCCGCGGCCGAGCCGCCAGGTCGCACCCCCGGCGAGGGCGCGCGCGACGTACGCCTTCGCCGAGGCGACGGCGGTGACGAGGTCGTCGCCCTTCGCCAGCCCGGCGGCGATCGCCGAGGCGAGCGAGCACCCCGTCCCGTGGTCGTTGGTGCCGGCGACGCGAGGCGCGCGCAGCTCGAGCAGGCGCTCGCCGTCCCAGAGCACGTCGACGGCCTCGTCGCCCGCACCGGCCACCGTGTGACCCCCCTTGACCAGCACGGCGCGGGGACCGAGCTCGCCGAGCGCGCGGGCGGCCTCCCGCTGCTCGTCCAGCGTGGTGATCGGGGCGCCGAGCAGCACCTGGGCCTCGTGCAGGTTGGGCGTCAGGACCGCGGCGCGGGGGAGCAGCGCGTCGACGTACGCCCGCTCCGCCGACGCCTCGAGCAGCCGGGCGCCGCTCGAGGCCACCATGACGGGGTCGACGACGAGGTGCGGCAGCCGGTCGGCCAGGCCCGCCACCGCGCGGACCACCTCGGCGGTCGCGAGCATGCCCGTCTTCACCGCCCGCACGTCGAGGTCGTCGAGCACCGCCTCGACCTGCGCGACGACGTTCGCGACGGGCACGCCGTGGACGTCGCGCACCCCCGTGGTGTTCTGCGCGGTGAGCGCGGTGATGGCGCTCGCGCCGAAGACGCCGAGCGCCGCGAAGGTCTTGAGGTCGGCCTGGATGCCCGCGCCGCCGCTCGAGTCGGACCCCGCGACGGTCAGCGCGACCGGCGGCGTCACCGCAGCGCCTCGAGCAGCTCGCCGACGACCAGGTCGGGGCGCTCCGCGCGCATGACCGCGCCCATGACGGCCAGCCCCACCGCGCCCGCGTCGACGCACGACCGGGCGTCGGCGGCGGCCAGACCGCCGAGGGCGTACGCCGGCGGCCCGTCCGTGAGCGCCGCCAGGCCGGCGGCGCCGAGCGCCGGTCCGTGGCCGGGCTTGGAGGCGGTCAGCCGGACGGGCGACACGGTGACCCAGTCGCAGCCCTCGTCGCGGGCCCGGTCGACGGACGCGCGGTCGTGGCACGACCGGCCGAGCAGCGCCGGCCGGGGCTCCGGGACGCCGTCGGCGGCGGCGAGGTGGACGGCGTCCCCCGGCAGGCCGGTGCCCGCCAGCACGAGCGTGCCGTCGACCGGCGACAGGACCGACCGCACCTCGTCGGCGAGGGCGGCGCGCTCGTCCGAGGGCAGGTCCTTCTCGCGCAGCACGACCGTCCGCGCGCCACCGTCGACGGCGGCGGCGAGCACGTCGACGAGCGGCCGGCGGCACTGCGTGCGGTCGGTGAGGACCAGCAGCGGCCCGAGCGGGGCGACGGTCACCGTGCGACCTCCGGGCCCGGCTCCTGCAGGCGTCGCCGTCCCTGCCGGGCAGTGGTCGTGCGCTCAGGGTCTGTCGCGGATCCGCGACACGTGTCGCGGATCCGCGACACGGCCCGTGCAGCAGCACACCCCTGGGGCCGTCCCCTGCCGCCCCTCACAGGTCGGGCAGGCCCTGCACCTGCGTGGACGCCTGCGCGTGCCAGCGGCGCGGGATGCGTCCGGCCTGCAGCGCCAGCCGGCCGCCCTCGACGGCGTGCCGCATGGCGAGCGCCATCCGCTCGGGGTCGCGGGCCCGCGTCACGGCGGAGGCGAGCAGGACGGCGTCGCACCCGAGCTCCATGGCGAGCGCGGCGTCGGAGGCCGTGCCGATGCCGGCGTCGAGCACCACCGGCACCTGCACGTGCTCGCGGATGAGCGCGATGTTGTGCGGGTTGCGGATGCCGAGGCCGCTGCCGATCGGCGAGCCGAGGGGCATGACCGCCGCGCAGCCGGCGTCGGCCAGGCGGCGGGCGACGATCGGGTCGTCGCTCGTGTAGGCGAGCACCCGGAACCCGTCCAGGACGAGCTGCTCGGCGGCGTCGAGCAGCTCGAACGGGTCGGGCAGCAGGGTGTCCTCGTCGCCGATGACCTCGAGCTTCACCCAGTCGGTGCCGAACGCCTCGCGGGCGAGCTGCGCCGTCCGCACCGCCTCGCGCGCGGTCATGCAGCCGGCGGTGTTCGGCAGCAGGCGCACGCCCGCCGCCTCGACGACGTCGAGCAGCGAGCCGCTCGAGGTCGGGTCGACCCGGCGCAGCGCGACCGTGACGATCTGCGTGCCGGACGCCTCGATGGCCCGCTGCAGGACGTCGAGGCTCGGCACGCCGCCGGTGCCGAGCAGCAGCCGCGAGGTGAACTCCTGGCCGGCGATCCGGAACGGGTCGGCGGCCTCCTCCACCTCGAGCGCCTGCTCCGCAACCTGCGAGACCTCAGCCACCGGCCACCGCCACGAGGACCTCGACGGCGTCGCCGTCGCGCAGGACCGTCGACGGCCAGGCGCTGCGGGGCACGACGTCGGCGTTCACCGCGACGGCGATGCGGCGGTGGTCGGGGGCGCGCTCGGCGACGAGCGCCGCCACGGACAGGCCGTCCGCGAGCTGGGCCGGATCGCCGTTGACGGTGACGTTCATGCGGTCTCCAGTGCTGTCCTGGCGGAGAAGCGGTCCCCGGCGAAGGCCGCGGCCGGGCCGGAGAGGTCGTCCCCGGCCAGGACGTCGGCCACCACCCGGCCGGTGAGCGGCGCGAGCAGGACCCCGTTGCGGTAGTGCCCCGTGGCGAGCACGAGCCCCGGCAGGGCGGACGGTCCGAGCAGGGGTCCGTTGTCGGGCGTCCCGGGCCGCCAGCGGGCGAGCGTCTCGACGAGCTCGAGCTCGGTGAGCCCCGGCACGACCTCGGTGGCGTCGCGCAGCAGGTCGAGCACCGCACCTGCGGTGACCCGGCCGTCGAAGCCCTGCTCCTCGACGCTCGCGCCGACGACCACGCGGTCGGCGCCGTAGGGGACGAGGTAGACCTGCCGGCCGCGCACGAGCGCCCGCACGGTCCCGTCGAGCAGCGGCTCGCCCTGCAGCCGCAGGATCTGGCCCTTCACCGGCCGCACCGGGACGCTGCCCTGCGGCACGCCGGCCAGCTGGCCGCTCCACGCGCCGAGCGCGAGGACCGTCTGCGGGGCCTGCAGCCGCCGTCCGGACGCGAGCTCCAGCCCGGTGGCTCGGCCGTCCTCGACGACGAGGGCGCCGACGCGTGCCCGCACCACCTCGACGCCGGCTGCGCCTGCTGCGCTCAGCAGCGCCGCGTGCAGGGCCCGCGGCTCGACGGAGTGGTCACCGCGGACGCGCACGCCGCCGCGCAGGCGGGGCGACAGCGCCGGCTCCTGCGCGCGGCACGCCCGGGGGGTGAGCCGGTCGGCGGCCAGGCCCAGCTCGCGGTGGAAGGCGTGGACGTGGTCGAGCGCCCGCACGTCGTCCTCGTCGAAGCCGACGAGCAGGGTCCCGGCCGTGCGCAGGCCGACGTCGGTGCCGGAGGCCTCCTGCAGCTCGGCGACGAAGCCGGGGTAGAGCTCGAGCGAGGCGCGGCTGAGCGCGACGAGCGCCTCCTCGCCGTACGCCGCCTCGGCGACGGGGGCGAGCATGCCGGCGGCGGCGTACGACGCGCCGGTGCCGGGCGCCTCGTCGACGACGGTGACCGACAGCCCGCGCTGCGCGGCGCGCCAGGCCACCGACAGCCCGGCGACGCCCGCGCCGGCGACGAGGACGTCGGTCACGCCGTCTCCCCGAGCGCGCGCAGCAGCTCGCGGGTCGCTGCGGCGGGGTCAGCCGCCTCGGACACCGCTGCGACGACGGCGATCCCGTGCACGCCCGCGGCGAGCAGGTCGGGCACGTGGGCGGCGGTCACCCCGCCGATCGCGATCACCGGCACGTCGACCGCGGCGGCGACAGCGCCGACCGCCGCGACGCCGAGCGGGGACGGCAGGCCGTCCTTGGTGCTGGT
>CADCUE010000142.1 GCA_902805805.1 uncultured Frankineae bacterium | reverse complement strand
ACGTGCGCAGCACGGCCCCGCCGGACTGGCTCAAGGGCCGACTCGAACGGGGGCTGGACGGGCTCGGCGCCTACCCCGACCAGCGCGCCGCGGTCGCCGCCGTCCACCGCCGGCACGGGCGGCCCGAGGACGAGGTGCTCCTCACCGCCGGGGCGGCGGAGGCCTTCGTGCTGCTGGCGCGGGTGCTGCGCCCCCGGCACGCCGTGTGCGTCCACCCCGGCTTCACCGAGCCCGAGGCAGCCCTGCGCGCCGCCGGTCACGACGTCGACCGGCTGGTGCTGGCCCCGCCGTACGTCCTCGACCCGGCGCAGGTGCCCGACGACGCGGACCTGGTCGTCATCGGCAACCCCACCAACCCCACCGGCGTCGTCCACGACCGGCTGGCGGAGCTGTGCCGTCCGGGGCGCACCGTCGTCGTCGACGAGGCCTTCGCCGACGCCGTCCCGGGGGAGCCGCACTCGCTCGCCGCGCGCAGCGACCTGCCCGGGCTGGTCGTCGTGCGCAGCCTCACGAAGACGTGGGCGCTGGCCGGGCTGCGCGTCGGCTACCTGCTCGCGCCGGCCGACCTGGTGGCCCGGCTGCGCGACGCCCAGCCGCTGTGGGCGGTGTCGAGCCTGGGCCTGATCGCCCTCGACACGTGCCTGGCGCGCGGCCCCGTCGCCGCGGCCCGGCGCGACGCCGAGGGCATCGCCGTCGAGCGCCAGGCCCTCGAGCGGGCGCTGACCGCCGCCGGCGTCGAGGTCACGCCCGGCTCGCGGGCGCCGTACCTGCTGTGCCGCGTGCCCGGTCGGCCGGACGTCCGCGACGCCCTGCGCGGGCAGGGGGTCGCCGTGCGCAGGGGCGACACCTTCCCCGGGCTCACCCCCGAGCACTGGCGCACCGCGGTCCGGGGCCCGCAGGAGCGGGAGCGGCTGCTCGAGGCCCTGCGGGAGGTGGGTGTCTCGGCGGGAGGCGGGTAGTCGCCGCTCGAGACGAGAGGGGACCCCCATGACCACCAGCACCGACCACAGCACCGACCGCGACGTCATCGACGAGCTCACCACCGACCACCGCGAGGTGGCCGAGCTGTTCGACCAGATCACCGCGACGACCGACCCGGTGCAGCGGCGCGACCTGGCCGACAGCCTCATCGCCGAGCTCGTGCGCCACTCGGTCGCCGAGGAGATGCACGTCTACCCGGCCATCCGCGACCACGTGCCGAACGGCGACGCCGAGGTCGAGGACGACACGGCCGAGCACAAGCAGCTCGAGGTCTCCATGAAGGAGCTCGAGAGCGCCGACGAGTCCTCGCCGGAGTTCCTGGAGGTGCTCGCGCGCATGCGAGGGGTCTTCGAGCACCACATCTCCGACGAGGAGGGGACGCAGTTCCCGCAGCTGCGCGCGCACATCCCCGCGGAGCGGCTCGTCGAGCTCAAGGGCAAGGTCGAGACCGCCAAGAAGCTGGCCCCGACCCGGCCGCACCCCGCCGCGCCGAACGCCGAGCTGTTCCACAAGACGGTCGGCCCGGGCGCCGGCCTCGTCGACCGCCTGCGCGACAAGCTGACCGGCCGCAGCACCTGACCGACTGTCCCACCACCCCGCTCAGACCAGGCGGACCTTCTCGTCGCCGACGGCGACGACGTCGCCCCTGCGCAGCTGGCGTCCGCGCCGCAGCTCGACACGGCCGCCGACGGTGACCACGCCCTCGGCCAGCAGCGGCCGGACGTCGGAGCCGGCGTCGACGAGGCCGGCCAGCTTGAGCAGCTGGCCGAGCCGGATGCCGTCGTCGCGGACGGCCACCTCTCGGATCTCGGGCACGCGCCGATGCTGCCCCAGGTGGGAGGTAGGTTCTCCGCGACCCCCTCCGCCGGGGAAGTCCGGTGAGAGCCCGGTGCAGGTGCGCTACTGACGTCTCCCCACCCCGACGCGGGTGCGGGAGCGAGCCAGATCGCCGGCGGTGAGGGCCGACTCGCCATCCACCTCCGCCCACGAGGGAGAGCCGGTTCTGTGCTCGACGTGCCGACCACTGCTGTGCCGCTGGCCCTCGCCGGGACGAGCTTCGCCCTCGGCGTGCGCCACGGGCTCGACTGGGACCACATCGCCGCGATCACCGACCTGACCGCGCCGCGCAAGGACGACACCGACCGCCGCCGCGCCGGCCGGCGGGGCCTCGGGCTGTCGGCGTCGTACTGCCTGGGCCACGGCCTGGTGCTCGCCGTCCTCGGCGGGCTGGTCCTCGCACTCGGCATCGGCCTGCCGGCCGGCATGGACGTCGCGTTCGAGCACCTCGTCGGCATCACGCTCGTCACGCTCGGCGGTGTCGTGCTCTACCAGCTCGGGCGCTACCGCAGCGACTACCAGTACACCGGCCGCATCTCGCTCGTCGTCGGCGCCCTGCGCCGCGGCTGGGCCCGCGCGCGTCGTCGGGAGGTGCCGGGCGGCGCGCTCGACGTCGACCGGCGCGGCGCCTTCCTCGTCGGCCTGCTGCACGGCACCGGCGCCGAGACCCCCACGCAGATCGCGCTGTTCGCCGCTGCGGGCGCCTCCGGATCGGCGGCCACCGCCGCTGTGGTGCTCGGCGCGTTCGTGGCCGGCCTCGTCCTCACCGACCTCGCCGTCGCCGCTGCCTGGCTCTCGGGCGTCCTCGGCACCCGCCGGGCGCCGCACGTCCAGCTCGCCCTCGGCGCGGTCACGGGCGTCGCGTCGCTCGGGCTCGGGGTGCTCATCCTCACCGGCCACAGCGCGGTCGTCCCGCCGCTGACCGGCTGAGCCGGGGGTTGCGCCCGCGCCAGTCCTGTGTGGCGACGGGTTGCTCACACGCCGTGCAGGGGCAGGGACTGGGCGTCCGCGGCTGCGGGCCCTGACCCCCCGCGACCGGACGACCCGACGAGGTGCTCGCACAGTGCTCCTGCGACAGCAGGCGGGGGACGGCATGGACGTCCTCGCGGTGACCGGCGCCGTCAGCCGTGACGACACCCCTGTGCTGCTCGAGGCGGTGCGGGACGCCGCAGCGCCCTCGCGCGGCGTGCTGGTCGACCTGCGGGAGGTCACCGAGATCCACCCGGTGGCAGCAGCGGCGCTCCACGTGCTCGTGCACCGGCCGGCGCTCGGCCTGTGGCTCGACGTCGAGTGCGGACCCACCGGACCGGCGCAGGCCCGGCGCGCGGTGGCCGAGTGCGCCGCCCGGCTCGGGCTCGACGAGGTCGTCGACGACCTGCTGCTCGTCGTCAGCGAGCTGGTGACCAACGCCGTGCGCCACGGCGCGCCGCCGGTCCGGCTCGAGGTCCTCGCCGACGCCGACGTCGTGCGCGTGTCCGTGGGCGACGGGGAGCCCGGGCTGCCGCTGCCGCGCACGGTCGACGACGAGGCCGAGGGCGGGCGGGGCATGACCCTGGTCGACCTGCTGGCACAGGAGCACGGCGTGCACCGGCAGCCGCCCGGCAAGACGGTCTGGGCGTCGGTGACGCGTTCCGGGGGCGCGCGTCCCTAGGGTGGCGCCATGCCGTCGACGCGCGTCGTCCTGCCCGCCGCGGTCCTCGCCCGGCGCCCGCTCGACCTCGACGCGCTGCGGGCGGAGGTCGGGGCGCCCGGCCCGTTCCCGCCGGCCGCGCTGGCCGAGGCCGAGGCCGCCGCGCGCTCGCCGCGACTGCCCGACCTCGACCGCACCGACCTCCCGCTCGTCACGATCGACCCGGTCGGCAGCACCGACCTCGACCAGGCCGTGCACGTCGCCCGCACCCCGGCCGGCTACCGCGTGTCGTACGCCATCGCCGACGTCGGCGCCTTCCTCGTGCCGGGCGGGGCGCTCGACGCGGAGGTCGAGCAGCGGGGCGTCACGCTGTACGCCCCGGACCGCCGGGTGCCGCTGCACCCGCCGGTGCTCGGCGAGCACGCGGCCAGCCTGCTGCCCGACGGTCCGCGTCCGGCGCTGCTGTGGCAGCTCGACCTGGACGCCGACGGCGAGCTGACGGCGACCGACGTGCGGCGGGCGCTGGTGCGCTCGCGCGCGCAGCTCGACTACGAGGGCGTGCAGCGCGAGCTCGACGCCGGGACGGCTCCCGAGCCGCTGCAGCTGCTGCGCGAGGTCGGCGTCCTGCGGCAGGCGCGGGCCCGGGCCCGCGGCGCCGTCGACCTGCCGACGCCGGAGCAGGAGGTGGTCGTCGACGCCGCCGGCCGTCCCAGCCTCGCGCTGCGCGCGCCGTTGCCCGTCGAGGGCTGGAACGCCCAGATCAGCCTGCTCACCGGCACGGCGGCCGCGCAGCTCATGCTCGACGCGGGAGTCGGCCTGCTGCGCACGCTGCCGCCGGCCGCGCCCGCGGACGTCGAGGCCCTGCGCCGCAGCGCCCTCGCCCTCGGCGTGGCGTGGCCCGAGGGGGCGTCGTACGGCGCGGTCGTGTCCGACCTCGACCCGGCCGACCCGCCCTCCGCGGCGCTGCTCGTGCTGGCCACCCGCCTGCTGCGGGGGGCCGGCTACACCGCCTTCGACGGCGCTGCGCCGGAGCAGGCGCTGCACAGCGGCGTCGCGCTGCCGTACGCCCACTGCACCGCGCCCCTGCGCCGCCTCGCCGACCGCCACGTCGGCGAGCTGTGCCTGGCCGTCGCCGACGGGGAGGCCGTCCCCGAGGAGGTCCGCAGCGCCCTGCCCCGGCTGCCGGCGCTCATGACGGCCGCCACGCGGCGGGCCGGAGCGCTCGAGCGGGCGGTCGTCGACGCCGCCGAGGCGCTGGTGCTCGAGCCCCGGGTCGGCGAGCGCTTCGAGGCCGTCGTCGTCGAGGCCGCCGACGCGCGCGGCGTCGTCCAGCTTCGCGAGCCCGCCGTGCGCGGGCGCTGCGAGGGCGCCGACCTCCCGCTGGGCGAGCGCCTGGTCGTCGAGCTCGTCACCGCCGACCCCGGCACCAGGACGGTGCTGTTCCGCCGGGCCTGAGAGACTGCCCGCATGACCGCCCCCGACCCGCGCGCCCTGCCAGACCCCTCCGGCCTCGTGGTCGCCGTGCTGGGCGGCACGGGGGAGCAGGGCCGCGGGCTCGCCCGGCGGTTCGCGCTCGCCGGCATCCGCGTGGTCCTGGGCTCCCGCGACGCGGCCCGGGCGCAGGCGGCCGCCGAGGCCCTGCCCGGCGACGTGAGCGGCGCCGACAACGCCGGCGCCGCGCGTGCCGGTGACGTCGTCATCGTCGCCGTGCCGTGGGACGGCCACCGCGAGCTGCTCGTGGCGCTCGCGGACGACCTGCGGGGCAAGGTCGTCGTCGACTGCGTCAACCCGCTCGGCTTCGACGGGCAGGGGGCGTACGCCCTGCCCGTCGAGGAGGGCAGCGCCGCCCAGCAGGCGCTCGCCGTCCTCCCCGGCAGCCGCGTGGTCGCCGCGTTCCACCACGTCAGCGCCGTGCTGCTGCTCGACGAGTCGGTCGAGACGATCGACACCGACGTCCTCGTGCTCGGCGACGACCGGGAGGCGACCGACCTCGTGCAGGCACTGGCGAGCAGCATCGAGGGCATGCGGGGGGTGTACGGCGGCCGCCTGCGCAACGCCCACCAGGTCGAGGCGCTGACGGCCAACCTCATCTCGGTCAACCGGCGCTACAAGGCCCACGCGGGGCTGCGTGTCACCGACGTCTGACGACACCGGCAGGGAGGTCGACGTCCCCGCACGTGTCGGGCGGGTCGTCTCGGTCGTCCCGTCGCTCACCGAGGCGGTCGCGGCGAGCGCGCCGGGGCTGCTCGTCGGCGCGACGGCGTGGTGCTCGCACCCTGCCGACCTCGACGTGGTGCGCATCGGCGGCACGAAGAACCCGGACGTGCCGCGCATCCTCGAGCTGCGTCCCGACCTCGTCGTCGCCAACGCCGAGGAGAACCGCGCCGTCGACCTCGACGCGCTGCGCGCCGCCGGCGTCGCGGTCTGGGTGACCGCCCCCGAGACGGTGCCGCAGGCGCTGGCGTCCCTCGAGCGGATGCTCGCCGCCTGCCGGCTCGACCGTCCGCGCTGGCTCGACGACGCCGAGGCCGCCTGGGCCGACCCGCCGCCGCAGCGCCGCCGCACCGCCGTCGTGCCGATCTGGCGGCGGCCGTGGATGGCCGTCGGGCGCGACACCTTCACCGGCGACGTGCTGCAGCGCCTCGGCGTCGACAACGCCCTCGCGGGCTCGCCCGAGCGCTACCCGAAGGTGCGCCTCGACGAGCTGCCGCCGCACGACCTCGTCGTGCTGCCGGACGAGCCGTACGCCTTCGCGGCCGACGACGGCCCGGAGGCGTTCCCCGGGGTGCCGGCCGCGCTGGTGAGCGGGCGGCACCTCACCTGGTACGGCCCGTCGCTGGTGGAGGCGCCGGCGGTGCTCCGGCGCCAGCTCGCCGTCAGCTGAAGCTGTGCTCCGGGCCGGGGAAGCGGCCCTCGCGGACGTCGTCGGCGTACGCCCTCGTCGCCTCGGTCAGCACTGCGCGCAGGTCGGCGTAGCGCTTGACGAAGGTGAGCGGCGCACCCGGGGTGAGGCCGGCCATGTCGGTCCAGACGAGGACCTGCGCGTCGCAGCCGACGCCGGCGCCGATGCCGATCGTCGGGACGAGGAGCTCCTTGGTCACCCGCTCGGCGAGGTCGGCCGGGACGGCCTCGAGCACCACGGCGAAGGCGCCCGCGTCCTGCAGCGCCAGCGCCTCCTCGACCAGCGCGTCGCCGGCCTCGCCGCGGCCCTGCACGCGCAGCCCCATGACGAGCTCGGACTGCGGTGTGAGGCCGAGGTGCCCCATGACCGGGACGCCGGCCGAGACGAGCAGCTCGACCTGCGGCACGACGCGACGGCCGCCCTCGAGCTTGACGGCGTGCGCCCCGCCGACCTGCAGGAAGCGGACGGCGGTGGCCAGCGCCTGCTCGGGCGAGGCCTGGTAGCTGCCGAAGGGGAGGTCGGCGACGACCATCGGCCGGCTCGTCGAGCGGCTGACCGCCCGCACGAGCGGCAGCAGCTCGTCGACGGTCACCGGGATGGTCGTCGCGTGGCCGAGGACGTTGTTGCCCGCGGAGTCGCCGACGAGCAGCACCGGGATGCCGGCCTGCTCGAAGACGCCGGCGGTGAGCATGTCGTACGACGTCAGCATCGCCCACCGCTCGCCGCGGTCCTTGGCGCGCTGCAGGTCGCTCGGGCGGACGCGGCGGTTCGTGATGCCGCCGTACAGGGCGGGGAGCTCGGGCGCGTGACCGGACACGTGACTGCCTCTCGTCGCGACTCAGGGCCAGCCCCCGGCTGGGAGCAGCGGTCCCCGGACCCCTCCAGGGTCGCACTGCCTTCCGGATCTGTGCGTGTGGGACGGGTCACGGCGCTGACGGATGCGAGACGGTTGCGTCTCACAAGTGGCGGTCGTACCGTTGTGGAACGCCGCCGTACCGCAACTGCTCCCGCGGCGGGACCACCTGTCGATGGGACCCGGATGACCACCGCGACCGAGGCGCCTGCCCCCCGGCAGGTCGGCCGCCCGCGCGACCCGCGCGTCGACGCCGCGATCGTCGACGCGACGCTGCAGCTGCTCGCCGAGCACGGCTACACCTCGCTGACCATGGAGGCCGTGGCGGCGCAGGCCGGCATCGGCAAGGCGACGCTGTACCGCCGCTACGCGAGCAAGGAGCAGCTCGTCATCGACGCGGTGGCGACGATGAGCGAGCCCGCCGAGGTGGTGCAGGGCGCCAGCGTCCGCGACGAGCTCGTGGCCCGGCTCGAGGCCGTCCGGCGCAAGAGCGACTCGTCGCTCGCCGGCAAGATCTTCCCCCGGCTCGTCAGCGCCAGCGCCGACAACCCCGAGCTGATGCACAACTACCGCCGTCAGGTGCTCGCCCCGCGCCGCCTCGCCTTCGCCGCGGCGCTGCAGCGGGGCATCGACGAGGGGCTGGTGCGGGCCGACGTCGACCTCGACCACGCCGTCGACCTGCTCGTCGGGCCCATGGCCTACCGCAACCTCATCCGCACCGACCCGCCGCCCGGCCCGGAGCTCGCCGCGCGCGTCGTCGACGACGTCCTGGTCGCGCTCGCGCCCCGACCCGCCCCCTGCCCGGCCTGCACGGAGGACCACGCATGACCGCCCCGACCGCCCCGGCCCCGAGCGCGCCCGCGCTCACGCACCGGCAGATCCTCGTCGTGCTGTCCGGGCTGCTGCTCGGCATGTTCCTCGCGGCGCTCGACCAGACCATCGTCTCGACGGCGATGCGCACCATCGCGGACGAGCTCAACGGCCAGACCGCGCAGGCGTGGGTGACCACCGCCTACCTGATCACCTCGACGATCTCGACGCCGCTGTACGGCAAGCTGTCCGACCAGTACGGCCGCAAGCCGTTCTACCTGTTCGCCATCGTCGTCTTCGTCGTCGGCTCGGTGCTGTGCGGGACGGCCGGCTCGATCTACGAGCTCGCCGCCTACCGCGCGGTGCAGGGCCTCGGCGCCGGCGGCCTGATGTCGCTCGCCTTCGCGATCGTCGGCGACCTCGTGCCGCCGCGCGAGCGCGGCCGCTACCAGGGCTGGTTCATGGCGGTGTTCGGCACCAGCAGCGTGCTCGGCCCGGTGCTGGGCGGCGCCTTCGCCGGTCAGGACACGCTGCTCGGGATCGACGGCTGGCGGTGGATCTTCTACCTCAACGTGCCGATCGGCCTGGTCGCGCTCGTCGTCGTGAGCCGCGTGCTCACCCTGCCGCGCAAGACGAGCGACGCGCGCATCGACCACCTCGGCGCCGCCCTGCTCACCACCACGATCGTGCCCGTGCTGCTCGTCGCCGAGAAGGGACGGGAGTGGGGCTGGGGCTCCGGCCTCACCCTCGGGCTGCTCGCCCTGTCGGTCGTGTCGCTCGTGCTGTTCGTCCTGCGCGAGCGCGCCGTCGGCGAGGCCGCGATCCTGCCGCTGCGGGTGTTCCGGAGCAGCGTCTTCAGCCTCACGAGCGCCACCTCGCTGCTCGTCGGCGCCGGCATGTTCGGCGGCCTGGTCGTGCTGCCGCTCTACCTGCAGATCGTGCGCGGCTCCTCGCCGACGGAGGCCGGGCTGCAGCTCATCCCGCTCATGGTCGGCATCTTCGTCACCTCGACCTTCGCCGGGAAGGTCATGTCCCGGACCGGCCGCTACAAGCCGCTGCCGGTCGTGGGCACCGCGCTGATGTTCGTCGCGCTGCTGCTCATGTCGACGCTGGGCGTCGACACGCCGATCTGGCAGGCGATGCTGTACATGGTCCTCATGGGCGCCGGGCTCGGCCTGTCCATGCAGACCCTCGTGATCAGCGTGCAGAACGCGCTGCCGCCGCAGGACATGGGCGTCGCCACCTCGTCGGTGACCTTCTTCCGCTCCCTCGGCGGCACGCTCGGCGCCGCGGGGTCGCTGGCGGTGCTGTTCGGCTCGCTCGCCGGCAACATCACCGCCCGGGCGCGCGAGGCCGGCCTGCCGCAGGAGGTCGTCGACCGGTTCTCCCGGGCCTCCGCCCTCGACGACAGCTCGATCATCGCGACGCTGCCCGACGCCGTGCAGGCGGCGGTGCTGCAGGGCTTCGCCGACTCGACCTCCACGGTCTTCCTCACGGTGGCGTTCCTGCTGGTGCCCGCCTTCGTCCTCACCCTGCTGGTGGAGGAGCTGCCGCTGCGGGCCCAGGGCGGCCTCGCCGCGGCGCAGGCCGACGCCGACACCGAGGAGCGCCTGGCCGCCTCGCGGGCCGACAGCGCCGTCCTCTAGGTTCGACCCCCGACCCCAGGAGGACCGATGGCCAGCCTCGACGACCCCGGCGTGCAGGCGCTGCTCACCGGGCCGCGGCCCAACCACGCGGTCGTGTCGACGCTGAACGAGGACGGCTCGATCCACTCCACGGTGGTGTGGATCAGCCTCGAGGACGGCCGGCTGGCCGTGAACAGCGCCGTCGGCCGCAAGTGGCCGACGAACCTCGAGCGCACCCCCACCGTCGCGGTCGTGGTCTACGACGAGACCAACCCCTACGACTACGTCGAGGTGCGGGGCACCGCCCGCGGCACGACCGAGGGCGCCGACGACCACATCGACCGCCTGGCGAAGCGCTACCTCGGCGCCGACAGCTACCCGTTCCGCACGCCCGAGGAGCAGCGGATCACCTACGTCGTCGAGCCGACGCTGGTGCGCCACCAGAAGCAGGGCTAGGACCCCTCGGGCCGCGCCTGCTCCGGCTCGCCGGCGGTCGGCGCCGCGGTCTCCCGCCAGCGGGACGTGATCGGCAGGCGCCGGTCGCGCCCGAACGCCCGGCCGGTGATCTTCGGTCCGGGCGGCGACTGGCGGCGCTTGTGCTCCGCGGCGTCGACCAGCGCGATGACGCGGTCGACGACCTCGGCGTCGAAGCCGTCCTGCAGCAGCTCGGCGCGGCCCCGGTCGCGCTCGACGTAGGCGTCGAGCACGGCGTCGAGGACGTCGTACGCCGGCAGCCGGTCGCTGTCGAGCTGCCCGGGCGCGAGCTCCGCCGACGGCGGCTTCTCGATGCTGCTCTCGGGGATCGGGGGGACCTCACCGCGCTCGGCGGCCACCCGGTTGCGCCAGCGGGCCAGCGCCCAGACGAGGGTCTT
>CADCUE010000141.1 GCA_902805805.1 uncultured Frankineae bacterium | reverse complement strand
GCAGGGGCTGGGGCGGGGCTGCCGCCGCCCCCGGGCCGGTCCTGCCTGAGGGACTCTGCTGTCGGACGCGCCGGGCGTGTCTTGCAGCAGATGACCGGGCGCCGGCTGGGGCGGAGCTGGCCGCCGGCCGGGCCGTCAGGCCTTGGCGAGCGTGCCGAGGTAGAGCTCGATGACCTTCGGGTCGTTGGCCAGGTCCTTGCCGCTCGCCGTGTAGGCGTTGCGGCCCTGGTCCAGGACGTAGCCGCGGTCGCAGATCTGCAGGCAGCGGCGGGCGTTCTGCTCCACCATGACCACCGAGACCCCGGCGCGGTTGATCTGGCGGACGCGGATGAACACCTCGTCCTGCAGCGCCGGGGACAGACCGGCCGACGGCTCGTCCAGGAAGATCACGGACGGCTCCATCATCAGAGCCCGGCCCATGGCGACCATCTGCCGCTCGCCGCCCGACAGCGAGCCGGCGCGCTGCTTGCGCCGGTCGGCGAGCGCGGGGAAGAGCCCGGCGACGAAGTCGAAGCGCTCGGCGAAGCGCTTGGGCGCCTGGTAGGAGCCCATCTCGAGGTTCTCCTCGATGGTCAGGCTCGGGAAGACGTTCTCCGTCTGGGGCACGAAGCCGACGCCCTTGCGCACGAGCGCGTGCGCCCTGAGACCGGTGATCTCCTCACCGCGCAGGACCACCGTGCCGGAGCGGATGGTCACCAGGCCGAACATCGCCTTGAGCAGCGTCGACTTGCCGGCGCCGTTCGGGCCGATGATGCCGACCAGCTCGCCCTCCTGCACGTAGAGGTCGCAGCCGTTGAGGATGTTGACGCCCGGGACGTAACCGGCGACGACCTCGTCGCAGCGCAGGAGCGCCGTCTCCGCCGCCGCGAGGTGCTCCGAGCGGTCGACGACCCCGCCCGCCCGGTTCTGCGCGTCGGCGGCGGCCGCGGCCGCGTCGATCTCGAAGCCGGGGTCGTCCGTGCCGCCGGACAGGCCAGGGGTGGTCATCGGGCGTCCCCTCCGTGCGCCTCGTGGGCCTCGGCGAGCACGCGCTCCTCCTCGGCCTCCGTCAGCGGGGCGTCGTGGTGGCCACCGAGGTAGGCGTCGATGACCGCCTCGTTCGCCATGATGTCGTGCGGCGGACCTTCCGCGATCACGCGGCCCTGGGCCATCACGATGACCCAGTCGCTGATGTCGCGGACCATGTCCATGTCGTGCTCGACGAACAGCACGGTCATCCCGTCCTCGCGCAGCGCCTTGACGTGCCCGAGCAGCGACTGCGTCAGGGCCGGGTTCACACCCGCCATCGGCTCGTCGAGCATGACCATCTCGGGGCCGACCATGAGGGCGCGGGCCATCTCGAGCAGCTTGCGCTGACCGCCGGACATCGTGCCGGCGAAGTCGTCGCGCTTCTTGTCGAGCTTGAAGCGGGCCAGCAGCTCCTCGGCCCGCTCGGTGTTGGCCTTCTCCTGCGCCTTCCACAGCGGCGGGAAGATCGCCGACAGGAAGCCCTCGCCCTTCTGCCCGGTCGCCCCCAGCAGCATGTTCTGCATGACCGTCATGCGCGACAGCGCCTTGGTCAGCTGGAAGGTGCGGACCATGCCGCGTCGGGCGACCTTGTGGGACGGCACGCCGGCCAGCGACTGGCCGTTGAACGACCAGCTCCCGTCGTCCGGCTTGTCGAAGCCGGTGAGCAGGTTGAAGAAGGTGCTCTTGCCCGCGCCGTTCGGGCCGATCAGCGCCGTGATCGAACCGCGCTGGACCTCGATGTGGTCGACCTCCACGGCGGTGAGACCGCCGAAGCGCCGGGTGACGCCGTCCGCGACCAGGATCGGGTCGGGCTTCTTCGACCCGGGCACGGGCTCGACGTCTGCGAGGGCGCGCACGGCCGCGTCCTTGGCGGGGGTGAGGGACCGGTCCGGCGCGGTGATCCGCGTCGAAGACGCGTGCCCGGTCGACTCCGGGTCGGCGGACGCCGGACGAGCCGGCACGGGATCACCCGGCACGGGATCACCCGGCACGGGATCACCCGGCACGGGGCTGCCGTGAGCTGGGCTGCCGTGAGCTGGGTCAGCGGGCATCGAGCGCGAGCTCCCTACGGTCGCCGAACAGGCCCTGCGGCCTGAAGATCATGAGCAGCATGAGGCCGATCCCGACGAGCATGAAGCGCACCTGCCCGATCTCGAAGCCGGTGAGGACGGTGTCGGAGATGTACCCCGCCGACTTGGCCTGGGTCAGGACGTTGTCGGTGAGGGACAGCAGCGTCCAGAAGATCATCGCACCGATCACCGGTCCCGCCACCCGCGCGGCCCCGCCGAGGATGACGATCGTGTACGCGAAGAAGGTCGTCTCGGTGCCGAAGAAGTCCGGCTGCACCACCGCGTTGCCCCAGGCCGTGACGAACCCGGCCAGGCAGCCCAGCACGCCGCCGAGGGCCAGGCTCTGCAGCTTGTAGGAGTAGACGTTCTTGCCGAGGCTGCGCACCGCGTCCTCGTCCTCGCGGATGGCCTTGAGCACCCGGCCCCACGGGCTGCGCATCAGCAGGAACACCAGCAGGCAGGACAGGATCACGAGCGTCCAGCCCACGGTCAGCGCCCAGGTGAGGCGCTCGTTGAAGGCGACCCGGCCGATGCCGTAGCGGCCCTCGCCGTACGGGTTGATGGAGTAGAAGCCCTCGGCGAAGCGGCCGAGCCCGTCGGAGCCGCCGGTGTACTCCGACAGCGACACCGACCGGAACAGCAGGCGCACGATCTCCGCCGCGGCGATCGTGACGATGGCGAGGTAGTCGGCGCGCAGCCGCAGGGTCGGCGCGCCGAGCAGCAGGGCCAGGACGACCGCCCCGAGCAGCCCGACGACGACGCCGACGAGCGTCGGCAGCCCCAGCTCGGCGACGGTGATGGCCAGCCCGTAGCCGGCGACGGCGAGGAACGCCGACTGGCCGAAGTTGAGCAGCCCGGTGTAGCCGAAGTGCACGTTCAGGCCGATCGCCGCCAGGGCGAACACGACCGTGTCGAGGCCCACCATCGCGCGCAGCGCGTTGGTGATGATCAGTCCCCAGTCCACGACTTCCCCTTGCCCGTCAGCCGACCCGCTCGGCGCGGCCCAGGATGCCCTGGGGCCGCACGAGCAGGATGAGGATCAGGATGGCCAGCGCGCCGGCGTTCTTGAGCTCGCTGGGGATGAACAGCGTCGACACCTGGGTGAAGATGCCCACGACGAGGCTGCCGATCAGCGCTCCGAACGCCGTGCCGAGGCCACCCAGGGTGACGGCGGCGAAGACGAGCAGCAGGATCTGGAAGCCGAGCTGGAAGCTGACCTGCTGGGCCATCCCGAGCAGGATGCCGGCGAGCCCGGCCAGTGCCGCGCCGGACACCCACACGACCTGGATGACCCGCTCGACGTCGATCCCGGACGACGCCGCCAGCGCGGGGTTGTCGGCCACCGCCCGGGTGGCCTTGCCGATGCGCGTGCGCAGCAGGGCGTACGCGACGACGAGCAGCACCACGACGGCGAGCGCCATGCTGATCAGCGCGCGGGGCGTGATGTCGATCGGGCCGAGATCGATCGGGGACTGCGACTCGTACGCCCGGAACGGCTGGCTGGACCCGCCGAACAGGTAGAGGAAGAAGTAGCGCAGGAACAGCGCCAGCCCGATCGTGACGACGAGCATCGCGATCAGGCCGGTGCCCCGCTTGCGCAGCGGCCGCCACAGCAGGCGGTCCTGGACGCCGCCGAGCAGCCCGGAGGCGACCACGGCCAGGGTCGCCGCGAGCAGGAACGGCAGCCCGAAGGTCTCGAAGAACAGGTACGCCAGCAGCGCGCCGAGCGTGATGAGCTCGCCGTGCGCGAAGTTCGTCAGACCGGTCGTGCCGTAGATGAGAGACAGCCCGACGGCGGCGAGCGCGACGATCAGACCGAACTGCAGCCCCTCGACGGCGAGCGTCGGCAGGCGGTCGAGGCCGGTCTGCACGTTGCGGCTGCCCTCGCCGAGCGGGAACAGCACGTTGCGCTGCTGCCCGACCGCGACGGGCAGGGTCACCGAGGCGCTGCGGCCCTCGCGGATCTGCACGCCCTCGGGCAGGGAGTCCTCGTCGAGGGTGACGGTGTACTCACCGGCCTCGGGCAGCGGCACGACGAAGGCGCCGGTCTCGTCGGTCTCGGCCTCGCCGACGTCCCCGCCGTCCGCGGTCGTGACGGTCACCGAGACGCCCTCGAGGGGCTCTCCCTCGTTGACCAGCCGGCCCTGCAGCGTCTCGCCTGCGGCTAGCGCCGTCCCGGACAGCAGGAGCAAGCACAGCGTCGACAGCAGCACCCCCATCGTGACTCGTAGGGCGTGGCGCACGGGGCGACTCCTGGTCTGGGCGGCGGGGGCAGGTCGGAGCACGAGGTCGTTCCTCGGGGCCGGCGGAGCATAGCCCTGCGCGACACGCCCGCGGCGGAGATCGGCGGGGCGTTGTCATGGCGAAACCGCACTGTGATCCGCCGGCTCTCCGCCTGTCACGGCAGGTCACCCACCCTGACCTGTGCGTCAGCGCAGTGCCTGGACCAGCGCGGTCAGGGCCGGCGCGGCGACCAGGGCCGGGAGCAGGTCGCCGACGGCGACCGGCTTGACGTCGAGCAGCCGCAGCCCGACGCCGAGCAGGAGCACTCCGCCGGTGGCCGTGACGGCCGAGACCAGAGCGGCCGGCAGCAGCCCGCCGAGCATCGCCCCGAGCAGCGTGAGCAGCCCCTGCACCACGCCGACGGAGATCGCCGAGGCCGCGACCCCCCAGCCGAGCGAGGCGGCGAAGGCCAGCGCGGCGAAGCCGTCCAGGGTGCTCTTGAGCGCGAGCTGGTCGATGCCCCGGCCGAGCCCGTCCGACAGCGAGCCGAGGATCGCCAGCGGGCCGACGACGAACACCAGCGACGCCGAGACGTACCCCTCGACGAACCGCTCGCGTTCGGCCGACGATCCGCGCCCGGACAGTCGCCGCTGCAGCCAGGCGCCGGCGCCCTCGAGGCGGGCCTCGAGCCCCAGCAGCGAGCCGACGATGCCCCCGACGAGCAGCGCCCCGAGCACGACGAGCAGCCCGGCGCTGTCGCCGACGGCCGCCCGGAAGGCGTCGTCGGACAGCGCCGCGAGGTTGAGGCCGCCGATGACGAGCGTCACCAGGCCGAGCGCGTCGGTGACGGTGGTGCGGGTCCGCTCGGGCAGCCGGCCGCCCAGGGCCACTCCCAGACCGGAGCCGATCAGGACGGTCAGCATGTTGAGCAGCGTGCCGGTCCCGCGGACCACCCGTTCGTGCTCCCGTCCGCCCTGTCCCACGGCGCCCGCACCGCGCTACTGTCGATCAGCCCGGGCAGCCTAGGGGACCCGCGGCGCACCTCAGTCTCCGTGCCGGCGCGACGTGGCGCCGGCCCGTCACGTCCGCCGGTCCGCCGGCGCCGATCCGCAGGAGCTGTCCGTGGCCCGAGCGACCCTGCACGTCCGCACGGCCACCGCCGCGGACCTTCCCGCTCTGCTGACGTTGGGCGAGGAGCTGCGCGACCTGGTGCTCGCGCCGGGCGCGGAGGTCGGCGGCCGCAGTCGAGGGACGTCCCCGGCGACCGCCCGGGCCTTCCTCGAGCAGCGCTACCGGGAGGCGGTCGAGGACCCGGCCCGCGAGCTGGTCGTCGTGGTGGGCGAGGACGACGAGCCGCTCGGCATGGCGCTGCTCACCGTCGCGCCCGCCAACGCCCTGGTCGACATCCCGGCGGTGCACATGAGCCACGCCGTCGTCAGCGACCGGCACAAGCGCCGCGGCGCAGGGCGGGCGCTGGTCAGCGCTGCCGCGACGTACGCCGAGCAGCACGGCCTCGAGCAGCTCGTCGTGTCGGTCCACCCGGGGTCCCGCGACGCCAACCGCTTCTTCGCCCGGCTGGGCTTCGCGCCGCTCGCCGTGCGCCGCACCGCTCCGGTCGCGGCCGTGCGCCGCCGGCTGAGCTCGAGCGAGGCGCGTCCGGTCCCCGACCACGTCGTACGACGGCGTCCGCGGCGCGCGGGCCGCCTGGCCTCCAGCCTGCCCCTCGGCCCCGCCGACGCGGACCCGGCCACCTGACCCCTGCCCTCCCTACACTCGCCAGGGTGGCTGCACCGAAGAAGGACGACCTTCCCGCGCGTTCCCGGCTGCTGCTCCTGGACGGCCACTCGCTGGCCTACCGCGCCTTCTTCGCCCTGCCGGTGGAGAACTTCTCCACGACCACCGGGCAGCCGACCAACGCGGTCTACGGCTTCACCGCCATGCTCATCAACGTCCTGCGCGACGAGTCGCCGACCCACGTCGCGGTGACCTTCGACGTGTCGAGGTCGACCTTCCGCACCGAGACCTACGCCGACTACAAGGCCGGCCGCGCCGAGACGCCCACCGACTTCAAGGGCCAGGTCTCGCTCGTGCGCGAGGTGCTCGACGCGCTGCGCGTCCCGATCGTCACGGCGAAGGGCTTCGAGGCCGACGACGTCATCGCCACCCTCGCGACGCAGGCGGCGGCGGAGGACATGGACGTCCTGATCGTCACCGGTGATCGCGACGCCTTCCAGCTCGTCAGCGACCGCGTGACCGTCCTCTACAACGCCCGGGGTGTCTCCGACATGCGGCGGATGACCCCTGACAGCGTGCAGGAGAAGTACGGCCTGTCGCCCGAGCAGTACCCGGAGTTCGCGGCCCTGCGCGGCGACCCCAGCGACAACCTCCCGAGCGTCCCCGGGCTCGGCGAGAAGACCGCGACCAAGCTCATCCAGCAGTACGGCGACGTCGCCTCGCTCATCGACCACGTCGACGAGGTCAAGGGCAAGGTCGGCGACAACCTGCGGGCGGCGGCGGCCAGCGTGCTGCGCAACCGCTCGCTCACCGAGCTCGTCAAGGACGTGCCGCTCGAGGTGGGCCCGCACGACCTGCGCCTGGGCCAGTGGGACCGCGACGAGGTCCACAAGGTCTTCGACGCCCTGCAGTTCCGCGTGCTGCGCGAGCGGCTGTACGCCACGCTGTCCGCGGTCGAGCCCGAGGCCGAGCAGGGCTTCGACGTGGAGCACCGCGTGCTCGCCCCGGGGGAGGTCCGGGCCTTCCTCGACGGCCTGCCGAAGGGCGTGCGCGTCGGGCTGCACGTCCGCGGCTCCTGGAGCCGCGGCGCGGGCGACGCCAACGGGCTGGGCATCGCCTGCCAGTCGCCGGACCAGGCCGAGGACGGCTCGCCCGGACCGGCGCGCCCTGACGACGCGGCCTTCGTCGACCTGACCCGGCTGGACGAGGACGACGACCGGGCGCTGGCCGCCTGGCTCGCCGACCCGTCGGTGGACAAGGCGGTGCACGACTCCAAGGGCCCGCTGCTGGCGCTGTGGGCACGCGGCTGGACCCTCGCCGGGCTCACCAGCGACACCGCGCTCGCGGCCTACCTCGCGCTGCCGGGGCAGGGCGTGTTCGACCTGGCCGATCTCGCCCTGCGCTTCCTGCGCCGCGAGCTGCGGGCCGAGGTGGCGCCGGACGGTCAGCTGTCCTTCGACGGCGCCGAGGAGGACGCGGGAGCGGCGGACGCGGCGGTGCGCGCGCGGGCGGTCGCCGATCTCGCCGTCGCGCTCGACCGGGACCTCGAGCGGCGCGGCGGCACCGCGCTGCTGCGCGACCTCGAGCTGCCGCTCGTCGAGGTGCTCGCGGCCTGCGAGCGCACCGGCATCGCCGCGGACGTCGAGCACCTCGCCGACCTCGAGAGCCGACTGCGCGAGCAGGTCAAGCAGGCGGCCGAGGAGGCGTACGCCACCGTCGGGCACGAGTTCCACCTCGGCTCGCCCAAGCAGCTGCAGGCGCTGCTGTTCGACGAGCTCGGCCTGCCCAAGACCAAGAAGATCAAGACCGGGTGGACCACCGACGCGGACGCGCTGCAGAACCTCATCGGCACCCACCCGGTCATCGAGGCGCTGCTGCTGCACCGCGAGATGACCCGGCTGCTCATGGTGGTGGAGAAGCAGCTGCTGCCCACCGTCGCCGAGGACGGCCGCATCCACACGACCTTCAAGCAGATGGTCGCCGCCACCGGTCGTCTGTCCAGCGACAACCCGAACCTGCAGAACGTCCCGATCCGCACGCAGCAGGGCCGCGAGATCCGCCAGGGCTTCGTCGCCGGTCACGGCTACGAGGCGCTGATGACGGCCGACTACAGCCAGATCGAGATGCGGATCATGGCTCACCTGTCCGACGACGCGGGGCTCAAGGAGGCCTTCACGACCGGCGAGGACCTGCACACCTTCGTCGCGTCACGCGCTTTCGGGGTGCCGGTCGAGCAGGTCGACCCCGAGCTGCGCCGGCGGGTCAAGGCCATGTCGTACGGCCTGGCGTACGGCCTGTCGGCCTTCGGCCTGGCCGGTCAGCTGCGCATCCCGGTCGACGAGGCCAAGGAGCAGATGACGGCGTACTTCGAGCGCTTCGGCGGCATCCGCGACTACCTGCGCAACGTCGTCGACCAGGCTCGCAAGGACGGCTACACCTCGACCCTGCTGGACCGCCGGCGCTACCTGCCCGACCTCACCAGCGACAACGGCCAGCGCCGGTCGATGGCCGAGCGGATGGCGCTCAACGCACCCATCCAGGGCAGCGCCGCCGACATCATCAAGCTGGCGATGCTGGGCGTGCACCGGGCGCTCGAGCAGGCCGGGATGCGGTCCCGCCTGCTGCTGCAGGTGCACGACGAGCTGGTGCTGGAGATCGCGGAGGGCGAGCGCGACGCGCTCGAGGCGCTGGTGCGGCAGGAGATGGGCAGCGCCTACCCGCTGTCGGTGCCGCTCGACGTCAGCGTCGGGGTCGGCGTCACCTGGGACGAGGCCGGTCACTAGCGCCGGGCACCGGCCGGGGGCACTACCGGCTGGACGCGCTGCCCTGCCGCAGGCCCGTGGCGCCCCGCTCGCGCTCGCGCAGGACCTCGAGCCAGGCGCGCGCGTAGTCCATGGGGTCGGGGTCGACCTCCCAGAAGCTCGCCCAGCGCCGCTCGATCAGGGCCGGAGCGCCCGCCGTCAGCACGCTGTAGGCCACCGCCCGCGCCGGCGAGACCAGGCGCCTGCGCAGCAGGCGGAAGGGCAGGACCAGGTTGTCCACGCGTCGTCCCGCGGACGTCTGCTGGCGCAGCATCCACATGCCCAGGCCCTTGCGGTCCAGCTGCGGCGGCAGGCCGCGGCGGGCGCCCAGCCGAGCGAGCGACGCCTCCAGCGCGTCGAGCTCGTCGAACGCCAGGTGCAGGGTGCGCTGCGACATCCCCCCGGCGTGCTGCACGTAGCCCACGAGCGGCCGGTCGACCACGGCGAGCGGCGCCGCGTGCGCGAGGCGCGCCCACATGTCCCAGTCGGCGTACATCGAGAAGGCGGGGTCGAAGGCGCCGAGGCGCAGCACCAGCTCGCGGTCGGCGAGGACGCCGCTGCCGCCGCCGGTGATGGCGTTGGCCTGCAGCATGTCGCGCGCGATGCTCCGGGGGTCGGGGCAGCTGCGGACCCGCGACAGCCGCAGCGCGGGGTCGACGTAGGCCGCGCCGCCGTTGCACCACAGGGCGCCGGGGGAGTCGGCAAGAGCCTGCAGCTGGAGCCGGAGCTTGGCGGGTGCCCAGACGTCGTCGTCGTCGCACCAGGCGACCCAGCGGCCGACGGCGGCCGACGTGCCGGTGTTGCGCGCCGCCGCCACCCCGCGTGCCTGCGCGTGGCGCAGCACCCGCAGCCGCGGGTCGGAGCAGCGGCCCAGGACCTCCGGCGTCGAGTCGCGGGAGCCGTCGTCCACGACGAGCAGCTCGAGGTCCACGGCCTCCTGGCCGAGCACGGAGTGCAGCAGCCGGGGCAGCAGCTCGGCCCGGTCGTGCGTCGGCACGACGACGCTCACGGTCGGGACGCCTCCGGCGGGCCGGCTCATCGCAGCTCCAGCTGGTCGACGGTCCAGCGGCCCTGGGCGGCCAGCAGCCGGTCCGGCCGCAGGGAGTGGCCGCCCTCGAGACGCAGCCGGCCGGCGCCGTGCTCCCAGACGAACGTCTCGTACATCGTCCCGATCCAGACGTTGACGAGGTACTCGCCCGGCATCAGCAGCCCGGGCATCGTCAGCGCCAGCCGGTGCTGACCGGCCCGGCCCAGGGCGGCGGGGGTGCCGTCCGTGCTGTCGGACAGCGCCTCGTCGAGCAGCCGGACACCGTTCAAGGTCTCCACGCTGACGGCCACGTCGAGACCCGGCACGGGCGTGCGCACGGTCAGCTCGAGCTCGACGACGTACGGGTCCTCGCGCCGCAGGCGACCGGTCGACCCGGCGTCGGGGCTGCGCAGGTCGAGCGAGAGCAGCGACACCGGCTGCTCGGGGTCGTCGACGAAGGTGCGGCGGCCGGCGTCGGGCGTCGCCTCCACGAGGTACTCGTCCACCACGTCGGCGGTGCGGCCGACCGCGCGCACCTGACCGCCGTCGAGCCACAGCGCCGTGCTGCACAGGCGGGTGACCGCGGCCAGGTCGTGGCTGGTGAACACGATCGTGCGCCCCGACCGGCCGATGTCCTCCATCCGGCCGAGGCAGCGGCGCTGGAACTCCGCGTCCCCCACGGCCAGCAC
>CADCUE010000140.1 GCA_902805805.1 uncultured Frankineae bacterium | reverse complement strand
CGCGCGCTCGCACTGTCGGTGGACCTGGTCAACAGTCGCGCCAACGGAGCAGAGGCCCTGCCGGACCTGGCCGCCCTGCGGGCGTTCCTCGACTCGCACGAGGTGAGCGGAGCCCGCTCGCTGTCGCGGGACGACCTCGAGGAGGTGCACGCCCTGCGCCCGCGCCTGCGCGCGGTCTGGTCGGCGCGGGACCTGCGGACGGCGGCCGGCGTGGTGAACGGCCTGGTGGCCGAGACCGGCGCGCTGCCCCAGCTGACGGACCACGACGGCCACGAGTGGCACCTGCACTGGACGTCCACGTCGGCGCGGGTCGCCGCGCGCCTCGGGGCCGACGCGGGGATGGCGCTGGCCGAGGTCCTGCGGGACGACGGCGCCGCACGGCTGCGCTCCTGCGAGGCACCGGGCTGCGACGGCGTCTTCGTCGACCTGTCCCGCAACCGCTCCCGGCGCTACTGCGACACCGGCAACTGCGGCAACCGGGTCCACGTGGCGGCCTACCGCGCGCGGTTGCGCTCGGTCGACGGTGCCTCGACCGACGGTGCCTCGACCGGCAGCGGCAGCCCGGACGGCCCCTGACCAGGGCGGCGGCGCAGGCACCGGCCCCGGTGCCGGACGGGGCTAGACTCGTCCACTGCGCACTCGCGCCCCCTGCCTGCTGTCTGCATGCACCCGCACCGTTCGAGGAGTCCCGCTGTGTCCGAGGTCCGCATCGCCGCTGAGCCCCGCACCGAGTTCGGCAAGGGTGCTGCGCGCCGCGTGCGCCGGGCTCACAAGGTGCCGGCCGTCCTCTACGGCCACGGCGACGCTCCGCGGCACTACTCCCTGCCGGGACACGAGCTGATGCTGGCGCTCAAGCACGACGCCAACGCCCTGCTCACCCTGCAGACCGAGGACGGCGACCAGCTGGCGCTGCCCAAGGCGGTCGTGCGCGACCCGCTCAAGGGCCACCTCGAGCACGTCGACCTCGTCGCGGTCCGCAAGGGCGAGAAGGTCACCGTCGAGGTGCCCGTGCAGCTGACCGGCGAGGCCGCCCCGGACACCCTGGTCGACCAGCAGACGATGACGCTGACCGTGACCGCCGAGGCGACCGCCCTGCCCGACCACCTCGAGCTCGCCATCGACGGCAAGGGCGCGGGCTCCAGCCTCAGCGCCGGCGACGTCCGGCTGCCGTCCGGCACCGAGCTCTCGCAGGACCCCGAGCACGTCATGGTCGCCTTCCTGGGCGTCGTGTCCGAGGAGCAGCTCGAGGCCGAGCTGGCCGAGGCCGAGGCCGAGCTGGGCTCGGGACAGGCCGGCGCCGAGGCCATCGCGGCCGAGGCGGAGGAGGAGGCCGAGGTCGAGGCCGGCTCCGAGAGCGACGCGACGGGCGAGGGCGACGTCGTCGGCGAGACCGACGCGCCCCGCTCCGAGACGCCTGCCGAGACGCCCGCCGGCTAGCGGTGCCCGACGGTCGCTGGCTCGTCGTCGGGCTCGGCAACCCGGGTCCGTCCTACGCCGGTCACCGGCACAACGTCGGCTTCATGGTCCTCGACCTGCTCGCCGAGCGGGTCGGGGGCCGGTTCAAGGCCCACAAGGGTCGTGCGGACCTCGTCGAGGGGCGGCTCGCCGGTGAGTCGGCGCTGCTCGCCAAGCCCAGGTCGTACATGAACGAGTCGGGTGGCCCGGTCGCCGGCCTGCGGGGCTTCTTCAAGGTGCCGCTGGAGCAGATCGTCGTCGTCCACGACGAGCTCGACCTCCCCTACGGGACCGTCCGGCTCAAGCGCGGCGGCGGCGACAACGGCCACAACGGGCTGCGCTCGCTCACCTCCTCGCTCGGCAGCCGGGACTACCTGCGCGTACGGGTCGGCATCGGCCGCCCCCCGGGGCGGCAGGACCCGGCCGACTTCGTCCTGCGCGACTTCTCCGCCGTCGAGCGGCGCGAGCTGCCGTTCCACGTCGACCGGGCCGCGGACGCCGTCGAGGCACTGCTCACCGGACCGCTCGAGGCCGCGCAGAACGTCTTCCACGCCGACCCGGTCTAGCCCTGCGCGACGATGGAGGGCGTGCCCGCCCCTCTCGCCGCCTTCCTCGTCGTGCTCTCCTCCGCGGCGGTCCTGGTCCTCGAGGTCCTGGTCAGCCGGCTCGTCGCGCCGTACGTCGGACTGACCCTGGAGACCTACACCGCCGCGATCGGGGTGGCGCTCGCCGCGATCGCCGCCGGCGCCTCCCTAGGCGGCAAGCTCGCCGACCGCACCGACCCCCGCCGGTGGCTCGGACCGGCCATCGCCGTCGGTGGCGGGCTGCTGCTGGCGGCCCGTCCGACGGTGTTCGCCGTCGGCGGCGGCTTCCGCGGTCTCGGTCCCACCGGCACGGTGCTGCTCGTCCTGCTCGCCGTCGCTCCGGCGGCGCTGGTGCTGTCGACGGTCACCCCGGGCGTCGTCAAGCTCCGCCTGCGGACCCTCGCCGAGACGGGCGAGACCGTCGGCCGGCTGTCCGCGCTCGGCACGCTCGGCGCGCTCGCCGGGACGTTCCTCACCGGCTTCGTCCTGCTGTCGGCACTGCCGACGTCCACCCTCCTGCTGCTGACGGGCCTGCTCCTCGTGGTCACCGGTCTGGTGTGCACGGTGGTGCTCCCGCGGGTGGTGCAGGCCGTCCCGCTCGCCGCGATGGCCGTGCTCGCCACCCTGACGGGGACCTGGCTGGTCGTGGCGGACAGCTCCTGCGAGGTCGAGACCCGCTACTACTGCGCTCGGGTGGTGACCGACCCCGAGCGAGAGGGCGGACGCACCCTGGTGCTGGACGGCCTGCGGCACGCCTACGTCGACCTCGACGACCCCACGTACCTCGAGTTCCCCTACACGCGGCGGTTCGGGGACGTGCTGGCCGAGCAGCCCGCCGGACCGCTGGACGTCCTGCACCTGGGCGGCGGCGGCTTCTCCGTGCCACGCCACCTGGCCGCGGTGCGCCCCGGCTCGCGCAGCCTCGTGCTCGAGGTCGACCCGCAGATCCCGGAGATCGGGCGCGCCTCGCTGGGCCTGGAGACGGGCGACGACCTCGACGTGCAGGTGGGGGACGCCCGGACGCTGATCACCGAGCAGGAGCCGGCGGCGTACGACGTCGTCGTCGGTGACGCCTTCGGCAGCCTCGCCGTCCCGTGGCACCTCACGACGGCCGAGATGGTGGAGCAGGTCCGTCGGGTCCTGCGCCCGGGCGGGGTCTACCTGCTCAACGTCATCGACTTCCCGCCGCTCGACCTCGCGCGGGCGGAGACGGCGACGCTGCTCGCAGCGTTCGACGACGTGGCCCTCATGGCCCTGCCCGAGGTGCTGGCGGGGGAGGACGGCGGCAACCTGGTGCTCGTCGCCTCCGACCGGCCGCTGCCGGTGGCGGCGATCGCCGAACGGGCCGCGGCGCGCGGCGAGCCGTCGTCCGTCATCGGCCGGGACGCGGTGGAGCAGTTCGCGGGCGACGCCCAGGTGCTCACCGACGACGACGCCCCCGTCGACCAGCTGCTGACGCCGTACAGCCCGCCACGCACCTGAGACCGCTCGTCGACGCTCTGTGATCGACGCCGACGATTTGAGCGAATCGCTTCCGCAAGTCGGGGCTGCCTCCTAGTGTCCGACCACGACAGCGCCCTGCCTCCTGCGCGCACGTCCCATCGGACACGACGACACGGGGAACTCATGTCGCTCTACGACCAGCTCGGCCAGCAGGCGGGCATCTCGACGGCCGTCGACCACTTCTACGTCCGGGTGCTCGGCGACCCGTCGCTGGCGCCGTACTTCGAGGGCACGGACGTCGACCAGGTGCGCGCGCACCAGGCGGCGCTGCTGAGCACGGTCACCGGCGGCCCGCAGTCGTACAGCGGCCGTGCGCTGGACCTCTCGCACCGAAGGCTCGGCATCACGGACGAGGCGTTCGACCGGGTCGTCGGCCATCTCGGCGACACGCTCGACGCGCTCGGCGTCGAGCCGGACGTGCGCGACCAGGTGGCCGCCGTCCTGCTGGGGCAGCGCTCGAACATCGTCTCCGCGCCGGCGACGGTCTGACGGACGGACGACCCCATGGACGTCCAGCGGATGCGCAAGAGCTTCGAGAAGGTCGCGAGCTCCGGTGACGAGGTGCCGCTGTTCTTCTACTCGCACCTGTTCCTGTCGCACCCGGAGACACGGGCCATGTTCCCGGTCTCGATGATGCAGCAGCGCGACCGGCTGTTCCGCGCGCTGGGCCACATCGTCGCCAAGGTCGACGATCTCGACGTCCTGGTCCCGTTCCTGCAGCAGCTGGGCCGCGACCACCGCAAGTTCGGCACCCTGGCCGACCACTACCCGGCGGTCGGCGCCAGCCTGCTCGCGACGCTCCAGCACTACGCCGGCGACGACTGGACGCCGGAGCTCGCGGCCGACTGGACGGCTGCGTACGGCGTGGTCGCCGAGGTCATGGCGACGGCGGCGCAGGAGGCCGACCACGAGCCGCCGTACTGGGACGCGCGTGTCGTCTCGCACGAGCGCCGCGCGTCCGACCTCGCCGTGCTGCGGGTCAAGACCGAGCCGCCCCTGCCGTTCGAGCCGGGCCAGTCGATCACGGTGTCGACCGACCTGCGGCCCCGCCTGTGGCGCACGTACTCGGTGGCCAACGCCCCGACCGAGGACGGTGTGCTGGAGCTGCACGTGCGGGCGCGTGACGGCGGACCGGTCAGCGGCGCGCTGGTCCGGCACACGACCGTGGGCTCGACCCTGCGCCTCGGCCCGCCGCTCGGGCTGATGGTGCTCGACCCCGAGTCCGACCGCGACCTGCTGCTCGTCGGGATCGGCACGGGCATGGCTCCGCTCAAGGCCCTCGTCGAGCAGGTCAGCCGGCTCGAGGTGCCCCGTCGCGTCGACATGTTCGTCGGTGCGCGGACCGAGCAGGGCCTGTACGACCGGCCGGCGCTCGAGGAGCTCCAGGCGCGCCACGACTGGCTGCACGTGGTGCTCGTGGCCACGCGCGACGACGACCGCGACGGTGCGCTCGAACGCGGCGCGATGGCCGACGTCGTCGTGCGGCGAGGACCGTGGACGAGCCGGGACGTCTACCTCAGCGGCGCCCGCGCCGACGTCCGCGCCATCAAGCAGGCCCTCGTGCACGCACGGGTGCCTGAGCGTCGCATCAAGGTGGAGGAGTTCACCTCCAGCAGCTGGTCCGGTCCCGAGGCAGAAGGAGCCCCGTCGACGTGACGACGACGAACGAGAGCTACACCCGTCAGGACTGGACCGGACGGCTCAGCCCGGCGGACGTGCACCATGTCCTGTTCACCCGCGCCGGCCTGGGCCGCCGCGGCTACGACGAGCTCGAGGTGGACGGCTTCCTGGAGCGCGTGCAGCAGGAGCTGACGCGGCTGATCTCCGAGAAGGCCGACCTGCGCGACGAGGTCGCGCGGCTCAAGAGCCAGCTGGCACAGGCGGGCTCGGCAGCGCCGGCGGCCGACGGCGGGCTGAGCAAGGACGAGGCCAACCTGCAGGCGGTGCGCCTGCTCGCCGCCGCGCAGCAGACCGCCGACGTCTACGTCGCGGACGCCGAGAAGTACAGCCAGCGGCTGACGATCGACGCGCGCGAGCACTCGGAGGCCATGCTCGACGAGGCGCGAAAGGCGGCGCAGCGCATGGTCGAGGAGGCCGAGCGGCTCGCGCGCTCCCAGGCCTCCCGCACGATCGAGGGGGAGCGGGCCGACGCCCCCGTCCCGAGCAAGGCCGAGCTCGACCAGCAGGTCGCCTATCTCAAGACCTTCGGCCAGGTCGTCCGGGTCCAGCTCAAGGCATACCTCGAGGCGCTGCTGCGTGACGTCGAGGACGAGTGGGGCAAGGCCGACCCGGGCGTCGTCGACCATGACCGGCCGATCACGCCGCCTCGGGCGGCGCCGCAGGCCGTCGAACTCGGAGCCTCGCAAGGAGCGCTGGAGTCAGGCGGGCCGCGAGTGCTGGGCGGCGGGGCAGCCCCGACCCACGGTGACGCAGACACGGAGGTGCCCGAAGCGCCCGCCGGCCCGGACGCGGAGGCGAGCGTCTCCGAGCACGCGGACGCCGCCCGGAACGGCCGGGGCCCGAACACGCCCGGCAAGCGCGCGAGGACCTTGCAGGCCCAGTGATTTCAGCGGGGCGCTCGACCCGTACGCCGGTTCAGCGGCCGGTGATCGCCACGCCCAGGGCGGTCGCGGTCCGGGCGCCGACAGCCGCCATGGCGGCGTAGTCCGCAGTGGCGAGTCCGTAGGCCACGTCCGCCCCTCCGCTCGACCAGGCATCGCCCTGGCGCACCAGCGAGCTGGCGTGCTTCTCGAGCGCCGGTGCGACGAAGTCCGCGGCCAGACGACCGCCGGTCGTCTGCGTCAAAAAGGCGCCGAGGGCGCGTCCCGATGCCGTGAGGCCGTCCGCGGCCGATGACCGCTCTCGCCTGTCGTCCGAGGCTGCCGCCTGTGACCAGGCAACGACGGCGTCGACGTCGTTCTGCCACAGGTCCGCGAACGTGCGTGCCTCTGCGGCAGGGAGAACGTCGCGCACGAGCGTCTCGACGGCACTCGCGTTGGTCGTGAGCGCGGCTGCGACGGCGGATGCGTCCTCTGCATCGGTCACAGTGGCCCGCACGAGGTCACCGCCGAGCACCGCATGCTGACCGAAGAGCAGCTGCCACCGCTCGACGAGCTGGCGTTGCTCGAAGCTCGTCAGCGCCGTGCGCCCCGCGATGCTCGTCGCGAGCGTGCCTCCCTCCCGTGACATGCGCAGCAGCAGGAGCTGCTCGTGGGCACGGGCGCGGGGACGATCGCCTCGCAGCTCTGCCTCGGCGTACGCGCGCAGCATCGCGCCGTCCTCCCGGGGATACAGCGCCTTGACATCGCCGCTGGTCGTCCGGTCGAGCCATCCGCCGAGGCGGGCACTGCTTCTCGCGAGGTCCTCCTGGGCGCGGGTGGCCGCGGTGCTGTCGCCGTCCCGCAGAGCCTCGGCGTAGGCGACTGCAGCCGACGTCTGGGCCCCCAAGACGTCCGCGAGCTGCTCCGCCAACGAACTGCCTCGCCAGACCCTCGTCACGTCCGACACGTCCGCGGTGGTCCTTGCCAGGACGGCGCCGGCGGCCGCCGCCATGGCGGGGTCGTCCCGGACGGTCGCGGCCAGCAGACGCGTGGTCATCAGTGCGCGCCCCGCGAGCAGCTGCTCCAGCGCGGCGCGGGCGGCGGCGGGCGTCCGATCCGGGCCGGTCGCCGCCTGCACGGCCGGTAGGACCGCGCGGGGGCCGGCTGCCCTGTCGGGCTCATCGCGCATGATCTGCTGCCCGCCGACGACGACCGCGAGTGCGAGTGCCATGGCCGCGGCCCCGACGACCACCGGTCGACGGCTGGGCGCCGGAGCTCTGCCGCGTGTCCGCGTCCCCTCCGCCGGGGCCCTGTGCGCCCGAGGCGCCGAGTGCCGGGGGGCGGTGGCTGCGGTGCCCACCCGCCTGCGGGCCGTGATGGGCGGAGCCGGGCGCGCATGCCCCTTCGTGGAGCTCCTGTGATCCGGCACAGCCATCGGCCCCCTCAGCGACGCAGCCGGCTGACCGTACCGTCGCTCGCCTCGACCGGCGCCGTTTCTCGACAGACCGCCGCCTCCCGCCCGACGGGCAAGGGTCGGCGCGTCGACCCCGCCCCCGGACGTACCCTGGGAGGGGCGCGAGGCCGCGCCCGCACCCCCCGGCCCTCGGCCGTGCGGGGCCTGTCGGCATGGAAGGCCCACTCTTGTCGCTCCGCGACCTGCTCGACGTCGTCTCCGGCGATCCGTCCCTGGCGCGCGCACTGGAGACGCCCACGGCGCCCACGGTCGACCTCACCGGACCGACCGGCCTGCGCCCGTTCGTCCTGGCCGGTCTCGTCCGCCGCGGCCGCACGGTGCTGGCCGTCACGGCCACCGGGCGGGAGGCCGAGGACCTCGTCGCCGGCCTCGCCAGCCTGCTCGACGGCGACCGGGTGGCGCTGTTCCCGAGCTGGGAGACGCTGCCGCACGAGCGGCTGAGCCCGCGGGCCGACACGGTCGGCCGGCGGCTGGCCGTCCTGCGCCGTCTGTCCCACCCCGACCCCACCGACCCCGCGACCGGTCCGCTGGACGTCGTCGTGGCGCCTGTGCGCAGCCTGCTGCAGCCGCAGGTGCCCGGGCTCGGTGATCTCGAGCCGGTGCAGCTGGTCAAGGGCGCCGACGTCGACGGCGGCCTCGACGCGGTGGTCCGGCGCCTGGTCGACATCTCGTACGCCCGCGTCGAGCTGGTCGAGAAGCGCGGCGAGTTCGCCGTGCGCGGCGGCATCCTCGACGTGTTCCCGCCGACCGAGGAGCACCCGGTCCGCGTCGAGTGGTGGGGTGACAGCGTCGAGGAGGTCCGCTCGTTCAAGGTGGCCGACCAGCGCAGCCTCGGGGAGGTCCAGCACGGGCTCTGGGCGCCGCCGTGCCGCGAGCTGCTCCTGACGCCCGAGGTGCGTGCCCGGGCCCGCGCGCTCGCGCAGTCGCACCCCGAGCTGGCCGAGATCTGCGTCAGGATCGCCGACGGGCACCCGGTCGAGGGCATGGAGGCGCTGGCGCCCGTGCTCGTCGACGAGCTGCGGCTGCTGGTCGACGAGCTGCCGCCGCACACCACCGTGGTGGTCACCGATCCGGAGAAGGTCCGCACGCGTGCGCACGACCTCGTGCGCACGAGCCAGGAGTTCCTCGAGGCCTCCTGGGCCACCGCGGCCGTCGGCGGGCAGGCGCCCATCGACCTCGGAGCGGCGGCCTACCGCACGCTGGTCGAGGTGCGCGAGCACGCCGCGACCATCGGTCTGCCGTGGTGGACGGTCAGCCCGTTCACCACCGACGAGGACCTCGACGACGACGCCGTGGTGCTGGCCGCGCAGCCGCCGCCCGCCTACCGCGGCGAGATCGACCGCGCCATCGCGGATCTGCGCGACTGGACCAGGGCCGGCTGGCGCGTCGTCGTCACGACCGAGGGTCACGGACCGGCGCAGCGCCTGCACGAGCTGCTGAAGGACGCCGAGGTGCCGTCCCGGCTCGACGACCGCGCGGGCGAGGCCGGCGTCGTGCAGCTGGCGGCCGGCTGCCTCGAGACCGGCTTCCGCAGCGACCTCCTCAAGACGGTGCTGCTGACCGAGAGCGACCTGACCGGCACCCGCGCGACGGGCAGCAAGGACGTCAGCAAGCGCATGCCCAGCAAGCGCAAGAACGCGGTCGACCCGGTGCAGCTGCGCACCGGCGACACGGTCGTGCACGAGCAGCACGGCGTCGCGCGCTACGTCGAGATGGTGCAGCGCACGGTGCAGGGGGCGACGCGCGAGTACCTCATCCTGGAGTTCGCGCCGAGCAAGCGGGGCCAGCCCGGCGACCGCGTCTTCGTCCCGACCGACCAGCTCGAGCTGGTCACGAAGTACGTCGGCGGTGAGGCGCCCACCCTCGACCGCCTCGGCGGCGCCGACTGGGCCAAGCGCAAGGGACGGGCCAAGAAGGCCGTCAAGGACATCGCCGCCGGTCTCATCCAGCTCTACAGCGCGCGGATGGCCGCGCCCGGTCACGCCTTCGCGCCGGACACCCCGTGGCAGCGCGAGCTCGAGGACGCCTTCCCGTACGTCGAGACGCCCGACCAGCTCGAGGCGATCTCCGAGGTCAAGGAGGACATGGAGAAGCCGGTCCCGATGGACCGCGTCGTCATGGGCGACGTCGGCTACGGCAAGACCGAGATCGCCGTGCGCGCAGCGTTCAAGGCCGTGCAGGACGGCAAGCAGGTCGCCGTCCTCGTCCCCACGACGCTGCTGGTGCAGCAGCACTACAACACCTTCCGCGACCGCTTCCAGGCGTTCCCGGTCACGGTCCGCGCCGTCAGCCGCTTCAACTCCGACAGGGAGCAGAAGGAGGTCATGGACGGCGTCACGAGCGGCGAGGTGGACGTCGTCATCGGCACCCACCGGCTGCTGTCCCGGGACACGAGCTTCAAGGACCTCGGCCTCGTCATCGTCGACGAGGAGCAGCGCTTCGGCGTCGAGCACAAGGAGTTCATCAAGCAGATGCGCACGGCCGTGGACGTGCTGACGATGTCCGCCACGCCGATCCCGCGCACCCTCGAGATGAGCCTGACCGGCATCCGCGAGATGTCGACGATCCTCACCCCGCCGGAGGAGCGGCACCCGGTGCTGACCTTCGTCGGCCCGTACGACGAGAAGCAGGTCAGCGCAGCGGTCCGGCGCGAGCTGATGCGCGAGGGGCAGGTGTTCTTCCTGCACAACCGCGTCGAGTCGATCGACCGCGTCGCGAAGCGCCTCGGCGAGCTCGTCCCGGAGGCGCGCATCGCCACCGGGCACGGGCAGATGAGCGAGGACGCCCTCGAGCACGTGATGGTCGGCTTCTGGGAGAAGGAGTTCGACGTCCTGGTCTGCACGACCATCGTCGAGTCCGGCCTGGACATCCCCAACGCCAACACGCTGATCGTCGATCGGGCCGACAAGTTCGGCCTGTCGCAGCTGCACCAGATCCGCGGTCGCGTCGGCCGGGGCCGTGAGCGGGCGTACGCCTACTTCACCTACCAGCCGGACAAGCCGCTCACCGAGCTCGCGCACGACCGCCTCGCGACGATCGCCCAGAACACCGAGATCGGCGCGGGCATGGCCGTCGCCATGAAGGACCTCGAGATCCGGGGCGCCGGCAACCTGCTCGGCGGTGAGCAGTCCGGCCACATCGCGAGCGTCGGCTTCGACCTCTACATGCGCCTGGTCGGGGAGGCCGTCAGCGACTTCAAGCGCGGCGGTGCACCGGAGGACGAGGCGCTGCCCGACACCAAGGTCGACCTGCCCGTGGATGCGCACCTGCCGCACGACTACATCCCGGGCGAGCGGCTGCGGCTGGAGGCCTACCGCCGCCTCGCGGGCGCGTACGACGACGGCGCGATCGCCGCCGTCCGCGAGGAGCTGGCCGACCGCTACGGCCCGCTGCCCGACCCGGTCGAGCGCCTGCTGGCCGTCGCGGCGTTCCGCGTCGTCGCCCGCCGCTACGGCCTGACCGAGGTCGCCCTGCAGGGCAACCAGGTCCGCTTCGCCCCGCTGCAGCTGCGCGAGTCGCAGACGATGCGGCTGCAGCGGCTGTTCCCGCGCTCGGTGGTCAAGCCGACGAACGGCACGGTGCTCGTCCCGCGGCCGATGACGGCACGCATCGGCGGTCAGCCCGTGCGCGACGTCGAGCTGCTCGACTGGTGCCGCGCGCTGCTCGACGCCGTCGTGGGCGACAGCGTCGCCGCGGCCGCGGCGGCCGGCTGACCACACGCTGACGACACCTCGCCCGTGGCAGTCTGCTCCTCGTCCCCGTCCTGAGAGGTCCCGCTCGTGATCCGCTCCTCCCGTCTGGCCGCCGCGACCGCGCTGGCCGTCCTCCTGCTGAGCGGGTGCGGCTCGGCCTCGCTCCGCCCCGGTGCCGCGGCGGTGGTCGGCGAGGAGCGCATCCCCGCCGACCGCCTGACGGCCGTGGTCGAGCGCGGCCTGTCCGACCCGCAGGCCGCAGAGGCCCTCGGCCAGGACCGCGCGGCCTTCCAGCGGCAGACCCTGGGCCGGCTCATCAACCGCGAGGTGCTGCAGGCGGCAGCCGAGCGGGAGGGCGTCACCGTCGACCAGGGGGACGTCGACGCGCTGCTGCAGCAGGCGATCTCGGCGGCCGGCAGCCGCGAGGCGGTCGAGGCCCAGGTGGCGCAGAACGGCATCTCGAAGCAGGACCTGCCGGGCGTCGTGCGCGACGCCGTCCTCGAGCAGGCCCTCGCCGACGAGCTCACCAAGGACGAGCAGGTCACCGACGAGCAGCTGCAGGAGCAGTACGCGCAGGGCCTCGCGCAGTACGACCAGGTCCGGTCCCGCCACATCCTGGTGGCGGACGAGGCGCAGGCCCGGGCGATCCTCGCCCAGGTGCAGGCCGACCCCTCCCGCTTCGCAGCGCTGGCCGCCGAGTTCTCCACGGACGAGTCGAACAAGGACAGGGGTGGTGACCTCGGGACCGCCGGCCGCGGCCAGTTCGTCGACGAGTTCGAGGCGCTGCTGTTCAGCGCGAAGCCGGGCAGCTACGGCGTGGTCCAGACCGAGTTCGGCTGGCACGTCGTGAACGTCATCGAGCGCAGGACCACGTCGCTCGCGGAGGCGACCCCCGAGCTGCGCCGCGGTGTGCTGCAGGAGCAGCGGGCGTCTGCCACCGGGGCGCGGCTGCGGGAGGTCGCCGACGACCTCGGCGTCAAGGTCAACCCCCGCTTCGGTCGCTGGGACGCCGAGACCGGCACCGTCGAGGCCGTCGAGGACCCGAACGGCGTCACGACCTCCGCTCCGGACGCCGACGCCGGTGAGGCTCCTGAGGGTCAGGCGCCCGAGGGGCAGGCGCCGGGCGGTGAGGGGCAGCAGGAGCAGCCGCCGCTCATCGACGAGGTCCCCGAGCCGGTGCCGTCGGCGGAGGGCTGAGGGGAGCCGGCCGGATGGGCGGCCGCGTCGTCCTGATCGCCCTCTCGCCGAGGGTCCCGCCGGGTGTGCTGTCCTGGCCGGCCTGGGAGGCGCTGCGGGCAGGGCAGGTCTGCACGGCCGACCCCGACCACCCGCAGCTGCCGTTCCTGCGCGACGCCGGGATCGACGTGAGCGTGGTCGATCCCGACGCCGGAGCGCTGCACGCGCGGGCACTCGCCGGCGAGACCGTCGTCTGGCTCGCACCGGACGCCGACCTCGTGCGGGCCGTCGGCCTGCGCTCGGTCGGAGGTGGACCCGCCGTCGAGCTCGTCCACGGCTCGTACGACCCGCCCGGAGCGCGGCTGCTCGACGTGGTCGCGGTCATGGACCGGCTCCGCTCGCCCGGCGGCTGCCCCTGGGACGCCGAGCAGACGCACACCAGCCTCATGCCGTACCTGCTCGAGGAGGCCTACGAGGCCTACGCGGCGCTGGAGGACGGCGATCTCGTCGACCTGCGCGAGGAGCTGGGGGACGTCCTGCTGCAGGTGGTGTTCCACGCCCGGCTGGCCGAGGAGGCCGACGCGCCGTGGTCGATCGACGACGTGGCGGGGGACCTCGTCGACAAGCTCGTCCGGCGTCACCCGCACGTCTTCGCGGGGACGTCGGCCGACGACCTCGAAGGGACGTGGGAGGCGCTCAAGCAGGCCGAGAAGGGCCGGACGTCGGTCACCGACGGGGTGCCGCTGTCCCAGCCCGCCCTCACCCTGGCGGCCAAGCTGCAGAAGCGCGCCGGTCGTCTGGGGGCGCCGGTGCCGCACTTCGACGGGCTCGGGGGCGAGCTCTGGGAGCTGGTGCGGCGCTGTCGCGCGGCCGGGCTGGACCCCGAGGCCGCGCTGCGCACGACGGCCAGGGCCTACCGCGACCGCCTGGCCGCCGTGGAGGCGCAGCTCGCCGCGGCCGGTCGGGATCCCGCCCGGCTCGACCCGGCCGAGTGGGCCGCGCTGCTGGTCCCGGACGGCGACGGCGCGCCCGCAGGCGCCTGACCGGTCGGCGCGGCGCCCGTGCGGGTGCCAGACTCCCCGCGCATGGAGCTGCTCGGCACGGTGGTCCGGCTGCAGGTGCAGCGGTCACGCCTCAAGCCCGGTCCGCAGGGCGCCCGCGTCTACGACCCCGCGCCGCTGCTCGAGGTCGAGGCGCTGGAGGTGGGACCGCGCGGCGTCGTCGGCCGGACGCCGGACGGGCCGGTGCTCGACGTGCACCACGCCGACCACCCCGACACCCGCAACGTCCGGCTGGTCAACGGCCTGTCCCTGCTGCCCCGAGCGCACTACGACGCGCTGCGGGCGCGGTACGGACCGCACCTCGTCGACGGCGCGGCGGGGGAGAGCCTGCTGCTCGACACCCCGGGCCCGTGGACCGAGGCCGACCTGGCCGGGACCCTCCACCTCGAGACGGCCGACGGGCGCACGCTCGAGCTGCGGGAGGCGCTCGCCGCTCCGCCGTGCGTGGAGTTCGGCCGGTTCTGCCTGGGCCAGCCCGTCGGCCCCGTCGGACCGGACGTGCGGCAGGCGCTGGTCGACCTCGACGACGGCGCACGCGGCTTCTACGCCTCGGCCCGCGGGACGGCCTGCATCACCCGGGGCGCCCGGCTCTGGCGGTAGCCGGCCGGCCGGGCACGCCTCCCCGAGAGCAGGAGCCGACGGGGCTAGGCTCGCGGCGTCCCGCCCACCGAGCGCAGCAGGAGAACCGTGTCGACCATCGAGGCCGTCGGCGCCCGCGAGATCCTCGACTCGCGCGGCAACCCCACCGTCGAGGTCGAGGTCGCGCTCGACGACGGCACGCTCACCCGCGCCGCGGTGCCCAGCGGCGCCAGCACCGGGGCGTACGAAGCGGTCGAGCTGCGCGACGGCGACAGCAGCCGCTACGGCGGCAAGGGCGTGCAGTCCGCGGTCAACGCCGTCCTGGACGTCATCGGCCAGGAGCTGCTCGGCATCGAGGCCACCGAGCAGCGCATCGTCGACCAGGTGCTCATCGACCTCGACGGCACCCCGGACAAGAGCCGGCTCGGCGCCAACGCGCTGCTGGGGGTCAGCCTGGCGGTCGCCAAGGCGGCGGCCGACTCGAGCGGTCTGCCGCTGTTCCGCTACGTCGGCGGTCCCAACGCCCACCTGCTGCCCGTGCCGATGCTCAACATCCTCAACGGCGGGGCGCACGCCGACAGCAACGTCGACGTCCAGGAGTTCATGATCGCGCCGATCGGCGCGGCCAGCTTCGCCGAGGCGCTGCGCTGGGGCGCCCAGACCTACCACGAGCTCAAGAAGGTGCTCAAGGCGCGCGGTCTGGCCACCGGCGTCGGCGACGAGGGCGGCTACGCGCCCGACCTGTCGAGCAACCGCGAGGCTCTCGACCTCATCCTCGAGGCCGTCCAGGGAGCCGGGTTCACCCCCGGCCGCGACATCGCCCTTGCCCTCGACGTCGCCGCGACCGAGTTCCACGTCAAGGGCGAGGGCTACCGGTTCGAGGGCGGCACCAAGACGGCCGACGAGATGATCGACTACTACGCAGGACTGGTCGACGCCTATCCGATGGTGTCGATCGAGGACCCCCTCGACGAGAGCGACTGGGACGGCTGGGAGCGCATGACGGCAGCGCTCGGCGGTCGGGTGCAGATCGTGGGCGACGACCTGTTCGTCACCAACCCGCAGCGCCTCGCGGACGGCATCGCCCGTGGCTGCGCCAACGCGCTGCTCGTCAAGGTCAACCAGATCGGCACGCTCACCGAGACACTCGACGCCGTGCACCTCGCCCACCGCAGCGGCTACCGCTGCATGATGAGCCACCGCTCGGGCGAGACCGAGGACACGACCATCGCCGACCTGGCGGTGGCCACCGACTGCGGTCAGATCAAGACCGGTGCACCGGCCCGCTCGGAGCGCGTCGCGAAGTACAACCAGCTCCTGCGCATCGAGGAGGAGCTGGACGACGCGGCCCGCTACGCCGGTGCCACGGCCTTCCCGCGGTTCCGACCCGAGGGCGCGCCCTCGCGATGACCTCGCCGCGCCGGCCGCCGCCGTCGTCGGCGGGCCGACCGTCAGCAGCGTCGGGCCGACCGTCAGCAGCGTCGGGCCGGCCCTCTCCGTCCGCGGGCCGACCGGTCCCGTCGGCGGGCCGGCCGTCCTCCGGGTCGGGCCGTCCGTCCGCAGGCCGGCGACCGGCGCGACCGCTCCCTCGGCAGACCGCACCGCGGGTCGTGCGCACCCGCCCGGCACCGGTCGGAGCGGCGGCGACCGGACCGGCCACCACCGGCACAGCGACGGCGGGCGCAGGACCGACCGGTCGCGCGCGCCTGGCCGGCCTGCGTGCCCGGCGGCCGGGCGGACGCCTCGGGCGCCTGTCCGCCGGCCGCATCGCGGTCCTCGTGCTGGTGGTCGTGACGCTGGTCGTCAGCGCAGCACTGCCGCTGCGGGAGTTCGTCTCGCAGCGGGGGGAGATCGCCGCGCTGGCGCGGGCCAACGCCGAGGCCGAGCAGCGCGTGGCCGCGCTCACCGCAGAGCGCGAGCGGCTCGACGACCCGGACCACATCGCGGCGGAGGCCAGGCGACGGCTGCACTTCGTCCTGCCGGGTGAGACGGCGTACGTCGTCATCCCGCCGGCCGAGCCGCAGGCGCAGGAGCGGGCAGCCGTCGACCAGGCACCGTGGTTCGCGCGGCTGTGGGACAGCGTGGAGGAGGCTGACCGGCCGGCGACCGCGCCGTGAGCTCGCCCGAGGCCCGTGACGTGACGGCTGTCGGACTGCAGCTGGGCCGCACCCCGCGCGCCATGACCGCCGTCGCGCACCGCTGCCCGTGCACCCTGCCGGACGTGGTCGAGACCAAGCCGCGGCTCGACGACGGCACGCCCTTCCCGACGCTCTACTACCTCACCTGCCCGCGCCTCGCCTCCGCCATCGGGACGCTCGAGGCGGAGGGGCTCATGAAGGAGCAGACCGCCCGGCTCGCCGACGATCCCGCGCTCCGGGAGCGCTACGAGGCGGCGTCCCGCGACTACGTCGCCCGGCGTGACCGGCTCGAGGTCCTGCAGGGCGTGCCGGCGCAGGGTGGCATGCCGGTGCGGGTCAAGTGCCTGCACGTCCTGGTCGCCCACAGCCTGGCGGTCGGCCCCGGGGTCAACCCCTTCGGCGACGAGGCCCTCGAGCGGCTGCCCGACTGGTGGGCCAGGGGCGCGTGCGTCGATCCCGACGACCCGGACGCCCTTCCCGGTCAGCGGACCCGCTCGTGAGGGTCGGCGCGGTCGACTGCGGGACCAACTCCGTCCGGCTGCTCGTCGCGGACGTCGTCGGGAACGACAAGACCGACGTGCACCGCGAGATGCGCGTGGTGCGGCTGGGCCAGGGCGTGGACCGCACCGGGGAGCTCGCGGCCGAAGCGGTCGAGCGCACCCGGCGAGCGCTGGTCGACTACGCCGACTGCTGCCGCGAGCGGGGCGTCGAGCGGCTGCGCATGGTCGCCACCAGCGCCACGCGGGACGCCCGCAACCGCAGCGACTTCCGTGCGATGGTGCTGGACGCGCTCGGGGTCGAGCCGGAGGTCATCAGTGGAGACGAGGAGGCCGCGCTGTCCTTCGACGGCGCCACCCGAGGTCTGGACCCGGCGCAGGGGCCGTTCCTCGTCGTCGACATCGGCGGCGGCTCCACCGAGTTCGTCCTCGGCACGACCTCGGTCGAGGCCGCGCGGTCGGTCGACGTCGGGTGCGTGCGCCTGACCGAGCGCCACCTCGTCGGGGACCCGCCGGACGCGGCGCAGGTGGCGGCGGCCCGGGCCGACGTCGACGCCGCGCTGGCGCTGGTGCGGGAGGTCGTCCCGGTCGGACGGGCACGCACGGCCGTGGGACTGGCCGGCTCGGTGACGACCGTGGCGGCGCTGGCCCTGCAGCTGCCGGCGTACGACGCCACCCGCACGCACCTGTCGCGCCTGTCCGCCGCGGACGTGCAGGACGTGGCGTCCTCGCTGCTCGCGATGACCCGCGAGCAACGGGCTGCGCTGCCGGTGATGCACCCGGGGCGGGTGGACGTGATCGGGGCCGGCGCGCTCGTCCTCGCCACGCTCGTCGACCGCCTCTCGCTGCCCGAGGTGCTGGTCAGCGAGTCCGACATCCTCGACGGGATCGCCTGGTCGGTCCCCGACGCCGGTCAGCCGCCGCAGCAGCGGCGGTCCGACCGGTGACCGTCCCCGTCCCGATCCCTCCGTGATCCTCCCGGGCACCGGCCACCCGACCGATGCCGCCACCGCCGCCACACCGGTCGCGCGCACCGCTGCCGACGTCGTGCGTCTGGCACGCAGCGCCCGCGCGCTGCGCGACGTCGACGGGCGGTCGTCGGTGTGCCGGGCGTGCCCTCGGCTGGTGGCCTGGCGCGAGGAGGTCGCCCAGACGCGCAGGGCGTCGTACGCCGACCAGGTCTACTGGGGCCGGCCGATCACCGGATGGGGTCCGCAGTCGGCGCGGATCGCCGTGGTGGGGCTGGCTCCGGCGGCGCACGGGGGCAACCGCACCGGACGGATCTTCACCGGCGACCGCAGCGGTGACTGGCTGTTCGCCGCGCTGCACCGCGCCGGTCTGGCCAGCTCGCCGGTGTCGACGTCCGCGCACGACGGCCTGCAGCTGCACGGCACGCGCATCACCCTGCCCGTGCGCTGCGCCCCACCGGGCAACCGCCCCACGACCCAGGAGCGGGACGCGTGCGCACCGTGGCTGACCGCCGAGTGGACCTTCCTGCAGCCGACGGTGCGGGCGGTCGTGGTGCTGGGCGGCTACGGGTGGGCGGCCCTGTGGCCGGTGCTCAGGTCCGCGGGCGAGCGGGTCCCGGCTCCCGTGCCGCGCTTCGCGCACGGTGCGCAGGTGGACCTGCCGGCCGGGCCGACCGTGCTCGGCTGCTTCCACGTCAGCCAGCAGAACACCTTCACCGGACGGCTCACCGAGCCGATGCTCGACGATGTACTGGCGCGGGCCAAGGCGCACGCGGGTATGTCCGGTTCCGGAGGCGGCGACGCGGCCGACACGGTTCACCCATCCGGGTGAACCGCGGTGTTGCCTTGCGCCGCCGCCGGGCTACCCTGCACCGCGTCACGGGCGGTGCTCGAACGGTCACACCACGGCGCTGGGACGACTCGTCCCGGCGTGACGTCGGCTGGAGGTGAACATCATGCGCGGCACCTGCTGGAAGTAGTCTCCCACGCTCCGTCAGGTCACGCGGGGCGCGCTGTGCTCTCGCAGCCACGACGACACCTCGGACGCCGGCATGGGACGGGCGTGCAGGTAGCCCTGCACCTCGTCCACGCCGAGGGTCCTGAGCTCGACGAGCTGCTCCTCGTGCTCGGTCCCTTCGGCGACGACGCGCAGGCCGAGGGTGTGGGCGATGTCGACGACCGCGCGCACGACCGCGCGGTCTCCCGCGTCGGTGGCCAGACCGTCCACGAAACCCTTGTCGATCTTGACCTCGTCGACGGGCAGCCCGCGCAGGTAGGTGAGCGAGGAGTAGCCCGTGCCGAAGTCGTCGACCGCCAGCTTGAGACCGAGGGAGCGCAGCTCGGACATCCGCTCCGCGGCCAGGTGCGGGTCCTGCAGCAGGACGCTCTCGGTGAGCTCCAGGGTGAGCAGCTGCGCGGCCACCCCGGCCTCGGCCAGCAGACCGGCCACCTCGGTGACGAAGCCGGCGTCGAGGACCGTGTCGGCACTGACGTTGACCGAGACGCCCACGCCCGGGGAGCAGCCCTGCCACTCCCGGCACGCGGCGAGGCTCTGCCGCAGGACCGTGGCGGTGAGCGGTCCCATGAGACCGGAGGCCTCGGCCAGCGGGACGAACTCCGCCGGGCCCACCAGACCGAGCGCCGGGTGCGTCCAGCGCGCCAGGGCCTCGACGCCGGTGACCCGGTCACCGGTCGCGGCGACCTTCGGCTGGTAGGCCACGGCCAGCGCACCCCAGGACAGCGCCTCCCGCAGCGCCAGGACGACGGCCAGGCGGCGGCTGCCGGAGACCTCGTAGGCGGGAGCCCACATCACCGGACCGCCGCCGACGTGCCGAGCGCTGTACATCGCCGTCTCCGCGCGGCGCAGCAGGGTGCCGGCACGGGCCCCGTGCTCCGGGGCCTGCACCACCCCCACCGAGAGCCGCACGTGCGTCCCGACCGCGCCGAGCTGAGCGGTGCCCTCGACCTGCGAGCGCAGGGTCAGTCCGAAGTGGTCCGCGTCGCGTCCGACCGCACTGGCGGGCAGGGCGACGGCGAAGCGCGCGCCACCGACCCGCCCCACAGTGGCCTCCGGACACGCCAGCCGCAGGCGCCGAGCGACCTCGAGCAGGAGCTCGTCGCCGAGCTCGCGGCCCAGCGTGTCGTTGACCTCCTTGAACGACAGGACCGTCACCGCGGCCAGCACCATCTCGCCGTGCTCCCGCAGCAGAGCGTCCAGTCGCCGCGTCGTCTCGGTGAGGTTGGGCAGCCCGGTCAGGACGTCGGTCGTGGCGGTCCGCTCCAGGTCGGTGAGCAGCCGGCCACGGTCGAGCGCCGTCGCCAGCTCCGCGCCGACGGTCTCGAGCAGGCGCAGGTCGCCCATGTCGAAGCGGCGTCCGGCGCCGAGCCGTCCGGTCGCGGTCAGCACCCCAGCGAGCTGGCTGCCGGCCAGCAGCGGCGTCACCATCGTGTCCTCGTCCCCGCCGTGCCGGCTGCCGAGCGCCGGTCCGCCGAGAGCGGCCCGCGGCACCGAGGCACCCGGCGGCAGAGCCTGCGTCCGTCGGGGCGGGTGGTCCTCCCGAGCCACCAGGTGGCACCAGCCCCCGCCGTGGAGCAGGGCGAGGTCCAGCCGCTGGGCGTGCAGCAGCACCCGCATGCGCTCCAGCGCAGCGCCGGCGGCCGGGCTGCCGAGGTCGAGGGGGCCGAGGTCCTTGACGAAGTCGTACAGCCTCTGGGTGGCCTGCTGCTGCCCCACGACCTTGCGGTGCGTCCGGTAGGCCAGCGAGAGCATGCCGGCGAGCACCAGCAGGACGAGCGAGGTGCTCTTGTCCGCGCTGACCGCTGACAGGGCGACGATGGACAGCGCCGCGAACAGCAGGGTGACGGGCACGACGAGCAGCAGCGCGCGGGCGGCCGACTGCAGGGTCACCGGCATGCCGATCAGCCACCACACCACCAGCAGCATCACCGTGCCGACGAGGTCGCCGACCAGCAGTCCGGCGGTCAGCGCGGCCCACAGCGCCGGTCCGGGCTCGGCCGCGGAGACGAGCGACACCGCGCTGGCGGCGGCGCCCACCTCGAAGGCGCCCATCGCCAGGTTGAACAGCGCCTTGAGCGGTGGGTGCCGCTGGCGCAGGGCCAGCGCCAGCGGAGCGGCCAGCCGGGCGACCAGGTGCAGACCGGGGGCCAGGAACATCAGTCCCAGTGCGAGCGGCAGCTGCATGAGGGTGACGCTGTGCGTCTCCCGGCGCAGCTCGAGGTCCACGGAGTAGTGCTGAGCTGCGGCGTACAGCACCGTGAACAGCGCGAGCAGGGCAGCGGGAGGCGCGCCGCCCGCCGACCAGGGAGCCTCGGCATCGGCGCTCGCGGTGAGCAGGACGCCACCCAGCAGCAGCAGACCGGACAGCAGCCAGGCCAGGGCGGAACGCGCTCGCTGCTGCGCCGTGTGCGCGATGGCCGTCATGTCCGCTCCACGCTCTCGGGCTGGCGGTCCCGCGTCTGGGAGGCGGCCACCAGGGCCGGGACGAGCAGCAGGGTCAGGCCGGCGACGACCGCCACCGGGACTCGGGGGCCGGTCAGCTCCGCCAGCGCGCCGGCCAGCAGCAGCAGCACACCCTGCACCGCCATGAGCAGCGCCACGGCGACGCCGAAGGCCCGTCCCCGCAGGTGCGCGGGGACGGCCTGGACGAAGGACGAGTTGGCGACCAGCTGGATGGCGTTGCCGACACCGGCGAGCACCCACAGGACGCTCAGCACCTCGACGCTGGAGACGAAGGGGGTCATCAGCAGCGGGAGGCAGCTGCCGGCCACCATCGCCGGGAAGAGCCGTTCGCGGCGCTCGGCCGGCAGGCGCAGGACCAGCCAGGAGCCGACGAGGAAGCCGGCCGGCACGGAGGCGGTCAGGACACCGGCGGCAAAAGCGCCTCGGCCGTCCTCGCGCGCGATGGCCACCGCCAGGCCCTCCGGCGCGATCACCGCCGCGGCGCTGAGCAGCCCCCAGCACAGCAGCACCCGCAGGCGCGGGGTCCTGCGCAGCAGGGCGAAGCCGGCCACCGCCTCGGTCAGCCGTCCGCTGCCGCTCACGTCCTGACGGACGTGCCCGCGCTCCACGACGCGGGTGAGGAGCAGCACCGCCGACAGGGCGAACGTCGCGGCGTCGGCGAGCAGCGCGCCCTCGACGCCGACCGCCAGCACGAGCGCGCCGCCCGCCACGAACCCGAGCAGCTGGCCGGCCTGGGACACGGCGTTGGTGAGCGCGTTGCCGATGACGTAGCGCTCACCGGTGAGCAGGTCGGCGACCAGCGAGCTGCGCGCCGCGTCGAAGGGGGGTGCCAGCAGGCCCACGAGCACCAGGACGGCGAACACCGCCCACAGCGGCGTCCCCGGCACGGCGAGCACGGCGATCAGGACCATGCGCAGGAGGTCGCAGACCACCATGACCCGACGGCGCGGGTAGTGGTCGGCGATGGCGGACAGGAACGGCCCGCCCACCAGCCAGGTCAGGTACGAGCAGGCGTACGTCGCCGAGGCGGCGAAGGCCGAGCCCGAGCGGTCCAGCACCAGCAGCGCGACGGCGATCCGGGCCACCTGGTCGCCGACGATGCTGAGCCCGTCAGCCAGCAGCAGCGCCCCGAAGTCCCGGTCGCGGAGCACTCCCCGGTAGGAGGCACCAGGAACGCCGTCGGTCGCCACCCGCCCATTGTGACCCGGATGCTCACGGGCGTGCGGGTGAACCTCTACCGAGCGTGCGCGCCTCGCTCCTCAGCGGTTACCGTGGGGCGTACGCCCCCGTGACCCAACGGCAGAGGTAGGGGCCTTAAAAGCCTCTTCGGTGTGGGTTCGACTCCCACCGGGGGCACGGCCGGTGGTTCGGGCACAAGCAACGCACTTCATGCGTTGTACTGGGTGCGCGGCCCCGTCCGTGGTCCGAGCAGAGGAGACCGTCAGAGATGCAGTCCAACAACCCCGTCTTCGCGCGCAGCGAGCCGCTGGCGCGCAGCCTGCAGCAGGGCGTCGGGTTCCACGCTCCTGCCCCGTCCGCGGAGGACGTCGCCGCGATGTACGCGACGCCGCAGCGGATGACCCTCGACGACGTCATCGTCAAGACCGGGCTGCTGCTCGGGACGATGGTCGTCACCGGCGCGGCAGCCTGGGTCCTGAACGTCGGTGGCGGCGTGATCGCGCTGGCCGGCATCGTCGGCTTCGTCCTCGCGCTGGTCAACATCTTCAAGAAGCAGGTCAGCCCGGCTCTCGTCATGGCCTACGCGGCGGCGCAGGGTGTCTTCATCGGCGCGATCAGCCACGTCTACGCCACCGCCTTCGGCGGCGGCATCGTCGTGCAGGCCGTGCTCGGCACGACGGCCGTCTTCGCGGCCGTGCTCGTCGGCTACCGGTCCGGCCGCCTGCGCGCGACCCCGCGCTTCCAGAAGGTCGTGACCCTCGGGCTGCTCGGGATGGTCGGTCTGGTCGTGCTCAACCTGGTGGCCGGTCTGTTCGGCGACGGTGACGCGCTCGGCATCCGCGGTGAGAACCTCGGCCTGTCCATCCTCGTCAGCCTGGGCCTGATCGTCTTCGGTGCACTGACCTTCGTGCTCGACTTCGACCAGGCCGACAAGATGGTCGCCGCCGGTGTGCCGGAGCAGGAGTCCTGGCGCGTGGCCTTCGGTCTCGTCGTCGGTCTGGTGTTCCTCTACCTCGAGATCCTGCGACTGCTGTCCTACCTGCAGGGCCGCGACTAGCCGCAGTCCCCGCTCGTGCGACGGGCCGTCACCTCCGGGTGGCGGCCCGTCCGCGTGCGTCCCGGAGGGAGACCAGACGCGGGGGGCTGCTCGCTACCCTTCGCCGGTGGACGCCTGGCCGCAGGGCAGTGACGAGGGGAACGCAGCGCCGGTGCGCGTCCTGCGCCGCGAGAGCCGGTCGCTCGTCCAGCGCCTGCGCCTGTGGACACCGGCGCGCTACGCCGCGGCGGCACCGCCGTGGGAGTCACGGGGCGACCTCGTCGCCCACCTCGTGCAGGCCTGCGCCGACGTGGCAGCCGAGCAGGAGGGCAGACCGCGCCGTCAGGTGCCGCGGCTCGACAGCGACCTCGCGCTTGCCGACCAGCTGGCGGTCACGTCCGAGGACCTCGTGCGGACGGCGCCGGACGACGACACCGCCCGGCGGGTGGCCGCCCACGTCCTCGTGCACCGCGTCGACCTGCTCGGCGAGCAGGTCCCGGCCACGTTGGCGGCGTCCCTCGGGCTGCCCGACGTCCTGGCCGCCGGACGTGACGCCTGCGCGCAGACGGCCGGCCCCCCCGGGCGGGGGACCGGCCGTCGGATGACGCCGCAGGACTAGCTCAGGCGCTCCACGACCATGGCCATGCCCATGCCGCCGCCGACGCACATCGTCTCCAGCCCGAACGTCCTGTCCGCGCTCTGCAGGCCGTTGAGCAGCGTGCCGGTGATGCGCGCGCCGGTCGAGCCGAAGGGGTGGCCGAGCGCGATGGCGCCGCCGTTGACGTTGAGCTTGTCGATCGGGATGCCGAGGTCGCGGTAGGACGGGATGACCTGCGCGGCGAAGGCCTCGTTGATCTCGAACAGGTCGATGTCGTCGACCGTCATGCCGGCCAGCTGCAGCGCGCGACGGGTGGCCTCGACGGGGCCGTAGCCCATGATCTCCGGGGACAGGCCGGTCACGGCCGTCGAGACGATCCGCGCCAGCGGGGTCAGACCCAGCTCGGCCGCCTTGCTGTCGCTCATGACGAGCACGGCGGACGCCCCGTCGTTGAGCGGGCAGGCGTTGCCGGCGGTGATGAGGCCGTCCGGCCGGAACACCGGCTTGAGACCGGACATCCCCTCCACGGTGACCCCGGGACGGGGACCGTCGTCGGTGCGGACGACCGTGCCGTCAGGGGTGGTGACCGGGATGATCTCCCGCTCGAAGAAGCCGTTGGCGATGGCCTTCTCCGCGAGGTTCTGCGAGCGGGCGGCGAACTCGTCCATGTCCTGCCGCGTGACGCCCTTGAGCCGGGCGAGGTTCTCCGCGGTCTGGCCCATGGCGATGTAGACGTCGGGCAGCTTCCCGTCCTCCCGCGGGTCGGTCCAGCCGTCGACGCCTCCCTCCGCGAGCGCGGCGCTGCGGGCCTGCGCCTCCGCGAACAGCGGGTTGGTGAGCTCCTGCCCCGGGATCATGTCGCTGTTGCCCTTGACGAAGCGGCTCACCGTCTCGACGCCGGCGGAGATGAAGACGTCGCCCTCGCCGGCCCGGATCGCGTGCAGCGCCATGCGGGTCGTCTGCAGCGACGAGGAGCAGTAGCGGGTGATGGTCGTGCCGGGCAGGAAGTCGTAGCCGAGGTTGACCGCCACCACGCGGCCCATGTTCATCCCCTGCTCGCCGCCGGGCAGGCCGCAGCCGAGCATGAGGTCGTCGATGTCGTGCGGGTCCAGCGCCGGGACCTTGTCGAGCAGGGCGCGCACCACCGTGGTGGCCAGGTCGTCCGGACGGATGTCCTTGAGCGAGCCCTTGAACGCCCGGCCGATGGGCGTGCGGGCGGTCGCGACGATGACGGCTTCGGGCACGTGAGCTCCTAGGTCGGTGGAGGCGGGGCGCTTCCGGGATCTGCCAGCAGCGTACGACCCTGACCGAACGTCGTTCTAGTGGCCCGGGCCCGGCGTCCCAGCGGGCTCGGCCAGCTCGGCCGCGAGCTCGGCCGGCTCCGTCGGACCGGCGGGCGCCCCCCGGCCCACGAGCGGCAGCCGGCGGCGCAGCAGCGCCAGGCGGCCGGTCGCGGCCTGCTCCGGGAGCGGGTCGACCTCGACACCGGGTTCGCGCGCCGCCACCCGCGCGGCGAGCTCGACGTCCTGCACCGTGTCGCTGATCGGCACGCTGACCGGGATGTCGACGCCCAGGCTCTGCAGCAGCGCGGGCAGCAGCGCGTCGACGACCCGGGTGTAGCCCTCCGGCGACGGGTGGAACCGGTCGTCGCTCCACAGGTGCGGCTTCTCGCTGAACTCCCGTCCGAGCAGGTCCCCGAGCGACACCGCCGAGCCGCCCGCCTCCACCGTGGCGACCGTCTGCCCCGCTGCCAGTCGGCGGGACACCTGCGCGGCGACGCTGCGCAGCGGCTGCATCAGCGGCTTGACCGACCCGAGGTCCGGGGTGGTGCCGACGACGACGACCGCGCCGGCGTCGCGCAGGGCCTGCACGGCCCGGCGCAGGTCGCGGGTCGCCGAGGCGATGGGCACCCGGTGGGTCACGTCGTTGGCGCCGACGATGATGACCGCCGCGTCGACGGGTCGCCTCAGCGCCTGGTCCACCTGCACCTCGAGGTCGGCCGAGCGGGCGCCGACCTGAGCGACCACCTCCAGGTCGACCCGCCGCCGGAGGTCGCGCGCGATCGCCCCGGCCAGCAGCGCCCCCGGCGTCTGGTCGGCGCTGGTGCACCCGAGGCCCGCCGCGGCGGAGTCGCCGAGCACGACCAGGTGCACCGGTCGGGCACCGCGGCGGCCACGCCCGTACGAGCCGGCGGCGCGCGGGGCCTGAGTCGTCGGGACGCCGATGACCTTGCGGGCGAGCTTGGCCTCGGTGACCAGCAGCGCGTACGTCACGCCGAGCGCGCCACCGAACGTCCCGGTGCCGTACGCCGCCTTGACGGCCAGGTCGCGCGCCCGCGGACCGGGGCGCGGCAGGGTGGTCAGCGCCCTCACGAGGACCGTCCGGCGAGGAAGGCCCGGACGGCCGTCCTCGCACCGCTCGACACGTGGCCGCCGTGCGCGAAGCCGGCCACGTCGAAGTCGAGCTCGCCGAGACGGGCCGCCGAGGTGCGCGACAGCGCGATGTCGGTGCACGGGGTCTTGATCGACCAGCGCAGCCCCCGCACGTTGAACAGCGCGTCGCCGGTGAGCAGCACCCCGCTCGCCGCGTGCAGGAACGAGCAGTGCCCGGGGGTGTGCCCGGGGGTGTGGACGACGCGCAGCCCACCGGACAGGGGCAGCTCGGCCCCGTCCTCGAACGTCTCGTCGACCTCGACCGGTGCGAAGCCCCCACCGGACGTGCGGGCCAGCAGGCGGCCGGTGGAGGTGGAGCGGTCGGGCGTCGGCATCCGGCCCTCCCGCAGGTAGACGGCTTCCCGCTCGTGCGCCAGCACGCGACCTCCGGACGACTGCTGCAGCTCCCGGGCGCCGCCGGCGTGGTCGTTGTGGGCGTGGCTCAGCAGCAGGTGCGTCACGTCCCCGGGCGACCTGCCGAGGGCGGCGAGGGCGGCGACGACCGCGCGCGGCGCCCGCTTCGTCCCGGCGTCGAGCAGCGTCAGGCTGCCGTCGTCGCCCGACAGCAGGAAGGCGTTGAGCAGGTCGAACGGCGCCAGAGGGATCCGCCAGACGCCCGGCGCGAGCTGCACGGCCGACATGTCGCCCCCTCCTGCCTCTCTGTCACCGCTGATCAACGTACCGGTGCAGCCGTAGGCTGCCAGAGCGCTCGTCCCCCGTCGGAAGGCTCCCCGTGCAGGTCAGCGACTCGCTCATCGACCTCGTCGGCAACACGCCGCTGGTCCGGCTGGGCCGGATGGCGGCCGGGCTGGCGCCGCAGGTGCTCGTCAAGGTGGAGTACTTCAACCCCGGCGGGTCCGTGAAGGACCGCATCGCGCTGGCCATGGTGGAGGCGGCCGAGCGCGAGGGGCTCATCCAGCCCGGCGGCACGATCGTCGAGCCGACGAGCGGCAACACCGGGGTGGGGCTCGCGATCGTGGCCAACTCCCGCGGCTACCGGTGCATCTTCGTCATGCCGGACAAGATGAGCTCGGAGAAGATCGCGGTGCTGCGGGCGTACGGCGCCGAGGTCGTCGTCTGCCCGACCGCCGTCGCGCCGGAGCACCCGGACAGCTACTACTCGGTGTCGCGCCGCCTCGCCGCCGAGACGCCGGGTGGCTGGAACCCCAACCAGTACGCCAACCCGCTCAACCCCGCGGCGCACTACGCGACGACCGGTCCCGAGGTCTGGTCCCAGACCGACGGCCTCGTGACGCACTTCGTCGCGGGCGTCGGCACCGGCGGGACCATCAGCGGCACCGGCCGCTACCTCAAGGAGGTGTCGCAGGGGCGGGTGCAGGTCATCGGCGCCGATCCCGAGGGGTCGGTCTACTCCGGCGGCAGCGGCCGGCCCTACCTCGTCGAGGGCGTCGGCGAGGACTTCTGGCCGGAGACGTACGACCGGAGCATCGCCGACCGGATCATCGCCGTCAGCGACCGCGACTCGTTCCTCACGACGCGGCGCCTGGCCCGCGAGGAGGCGCTGCTCGTGGGCGGCTCGTGCGGACTGGCCGTCGCGGCCGGTCTCCGGCTGGCCGAGGAGCTGACGCAGGACGACGTCGTGGTGGTGCTGCTGCCCGACTCGGGCCGCGGCTACCTGTCGAAGATCTACAACGACGAGTGGATGGCCGACTACGGCTTCCTGACACCGGACAGCACCCAGCCGACGGTGGGGGACGTCCTGCACCGCAAGGGCGCCGACCTGCCGGAGCTGGTGCACGTGCACCCGGAGGAGACCGTCGGCTCGGCGATCTCGATCCTGCGCGAGTACGGCGTCAGCCAGATGCCGGTCGTCAAGGAGGAGCCGCCCGTCATGGCCGCCGAGGTGGTCGGCGCGGTCGTCGAGCGCGAGCTGCTCGACGCCGTCTTCGCCGACCGGGCCGCGCTGGACGCCCCCCTGTCGCAGCACATGAGCCGAGCGCTGCCGACGGTCGGCGCCGGCGAGGACCTGCAGGTGGCCATGGCCGCGCTCGAGGCAGCCTCGGCGATGCTCGTGCTCGACGACGGCAAGCCCGTCGGGATCATCACCCGCTCCGACCTGCTGGGCTACCTCAGCCACTCCTGACGGCGGCTCGTCCCCGCCACCAGGCGACGGTGTCGGCGAAGGTCCGCTCGAGCGGCGTCGGCGTCAGCGCGAAGGTCTTGGTCGCAGCGCTGCTGTCCAGGACGTACGGCCGGGTGAACTGGTAGCGGGTCTCCTCGAGCTCGCGCAGCATCGGGGCGAACAAGCCGGCCGCGCGCAGCGCGACGTGCGGCAGCGAGGTCACCCGCACGGGCGGGACCCCCGCCGCGCGGCACAGCCCGTGCACCGCCTCGCGGAAGGTGACCGGCGGTGCGGTCGGCACGTGCCAGGCGCGGCCCCAGGCCCGCTCGTCGGCACCGAGCGCCTCGAGGGTGCGGGCGACGTCGGAGACCGACGTCCAGCTGTGGGGCTGGTCCGGCGAGGCGATGTGCTGGACCGCCCTCCCCGCGAGCAGGCGCGGCACGGCCCGCTCACCGAGGTGCCCGGTGGACACCACGCGGGGCCCGACGAAGTCCGACGCGCGGGCCTCGGTCATGCGCAGCGCACCGGCCCGGTGCCGGTCGAGCGCCGCCTGCCACATGGCGACGCGCACGCGGCCCTTCGTGCCCGGGGCGGCGAGTGGGAGGTCCTCGGTCATCGGACCGTCGACCGGGCCGTAGCCGTAGAGGTTGCCCATGACGACGAGGACGGCGCCCGTGGCCTCGGCAGCGCACAGCAGCGCATCGGCCACGGGCGGCCACTGCTCCGCCCAGCGGGTGTACGGCGGGTTCGCGCAGTTGTAGAGGACCTCGGCGCCACGCGTGGCGGCGGTGAGTGCGCCGGCGTCGGAGGCGTCCAGCGGCACGTGCTCGACGCGGGAGCTCGGACGACCCCCTGACCGGGACAGCACCCGGACGTCGTGGCCGGCGTCGACGAGCCGGTCCGCGAGGGTGCTGCCGACGGGACCCTTGCCGAGGACGACGTGCAGGGCCATGACTGCCTCCGGGTGCCTTGGTGAGAGCGATGCTCTCCGAGAGGAGCACTGTGCGCTGTCCGACCGCTCGAGTCAAGAGCGGTGCTCTCGCACACGGATCACCGCTCCGGACCTGTGACATGCTGACCGCATGTCGGTGGTCAAGGACGCGCGGGAACGAGCGCGCTCGGAGGTCGTGGCCGCCATCAAGGCGACGGCGGCGCAGCACCTCGCGCAGTCCGGCGCCTCCGCGCTGTCGCTGCGGGCTGTGGCGCGCGACCTCGGCCTGGTCTCCTCTGCGCTCTACCGCTACTTCCCGAGCCGCGACGCCCTGCTGACGGCGCTCATCGTCGACGCGTACGACGCGGTCGGTGAGGTGGCGGAGCGTGCCGATGCGGCCGCCGTCGCCGCGGGCGCGGACCCCGGCGCCCGGTGGCTCGAGGTCTGCCGCGCCGTGCGCAGGTGGGCCAGGGACGCGCCCCACGAGTACGCGCTCGTCTACGGCACGCCCGTCCCCGGCTACCGCGCACCCGGCGACACGGTGGAGCCCGCGGTGCGCCTGGGCCGGGTCATGGTGCGAGTCGTCATGGACGCGGCCGCCGACGGGAGCCTGTGCCCGCCGCGGCGCCCGCTGCCGGGCCCGACGCTCGTGACCGCCGCGGTGTCGGACGTCGCCGGCGGCGTCCCGGCGCCGCCGTACGAGGACCTGCCCGAGCGCTGCCTGGTCCTGCTGCCCATCCTCGTCGGCACGATCAGCTACCTGCAGTTCGGCCATCTCCACCTGGCGCTGGTCGACGACGACGCCTGGTTCGACCGCGCCATGACGGTCGCCGCCGAGGGCGTCGGGCTGGTCCTGCCGCTGACATGAGGCGCGGGCGGACCGTCCTGCACACGTCCTGATCGTCGGGGCCGCGCCCGAGGCAGGCTCCGAGCGTGCGGCGGGCGCGGCGGGGATCAGCACGTGTGCGGGGAGGTGCGCGCCGGACGGCACCACGGGCGGGGGAGCCCGGGAGCCGTACGGTCTGCGCATGGACGAGGCCGATCAGACCGCAGCCCAGCAGACCGCAGCCGAGCGGACCGAGGCCGAGCAGACCGCAGCCGACACCGCCGCAGCGGGCAGCCGCGACTTCGGCAGCGAGGTCCACGGCGACACCCGCACCGACCGCTGGGCGGGTGGGGGGTACGGCTTCGAGACCCTCGCCATCCACGCCGGTCAGGACCCCGACCCCGCCACGGGCGCCGTGATCGTCCCGATCTACCAGACGTCGACCTACGTCCAGTCGGAGGTCGGTCGGCACCAGGGCTACGAGTACTCCCGCAGCGGCAACCCCACCCGCACGGCGCTCGAGACGTGCCTGGCCGCCCTCGAGGGCGGACGCACCGGGCTGGCCTTCGCGAGCGGACTGGCCGCCGAGGACTGCCTGCTGCGCACCGTGACGGCTCCCGGCGGGCACGTCGTCATCCCCGACGACGCGTACGGCGGCACCGGCCGGCTGTTCGCGCGCGTGCTCGAGCGCTGGGGGGTCGAGCACACACCCGTGCCGCTCGGCGACCTCGACGCGGTGCGCGCCGCCGTGCGGCCCGGGGTGACCTCGCTGGTGTGGTGCGAGACGCCGACCAACCCGCTGCTCGGCGTCGCCGACATCGCGGCGCTCGCGACGCTCGCGCACGACGCGGGCGCCCGCCTCGTCGTCGACAACACCTTCGCCAGCCCCTACCTGCAGCAGCCGCTCGCACTCGGAGCCGACGTCGTCGTGCACTCCACGACCAAGTACCTCGGCGGCCACTCCGACGTCGTGGGTGGCGCTCTGGTGACCGACGACGTCGTCCTGGGGGAGGAGCTGGCCTACCACCAGAACGCGCTGGGCGGCGTCCCCGGTGCCTTCGACAGCTGGCTGGTGCTGCGCGGCGCCAAGACGCTCGGCGTCCGGATGGACCGCCACTGCGCGAACGCCGCGCGCGTCGTGGACCTGCTGACCGCGAGCGGCAAGGTCTCGCAGGTCCTCTACCCGGGGCTGCCCGACCACCCGGGGCACGAGATCGCCGCCAGGCAGATGCGCGCGCCGGGCGGCATGGTGAGCTTCCGGCTGGCCGGCGGGCAGGCCGCCGCGCTCGAGGTCTGCCGGCGCACGCGGGTCTTCACCCTGGCCGAGTCGCTCGGCGGCGTCGAGTCGCTCATCGAGCACCCCGGCCGGATGACGCACGCCTCGGTCGCGGGCTCGGCGCTGGAGGTCCCCGACGACCTGGTGCGCCTGTCGGTCGGCATCGAGACCGCCGACGACCTGCTCGCCGACCTCGAGCAGGCGCTCGCCCAGGTGCAGGCCTGACGGCCGCTACACCCCCGGCTTGAGCACCATCAGGACGATGATCACCGTGAACGCCAGCGCGGCGGCGCCGCCCGCGGCGGAGATGCGCCCGGCGTACGCCCCGCCGTCGCGCCCCGCGGCGATCGCCTCGCCCGCCGCCTTCTGCGCCGGGACGACGACCGCGAGCAGCAGCGCGACCGCGACGAGCCACAGGGCGTACGACGCGCTCACCCAGGCCTGACCCATCGACCACTGCTCGCCGACGTCACCCAGGCCGATCATGGCCGAGCCGAGCAGCACCGTCACCACGCTGGCGAGGGCGTAGACGCGGGTCGTGCGGGTGTGGTCCCGCAGCGCGTCCGCAGCGCCGGCCCGGGCCGCCCGCGCCGACAGCGGCGTCGCGACGGCGACGGGGCCGATGACGAAGGCCACCGTGATCAGGTGCAGGACGAGGACGACGGCGTAGGCCCCGGAGTAGCGCATGGCGCCGAGGCTAGGTCAGCGCCCGCGCCGACCGCGTCGGGCGCGCAGGTAGTCGCTGACGACGTACTCCCCGAGCCGCTCGGGGTCGGGCGAGAACACCCGGCCGCCGTTGCGGGCCGCGAGGTGCTCGACGAACTCGACCAGCCGCGGCTCGTCGTCCAGCATGAAGACGTTGATCGTCGCGCCGCGCCGGGTGACCCGCTCCACCTCGGCCATCGTCAGCGCGAGCGTCTCGGGCAGCGGCGGCCAGCAGAACTCCGCGTAGCCGCTGCGCGTGAGGTGCGCCGTCGGCTCGCCGTCGGTGACCACCAGGACGACCGGCTCGCTGTCGGGGTGCTTGCCGAGGTGGCGCCCGGCGAGCACGAGGGCGTGCTGCAGGTTGGTGCCCTGCACCCGTTGCGCGTCGAGCCCGGCCAGCTTCTCGGGGCTGAGCACCTGGGCGTAGTCGCTGAAGCCGATGATCTCGATGCTGTCCTGCGGGTACTTCGTCGTGACCAGCGAGTGCAGGGCCAGCGCGGTCTGCTTGGCGGTGCCCCAGGTGCCGCGCAGCTCCATCGAGAACGACAGGTCGACCAGCAGGGCGACGGCCGCCGACGTGCGCCGCTCGGTCTCGACGACCTCGAAGTCCTCGACGTGCAGCCGCACCCGCGGTCCGGACGGGCCCGACCGCAGGACCGCGTTGCGGACCGTCCGGACCACGTCCAGCGGCTGCTCGTCGCCGAACTGCCAGGCGCGGCTGGCACCGGTCGTCTCGCCGGCGGCTCCGGCGTCCTGCACGTCGTGCCCGCCACGGCCGCCGGCGTCGAGCCGGGAGAACACCTTGCGCAGGGCGGTGGCCCCGACGCGCCGCACCGCCCGCGGCGACAGCTCCAGCCGGCCCTGACCGTCCCGCACCAGGTAGCCCTGCTCCAGCAGCTCGCGCTCGATGCGGCGCAGCGCGGCGACGTCGTCGACGGCCCCCCGGCCGAGCGCCCGCTGGACGGCCGCCTCGTCGATGTCGTCGAGCGAGGCGCCCGGGTAGTCCTGGGCGAGCGCCGACTCCAGGTCGTCGAGGTCGGCGAGCTCCTCCAGCGCCGTCGTGGCGTCGCCCATCCCCATGCCCTGCTCACCGCGCATGCGCTCGCGACCTCCCCATGGCAGGTCGGGCCGGGCGTTGCGCAGCGCGTCCCCGAGCTGCGCCAGCTGGGCCTGCAGGTCGAGGTCCATCGCGCCCTGCATCAGCTCGCCGAGCTCCTGCCGCTGCTGCGGCGTCAGCGAGTCCATCAGCCGCTGCTGCGCCGCCGCGCGGCGCGCGAGGTCGTCGACGAGCTCCTCGAGCGTCTCGGGGTCCGACGGGAAGAACTCCCCGTGCTTGCTCAGGAAGGAGTCGAACGCCTCCTGCGTGTGCTCCCCGCGGGCGTCGGCCTCGAGCATCGCGTTGAGATCGGCCAGCATGTCCTTGACCGCCTGGAGGTCCTGCGGCGAGGCGTTCTCGAGGGCCTGCTTCATGCCCGTGAACTGGCTGTCGAGGACCTCGCGGCGCAGCAGGTCGTCGATCGCCTCGTACGCCTCCCGCGCCTGCTGGCTGCGCCAGTCGTACGGCTTCAGGGCCTGCACGGCCCGGGCCGTGTCGTTCGGGAGCGTGTCGAGCTCGAGCTCGCGCATCCGGGCAGCGTCGGACGGGTCGGGGAACAGCTCCCGCCGCTCGTGCTCGAGCGCCGTGTCGAGCAGCTCGCGGACCTCCTGCAGCGTGCCGTCGAGCTGGCCCTTCTGGCGCGCCTGCCGCTGCCGCTTCGCGACCGAGCGCCGCAGCTCGTCGAGCCCGCGCAGCCCGTCGGCGCCGCGCCGCAGCAGGTCGCGCAGCGCCTGCCGCGGGCTCGCGCCGTCCAGGACCTGCTCGCCGATCTGGTCGAGCGCCGAGGCCACGTCGTACGGCGGCTCGAGCGGGTCGCGGCCACCTGACCAGGAGCCGTAGCGGTAGGCGTGCGCGCTCATCGCCGGAGCCCGCTCACCCGCGGCACCTCAGCGCCGGCCGTAGACGGTGCGCCCGGCGACCTCGTCCTTGGCCAGGCGGCGGTTGAGGTGCAGGCCCTCGAGCGCGAACTCGAGCGCCGCGGCGGCCAGCGGCGGCGACTCCTGCTCGATGCCGAGGCGCTGCAGCAGCTGGCCGAGCCCGGGCACGGTCCCCAGCCGGCCCAGCAGGTCCGCCGCCGGCACCAGGTCGCCCGTCTCCACGGTGGCGCCCTCGTCGAAGCGGCCCTGCAGGCCGGACAGGTCGCTGCCCGCGAGCAGCGCCCGGAACGTGTCGGCCGTGGCGCGGCGCAGCAGGTGGTGCAGCACCTCCAGCTCGCGGCCCTCCTCGGCCGACTCGAACTCCACCTTGCCGCGGGAGGCCTCGACCACGGCCGGCAGGTCGCAGACGCGGGCGACCGCGACCGGCTCGCCGGTGATGGCGGCGCGGCGCACGGCCGAGGCGGCGACGGTCTCCGCGGACGCCACCGCGAAGCGGGCGCTGACCCCCGAGCGCTGGTCGACCTGGGGGGACTCGCGCACGAGCCGCGTGTAGCGGGCGACGACCTGCAGCAGGTGGTCGGGGACGTGGGCGCCGGAGGAGGGGGCGGCACCGGGCCACGCGAGCTGCGCCTCCTGCTCGATGAGGCGCACCTCGTCGGCGAGCTCGAGCGGGTAGTGCGTGCGTACCTCCGCGCCGAAGCGGTCCTTGAGCGGGGTGATGATGCGGCCGCGGTTGGTGTAGTCCTCGGGATTGGCGGAGGCGACCAGCAGCAGGTCCAGCGGCAGGCGCAGCGTGTAGCCGCGGACCTGGATGTCGCGCTCCTCCAGGACGTTCAGCAGGGCGACCTGGATGCGCTCGGCGAGGTCGGGCAGCTCGTTGACGCTGAAGATGCCGCGGTTGGTGCGCGGGACCAGCCCGTAGTGCACCGTCTCCGGATCGCCCAGCGTCCTCCCCTCGGCGACCTTGATGGGGTCGACGTCGCCGATGAGGTCGCCGACGGACGTGTCGGGGGTCGCGAGCTTCTCGCCGTAGCGGTCGCTGCGGTGGCGCCAGTCGACGGGGGCCGCGTCGCCGTGCTCGGCGACGCAGCGCCGTCCCCAGGGGCTGATCGGGGTGTACGGGTGCTCGTTGAGCTCGGAGCCGGCCAGCACCGGCGTCCACTCGTCGAGCAGTCCGACGAGGGTGCGGATCAGCCGGGTCTTGCCCTGTCCGCGCTCACCGAGCAGGACCAGGTCGTGACCGGCGAGCAGGGCGCGCTCGACCTGCGGCAGGACCGTGTCGTCGAAGCCGAGGATGCCCGGGAAGGCCGTCTCGCCGGCCGCCAGCCGGGCCAGCAGGTTGTCGCGGACCTCCGCCTTGACCGACCGCAGGACGTGACCGCCGGCCCGCAGCTCGCCGAGCGTCGTGGGCGCCGGTGCGGGGGCGGTGGCTGCTGTGCTCGTCACCGCTCGACAGTACGTCCGCCTCCGCCGGCCCGCCCCCCGTCGGCGCAGGTCCGGGGAGCGCGCCACCGGCCGGTCCTGTGGACCGAGGTGGGACACTGGGCGCATGACGGAGACGGTCGTGCCCTCGGTCGGTCTGGAGGACGTCCGCGCGGCGCGCGAGCTGCTCGTCGGGATCGCCCGCACCACGCCGCTCGAGGGGCTGCGCAGCCTGTCGGAGAAGGTCGGCGGGGACGTGCTGCTCAAGTGCGAGAACCTGCAGCGCACCGGCTCTTTCAAGATCCGCGGAGCGTACGTCCGGATCGCCCGCCTGTCGGAGGCCGAGCGGGCGCGCGGCGTGGTCGCCGCCAGCGCCGGCAACCACGCCCAGGGGGTGGCCCTCGCCGCGTCGCTGCTCGGCTGCTCGTCGACGGTGTTCATGCCGGAGTCGGCCCCCCTGCCCAAGGTGGCGGCGACCCGCGGGTACGGCGCGCAGGTCCGGCACGCCGGCGCCACCGTCGACGAGGCCCTGCTGGTGGCGCGGGCGCACGCCGAGCAGACCGGCGCCGTGCTGATCCACCCCTTCGACCACCCCGACGTCATCGCCGGGCAGGGCACGGTCGGGCTCGAGATCCTGGAGCAGTGCCCGCAGGTGCGCACCGTCGTCGTGTGCACGGGCGGCGGCGGGCTGGTGTCCGGGATCGCCGCGGCCGTCAAGGGGCTGCGGCCGGACGTGAGCGTCGTCGCGGCGCAGGCGACCGGCGCGGCGGCGTTCCCGGCCTCCCTGGTGGCCGGGCGACCGGTGCCGCTGGCCGCCATGACCACCATGGCCGACGGCATCGCGATCGGCCGCCCCGGCGACGTCACGTTCCCGCTGGTGCGCGACCTCGTCGACCGCGTGGTCACCGTCGACGAGGAGGCGCTGTCGCGCGCGCTGCTGCTGTGCCTCGAGCGGGCCAAGCTCGTCGTCGAGCCGGCCGGCGCCGCTGCCGTGGCCTCCGTCATGGAGGACCCGACGGCCTTCGCGGCGCCCGTCGTCGCCGTCGTCTCCGGCGGCAACATCGACCCGCTGCTGCTCACCAAGGTGGTGCGCCACGGGCTGGTCGCGGCCGGTCGCTTCCTGTCGCTGCGGGTGGCCATCCCCGACCGCCCGGGCGCGCTGGCGCAGCTGCTCGCCGTCCTCGCGACGACCGGCGGGAACGTCCTCGACGTCGAGCACTCGCGCACCGGACGCGACCTGCACGTCGACGAGGTCGAGGTCGCGCTGCAGCTCGAGACCCGCGGCCGGCCGCACGGTGCGGAGGTGCTCGCGGCGCTGGCCGCCGCGGGCTACCGCGTCACGCCCGACTGACCCCGTCCCCGCCCGGCGGAGGGGGGCCGGGGGAGGGGGTCAGCCGGTGTAGGGCTCGGCGGAGAGCAGGTCGACCGTCATCGAGCGGCCGTTGGGGAGGGTGTAGCTGACCTTCTCGCCCACCTTGGCGCCGGTCAGGGCCAGGCCGAGCGGGCTGTTGGCCGAGTAGACGGGGATGTCGGCCTTGTCCTCGCGCGAGCCGATGAGGAAGCGCTCGGGCTCGTCGTCGCCCTCGTACGTCACCTCGACGACCATCCCCGGACCGGCCACGCCCGAGCTGGTCGGCGCCTCACCGACCTTGGCGTCGCGCAGCAGCTGGGTGAGCTGCCGGATGCGCGCCTCGAGCTTGCCCTGCTCGTCCTTGGCGGCGTGGTAGCCGCCGTTCTCCTTGAGGTCGCCCTACTCGCGGGCCGCCTCGATCTTCGCGACGATGTCGGCACGACGCGGGCCCT
>CADCUE010000139.1 GCA_902805805.1 uncultured Frankineae bacterium | reverse complement strand
GGCCCAGGTCGCCGAGGTGACCCGCCAGGCGATGGAGGGCGAGCTCGACTTCGAGGCGTCGCTGCGCGCCCGCGTGGCGCTGCTCGAGGGCCTGCCGGTCGAGGCGGTCGACCGCGTGCGCGCCGCCGTGCGCCTCGCACCGGGCGCCCGGACGCTCGTGCGGACGCTCAAGCGCCTCGGCTACGCCGTCGGGATCGTCAGCGGCGGCTTCACCAGCGTCACCGCCGACCTCGTCGCCGACCTCGGCCTCGACCACGCGCTCGCCAACGAGCTGGAGGTCGTCGACGGCCGTCTCACCGGTCGGGTGCTCGGCCGGGTCGTCGACCGTGCGCGCAAGGCCGAGGCGCTGCGCGAGTTCGCCGCCGCCGAGGGGCTGACGCTCGCCCAGACCGTCGCGATCGGCGACGGCGCCAACGACCTCGACATGCTGGCGGTCGCCGGGCTCGGCATCGCCTTCAACGCCAAGCCGGTGGTCCGCGAGGCCGCCGACGCCGCACTGTCGGTGCCCTACCTCGACGCGGTGCTGTTCCTGCTGGGCGTCCCGCGCGAGGAGGTCGAGGCCGCCGACGCGGCCGACACACGCTCCTGAGGGCCGCTCGTCGTTCGTCGTTCCGTCATCCGGGCGCGGTACGGTCCGGCCGTCCCCACCCCGAGCTCGAGGAGCACCGTGCAGACCTCTCGCCTGCGCCCCCGCACCGGCCTGGCAGCCCTGCTCGCCGCGGTCGCCCTGACCGCCGCCTGCGGCGAGGCCCCCGAGCGCGAGACCGCGTCCGACACCGCATCCGGGTCCGGCTCCGGCGGGTCCGCCGAGACCGCCACCTCCGCCGAGGAGCTCGGCGGCATGGAGGCCCTCGTCGAGGCCGCGAAGGAGGAGGGCACGCTCAACGTCATCGCCCTGCCGCCCGACTGGGCCAACTACGGCGAGATGATCTCGACCTTCAGCGAGAAGTACGGCATCGCCGTCGACTCCGCGCAGCCCGACGCGTCCAGCCAGGACGAGATCAACGCCGCCGAGCAGCTCGCCGGCACCGACCGCGCACCCGACGTCTTCGACCTCGGGTCGGCCGTCGCGCGCGCCAACGTCGACATGTTCGCGCCCTACCAGGTCGAGACCTGGGACGACATCCCGGACGACCTCAAGGACCCCGAGGGCCGCCACGTCAGCGACTACACCGGCTTCATGTCGATCGGCTACGACGCCGGCGCCGTCCCCGCGCCCACCAGCGTCGAGGACCTGCTCAAGCCCGAGTACAAGGGCAAGGTCGCGCTGAACGGCGACCCGACGCAGGCCGGTGCCGCCTTCAACGGCGTCGTCATGGCCGCGATCGGCACCGGCGGCTCGCCCGACGACATCCAGCCGGGCATCGACTTCTTCGCGAAGCTGAAGGACGCCGGCAACTTCCTGCCGGTCGACCCGACGCCGGCCACGATCGCGTCCGGCCAGACGCCCGTCGTCATCGACTGGGACTACACCAACGCCGCGCAGACCGAGGCGCTCGCCGGGCAGCGCGACTGGCAGGTCGTCGTCCCCGAGGGCGCCGTCGTGAGCTCCTACTACCAGCAGGCGATCAACAAGGACGCGCCGCACCCGGCCGCCGCGCGGCTGTGGCAGGAGTTCGTCTTCTCCGACGAGGGCCAGAACCTCTGGCTGAAGGGCTTCGCCCGGCCGGTGCGCGCCGCGGCCATGGAGGAGGCCGGCACCATCGACGAGGAGTCCTTCGGCGCGCTGCCCGAGGCGCAGGGTGACGCGGTCAACCTCACGCCGGAGCAGGAAGAGGCCGCGAAGACCGTCCTGGGCGCCGGCTGGGCCCAGGCCATCAGCTGACGGGCTCCCGGCCGGCCGGTGCCGCCTCGACGGTGGACCGGCCGGCTGCTCGCCCCCGCGGGCGCTCCCGGCAGTGGCTGCCGTGGCTGGGCGCGCTGCCCTTCCTCGGCTACGTCGCCGTCTTCCTGCTCTACCCGACGCTCGTCGTGGTCGCGGGCGCGTTCGTCGACGACGCCGGGACGCCGACGCTGGCGAACGTCCGCCAGGCCGCGAGCGGGCCGTACCTCGACGCCTTCGTGCGCAGCATCCAGCTGTCGGCGATCACCGCCGTCACCGGCGCCGTCCTCGGTGCGCTGCTGGCCTGGGCCGTCGTCACCGGCACGCCGGACGGCATGCTGCGGCGGGTCGTCACGTCGGCGTCCGGCGTGCTGGCGCAGTTCGGCGGCGTCACGCTGGCCTTCGCCTTCCTCGCCACGGTCGGCTTCGAGGGGCTCGTGACGGTCTGGCTGCGCGACCGCGGCATCGACATCTTCGCCGGCGGCGCCTGGATCTTCGAGCTGTCGGGCCTGGCCCTCGTCTACACCTACTTCCAGATCCCGCTCATGGTCATCGTCTTCCTGCCGGCGCTCGACGGGCTCAAGCCGCAGTGGCGCGAAGCCGCGCGCAGCCTCGGCGGCACCGGCTGGACGTACTGGCGGCGCGTCGCCGGCCCGGTGCTCGCACCCGCCTTCCTCGGCTCGATGCTGCTGCTGTTCGCCAACGCCTTCTCGGCCTACGCCACCGCGGCGGCGCTCGTGTCGCAGGGCGCGCCGATCGCCCCGCTGCAGATCCGCGCGCTGCAGACCAGCGAGGTCATCCTCGGGCAGCAGAACCTCGGCCGGGCGCTCGGCCTCGGCATGGTCGTCGTCGTGACGGTCGTCATGGCGCTGTACGCGCTGCTGCAGCGCCGGACGTCGCGGTGGCTGCGATGAGCGCGAGGCTGTTCCGGTACGGGATCCTGCTGGTGCTCGGCGCCTTCTTCCTGCTCCCGCTGTTCGCCATGCTCGAGTTCTCGACGCGCGGCGGCCTCGAGGGCGGGCGAGACCTGACCGCCTGGCGGGCCATCGGGGACGACCCGCTGCTCGTCGACGCGATCGTCACCTCGCTGCAGCTGGCGGTGCTCACGAGCGTGCTGATGCTGGTCCTGCTGCTGCCGACGATGGTGTGGGTGCACCTGCGGGTGCCGGCCCTGCGCCGGCTCGTCGAGTACCTCTGCCTGCTGCCGCTCGTCATCCCCGCGGTCGTGCTCGTCGTCGGCATCGCGCCGCTGTACTCCTGGGTGACGTACTTCCTCGGCGACTCGGCCCTGACGCTGACCTTCGTCTACGTCGTGCTGGTGCTGCCGTACGCCTTCCGCGCGCTCGAGTCGGGCCTGACGGCCATGGACCTCAGGACGCTGTCGGAGGCCGCGCGCAGCCTCGGCGCCGGCTGGGGCACCGTGCTGCTGCGGGTGGCGCTGCCGGGCGTGCGCGCCGCGGTGCTGTCGGCGGCCCTGCTCACCGTGGCGCTCGTGCTCGGCGAGTTCACGCTCGCCTCCCTGCTGAACTTCCCGAACCTGCAGGTCGCGGTGAACCTCATCGGCAAGCGCGACGCGGCGCTGTCGATCGCCGTCTCGCTCGCTGCCCTCCTGCTCGCCTTCGCCCTGCTGCTCGCCCTGTCGATCGTGGCCGGCCGACGCCGGACCGCCCGCGAGGTCGAGCCGCTCACACCCTCACCGGGAGCGCAGCCATGACGTCCGGAGCCGGGGTCCACCTGGTCGACCTGCACCGCGCCTACGGCGGCGTCCCCGCCCTCGACGGGCTCGACCTGCAGGTCGAGCCCGGTGAGCTCGTGTCGCTGCTCGGGCCGTCCGGCTGCGGCAAGACGACCGCGCTGCGGGTGCTCGGCGGGCTGGAGACGGTCGACCGCGGCCAGGTGCTCGTCGGCGGCAAGGACGTCACCGGGGTGCCGGCCCACCGGCGCGACATGGGGATGGTGTTCCAGGCCTACAGCCTGTTCCCCAACCTGACCGCCCGCGACAACGTCGGCTTCGGACTGCGGCTGCGCAAGACGTCCAAGGCCGAGGAGCGGCGCCGCGCGGGGGAGCTGCTCGAGCTCGTCGGCCTGGGCTCGCAGGCCGCCAAGTACCCCCACCAGATGTCGGGCGGCCAGCAGCAGCGGGTCGCCCTCGCCCGCGCGCTGGCGATCCGGCCGCGGGTGCTGCTGCTCGACGAGCCGCTGTCGGCGCTCGACGCGCAGGTGCGCGTGCAGCTGCGCGAGGAGATCCGCCGCATCCAGACCGAGCTGGCGATCACCAC
>CADCUE010000138.1 GCA_902805805.1 uncultured Frankineae bacterium | reverse complement strand
GCAGCTCGGCGCCGTCCGACTGCATCAGCGCCGTGACGCGGCGCAGCGCGGCGGCCACGAGGACCTGCTCGTCGAGGGCGGTGAGCTCACGGCTCGCGCGCTCCAGCTCGCGCCAGGCCGCCCGGTCCTGCACCAGCCGCAGGTAGCACCGGTTGAGGAGGCCGGCGAGCGCGATGCACGCCGGCGCCGCCCAGAGCACCGAGCGGTGCCCGGTGGCGAGGGCCAGGGAGCCGAAGGCCAGCACGATGTTGCAGCACGCGACGACGACGCTCGACACCAGCTCGGACTGCAGGACCGTCAGGAACGGGCGTCCCTGCGCGAGGGAGATGGCGGTGGCGATGGTGAGCTTGTTCCAGCACGCCCAGAACACCGCGCCGACCAGCAGCGCCGCGGCCGACTCCGCGGGCCGGTCCCAGGCCGGCGTCGCCACCGTGCGGCTGAGCAGGGCGGCCAGCGCCACGCCGACGGCGTAGGAGCCGACGTTGACGGTCCACTTCACGAGCGACTGCCCCGTGGCGAAGTAGGCCAGCCCCATCGCGACGGTCGTCAGCACCAGCTGGTCCGGGGGGAGCAGGGCGAGCCCGAGCACGACCGTCAGCTCGGACCAGGTGAAGCTCTCGCCGTGGCGGCCGATGCGCAGGTCGATCGCCGTCACGTCGGTGAGCAGGGTCGTCAGCAGCACCAGGACGAACGAGGCGGTGCGCAGGTCGCCCTGGACCGAGACGGACACCACGGCCGCGACCAGGGTCATCGTGCCGGTGACGCCGAAGACGGCGACCAGCGCGAGCAGCGCGCGCTCCCGGACGGCGGGGGGAGGTCCGGCGCGGCGCACGGCGGGGACCACGGTCACCGGCCGTTCTTGCCGGCGGGGGTGTAGCGCTCCCCCTTCACCTGCTTGCCGGGCGGCGGGTCGGCGCCCCAGAAGGCGGTCAGGAACTCGTCGTACTCGGCGCCGGTCCAGTCACCGGTGGTCCAGCTGCCCTCCTTCCAGGCGCTGCCGGTCCACGCGCTCCCCTTCCACGCCGAGCCGGTCCAGGGGGACGTCACCGCGGTGTCGCCGGTCCAGCCGCGGGAGCCGTACCAGCTCTCGCCGCTCCAGGTGCCGCCCTTCCAGGCGCTCCCGGTCCAGGACGCGTCCACCCAGCCCACGCCCTTCCAGGCGCTGCCGGTCCACTCGCTGCCCTTCCACGCCGATCCCGTCCAGGAGTCGCCGGTCCAGCGCGTGCCGGCCCAGCGCGCGGCGTCCCAGGCCTGGCAGCGCACGTCGATCTCGCCGACGATCTCGACCTGCGCGCCGTTGCAGGTGGTCACCACCCGCATGCCGCCGCGGCTGGCGTCGATCAGGCCCAGGCCGCTGGCGGTCAGGCTCTGCGTCGTGGTGGGCGCGACACCCTGCACCGCCGCCTCCAGCTGCAGCCGGCCGGTGCCCTGGGTGTTGCGGCCCGGGCCGCTGATGGGCAGCGCGGTGGACATGAGCAGGCCCTTGACCTGGTCGGGCGTCAGCTCCGGCCGGGCGGCCAGCAGCAGCGCGACGGTCCCGGAGGCCACTGCCGCCGCCTGCGAGGTGCCCGAGCCCCGGATGTAGCTGGGGGACACCAGCGCCTTGCTGTGGTTCCCCTCGATCGTCGAGCCGTGCGAGCGCAGCGCCACGAGGGTGCGCCCCGGTGCCACGAGGTCGGGCTTGGCGAGACCTGCGGCGGTCGGGCCGCGCGAGGACCACTGCGGCACGCTGTCGTTGGCCAGGTCGGTGTCGCCCTGGTCGTTGTAGGCACCCACGGTCAGGACCACCGGGTCGTCGCCGGGCTTGGTGATCGTGCCGGCGTTCGAGCCGCTGTTGCCGGCGGCGACGACCACGACGATGCCCTCCGACCACAGCCGCTGCACGGCGTGGTTGATCGGGTCGACGGTCGGCGACTGCGTCGAGGCGACGCCCCAGGACAGGTTGAACACGCGGATGCCGTACTGCGCGCGGTAGGCGGAGATCCAGTGCATCGCCTCGAGGACGGTGGAGACGTCGACGACGCCGTTGCGCCCGGCGACCTTCACGGAGACGACGTGCGCTGCCGGGGCCACGCCCGTGTAGGCGCCACCGACCCGCGTCGCCGACGACGCGCCGTTGCCGGCGATGAGTCCGGCCATGACCGTGCCGTGGCCGTAGCTGTCGATCGTGGTGCCCTCGCCCGACAGGTCGGGGCCCTGCACCAGCCGGTCGGCCAGGTCGGGCATCTGCGACACCCCGGTGTCGAGCACCGCCACGCCGACGCCCTTGCCGTAGTTGCCGCGGGCCCAGCTCGCGGTCGCCTGGGTGGTCCTGGTGAACACCGACGCCGTCGTGCTCTCGTCCCAGGCGTAGTCGACGAAGCGCCCCTGCCGGTCGGCCGTGACCGCGTCGACGCTGGCGTCGTCGGCCAGCGCCCGCAGCGACGCGGCCGGCGCGACGGCCGACACCCCGTCGACGAGGGGCAGCTCCGCGAGGACGCGGCCGCCCGCCCGGCGCACGGCGCCGGCGACGCCCGGGCCGCCGGTGACGATGACCTTCGCGTCCGGCCCGGTGAGCGCCAGCCCGGGGTCGAGGGCGTGCGCCCGCTGCGCGGGTGCCGCTGCTCGTGCCGCTGCGGGTGCTGCTGCGGGCGCCGCTGCGGCCACCGGCTGCGGTGCCGCCGCCGCGGGCAGCGCCTGCCCGAGGCCGGAGACGAGGAGCGCTCCCAGCAGTGTCCGCGTCGCCGCGCGTCGGAGGGTGGTGTGCGCCATGGATGCCTCCCGGCTGGTCCGTTCACCCGCTCGGAGCAGCGGGTCCTGTCCGCCCCATGTCGGCATCCGACGGCAGGACTTGAGCGTGACCACGGAGCAATCTCGTTGGTCCGCCCGGCCCCGTCCGTCCGGGTGGTGTGTCAACCCCCCGGACGGACCAGGGCGTCACCGACCCGGGTGGACGACCGCCTTGACCGCCGCCTCGTCGCGCCGGCTGGCGGTGAGTGCGAGCGCCGCGTCGGCGAGGCCGTACGTCCCCGTGACGAGCCGGTCGAGGTCGACCCGGCCCGACGTGACGAGCGCGGTCGCCGTCGGCCAGGTGTTGGCGTAGCGGAACGTGCCGGTCAGCTCGAGCTCGCGCTCCTGGACGACCGACAGCGGCAGCGCCACCTCGTCGCCGCCCATCCCGACGAGCACCGCACGACCTGCGCGGTCGAGGGCGCGGATGCCCTCGCCGATCGCCGGCGGGAAGCCGGAGCACTCGAGCAGCACCTCCGGCGGACGGTCGAGGTCGAGCACGCTCGCGCTGCGGGCGTCGACGACCTCGGTGGCGCCCAGGTCGAGCGCGAGCTGCAGCCGGGTCGGGTTGACGTCCGACACGACGACCTCGCTCGCACCGAAGGCCAGGGCCGTCTGGACGCTCACCAGGCCGATGGGGCCGGCGCCGGTGATGAGCACCCGCGAGCCGGCGGTGACCCGTCCCTTGCGGCAGGCCCAGATCCCGACCGACAGCGGCTCGAGCAGGGCGGCGGCGTCGTCGCTCATGCTGTCGGGCACCGGGTGGGCGAAGGCGGCGTGGACCGCCACGAGCTCGGCGAAGGCGCCGTCGACCGGCGGCGTCGCGAAGAAGCGCATCTGCGGGCACAGGTTGTAGCGGCCCGCCCGGCACTGCTCGCACACGAGGTCGGGCACGCCGGGCTCGAGCGAGACCCGCTGACCGGTACGCAGGCCGGTCACGCCGGCGCCGACCTCGACGACCTCCCCCGACGCCTCGTGGCCGAGGACGAGCGGCTGCTCGACGACGAAGCGCCCGATCCGGCCGTGGTCGTAGTAGTGGGTGTCCGAGCCGCACACGCCGACGGAGGCGACGCGGACGACGACCTCCCCCGGCCCGGCGTGGGGCTCGGGGCGCTCCTGCACGCTGAGGTCACCGGGGCCGTCGAGGACCGCGACGCGCACGGCCTACGCCTCCCGGCCGGCGCCGTCGCGCAGCGCCTCGAGCGTCGCGCGGGCCCCGACCCGGTGCAGCGAGTCGAGCGCCCAGGCGTAGGGCTCGACGAAGCGCGGCTCGTCGACGAGGTCGCCGAACAGCGACCGGTCGCGCAGGAAGGCCAGCGGGTCCTCCTCGTGCCGGGCCG
>CADCUE010000137.1 GCA_902805805.1 uncultured Frankineae bacterium | reverse complement strand
CCGCTCCGGCCGCCGACGAGCTGGCGACCCGCCGCCGCCGGCGCACGACGGCCTGACGCGCCTGCACGAGCGCACCGGACCGAGCCGCGCGCCGGACGCGCGCCGCTGCCGTGCGGTGGGTAACCTGGCAGCGCTGACGACCCCGCGCGGGAGAGTCCCCCCACCGCCAGTGCGGGGCGCCGAAGGAGCAAGCCTCCCCACCACAGCACTCTGGACAACCTCTCAGGCCACCGGACCGCGCGGGTCAGGCGACTCTGGAAAGCGGACGGGACCGGCGCGTCGGTCCCGTCCCACCGAAGGTGCAAGCCCGGGCGACGTCGCCGGGTGAAGCTCTCAGGTCCCATGACAGAGCGGGGAGGGCAGCGACCGCCGGCCAGGCGGTCGTCCCGGCACGCCTCGCCTGGAGCCCTCATGACCGGTCGGCCCACCCTGTCGGACCTCGAGAACGCCGCGCCCTTCGCCGGCCGCCACATCGGGCCGAGCCCGGACGAGCAGGCCAAGATGCTGGCCGTCCTCGGCGCCGGCAGCCTGGCCGAGCTCGCCGCCTCGGCGGTGCCCGAGGCGATCCGCGCGACCGAGCGCCTCGACCTGCCGGCCGGGCTGTCCGAACCGGCGGTCCTCGCCGAGCTCCGGGCGCTCGCCGACCAGAACCGCGTGACCGTCCCGATGATCGGGCTGGGCTACTCGGGCACCCACACCCCGCCGGTGATCCTGCGCAACGTGATGGAGAACCCGGCCTGGTACACCGCCTACACGCCCTACCAGCCGGAGATCAGCCAGGGACGGCTCGAGGCGCTGCTCAACTTCCAGACCGTCCTCACCGACCTGACCGGCCTCGCCGTCGCCGGCGCCTCCCTGCTCGACGAGGGCACCGCCGCCGCCGAGGCGATGACGCTGGCCCGGCGCAGCTCCAAGGCGCCGGCCGACGCGGTGTTCCTCGTCGACGCCGACTGCCACCCGCAGACCATCGCCGTGGTGCAGACCCGCGCCGTCCCGCTCGGCCTGCGCGTCGAGGTCCTCGACCTCGCCGCCGGTCTGCCCGACGGAGACGTCTTCGGCGTCCTGCTCCAGTACCCGGGCAGCGGGGGAGCGGTGCGCGACCTGCGCCCCGTGCTGGCGGCGGCTCGTGACCGCGGCGCCCTCGGGATCGTCGCGACCGACCTGCTGGCGCTGACGCTGCTGACCAGCCCGGGCGAGCTCGGTGCCGATGTCGCGGTGGGCAGCAGCCAGCGCTTCGGCGTGCCGCTGGGCTACGGCGGTCCGCACGCCGGCTTCCTGGCGGTCCGCAAGGGCCTCGAGCGGACCCTGCCCGGTCGGCTGGTCGGGGTCAGCGTCGACGCGGACGGCGATCCGGCCTACCGCCTGGCCCTGCAGACCCGCGAGCAGCACATCCGGCGCGAGAAGGCCACCAGCAACATCTGCACCGCTCAGGTGCTGCTGGCCGTCATGGCCGGCATGTACGCGGTCTACCACGGCCCGGAGGGCCTGCGGGACATCGCCTCGCGCACCCACCGCTACGCCGCCGTCCTGGCCGCGGCTCTGCGGGCAGCCGGTCTGGAGGTGACCGGGTCCTTCTTCGACACGCTGACCGTGCGCGTCCCCGGCCGGGCGGCGCAGGTCGTGCGCGCCGCCGCCGAGGCCGGCATCGACCTGCGCCTCACCGACGAGGACACCGTCGGGGTCAGCACCGCCGAGAACACGACGCGGGGGCACCTCGACGCGGTGGCGTCCGCTGTCGGGCTCCCGGCGCAGGACTGGGACGCGCTCGACGCGCAGACGCCCGACGCGCTGCCCGAGCAGCTCCTGCGCACCGGTCCGTACCTCACCCACCCCGTCTTCTCCAGCCACCGCAGCGAGACCGCGCTCCTGCGCTACCTGCGCCGGCTGTCCGACAAGGACCTCGCCCTCGACCGCACGATGATCCCGCTGGGCTCCTGCACCATGAAGCTCAACGCCACCACCGAGATGGAGCCGGTCACCTGGCCGGAGTTCGGCGGTGTGCACCCGTTCACGCCGCGCGACAACGCCCGGGGCTACGCCGCGGTGATCGGTGACCTCTCGCGCTGGCTGTGCGAGATCACCGGCTACGACGCCGTCAGCCTGCAGCCCAACGCCGGCAGCCAGGGGGAGTTCGCCGGACTGCTCGCGATCCGCGGCTTCCACGCGGCGAACGGCGACACGGCCCGCGACATCTGCCTCATCCCCGCCAGCGCCCACGGCACCAACGCGGCGAGCGCCGTCATGGCCGGCATGCGGGTCGTGGTCGTGGCGACGGCCCCCACCGGGGACGTCGACGTCGACGACCTGCACACCAAGATCGCGGAGCACGGCGATCGCCTGGCGGCGCTGATGGTGACCTACCCGAGCACGCACGGCGTGTTCGAGGACACCATCGGCGACATCTGCGCCTCCGTGCACGACGCCGGCGGCCAGGTCTACGTCGACGGGGCGAACCTCAACGCCCTGGTCGGGCTGGCCCGACCGGGCCGGTTCGGCGCGGACGTGAGCCACCTCAACCTCCACAAGACGTTCTGCATCCCGCACGGCGGAGGCGGCCCAGGCGTCGGACCGGTCGCCGTGCGGGCGCACCTTGCGCCGTTCCTGCCGAACCACCCGCTGGACGAGGCCGCGGGTCCGGCGACCGGCCCTGGCCCGGTGAGCGCGGCGCCGTACGGCAGCGCCGGCATCCTGCCGATCAGCTGGGCCTACATCCGGCTCATGGGCGGGGAGGGGCTGACCCGCGCCACCCAGGTCGCGGTGCTGTCCGCCAACTACGTGGCGCACCGGCTGCAGCCGCACTTCCCCGTGCTCTACACCGGCCGCGGCGGCCGGGTGGCGCACGAGTGCATCGTCGACCTGCGGGCGATCACCAAGCAGACCGGCGTGACGGTCGACGACGTCGCCAAGCGGCTGATCGACTACGGCTTCCACGCCCCGACGATGAGCTTCCCGGTCGCCGGCACCCTGATGATCGAGCCGACCGAGAGCGAGGACCTGGCCGAGCTCGACCGCTTCTGCGACGCGATGATCGCCATCCGCAAGGAGATCGACGAGGTCGTGGCCGGGACCTGGCCGCGCGACGACAACCCGCTGCGCGGAGCGCCGCACACGGCGTCGTGCCTGACGGGGGAGTGGGACCACCCCTACTCGCGCGAGCTGGCGGCCTACCCGGCGGGCGTGTCGCGCACCGGCAAGTTCTGGCCGCCGGTGCGCCGGATCGACGGCGCCTACGGCGACCGCAACCTGGTCTGCTCGTGCCCGTCGCCGGAGGCCTACGAGAGCTGACGCTCGTGCTGCCGGGCAGCGCTCAGGCGGCCGTCCACACCCGGCACAGCGGGCGGTGCGGAGCGATCGTGCGCCCGTCGGGCAGCAGCTCTCCGGTGTCCTCGAACGACACGACGCCGTTGCAGAGCAGGTTCCAGCCCTGCTCGGGATGCGTCGAGACGACGCGCGCAGCGTCGTGGTCGGCAGCGTCGGCGCTGGGACAGGGCGGGGTGTGGGGGCAGGTCCGGCACATCGGGTGCTCCAGGAGAGGAACGGGCCGCGAGGTCTTCGCAGCACTTGCCATCGTCGCGCAGGAACGGCGCGTTCTGTAGAGCTCGTTCGGGGGGTGCGGGAGGACCCAGCATCCCCCGTCCGGGTGCTCAGCGCGGCCGCCACGCCGTCCGTCCGGGCTGGCCCGTCCGGCCGGCCGCCTGCTGTCGGCGCCAGCAGGGCAGTGCCCGGTCCGGAGACCGGCGAACACTGGTCGACGGCTGGTCCGGTCGGTTACTGTTCCGCCCCCTCCAGTCCGGCAGCGGTTCTGCCGACGGGAGGGGTGCGTCCACTCCAACCCGGTCCGGGCTCTCGCCCGCGACGTCGCGCGGTGGTAGCGCTGGCCCGCCGGAGACCCGCGTGACCGTCCTGTCCTCGACCGTGCCGGCGGTGTCGGCACCTGCGCCTGTCCGGCACGCCCCGGTCGTCGATCCGCTGCCGCTGCCGCAGCCCGGCTGGGGGGAGCGCCAGGCCCGGGAGGCGGTCGCCGAGGCCGCGCTGGCGCTGCCGGAGCTGACGGGTCCCGTCGTGCTGGTGCGCGCGGTGTCGACCGTCGTCTTCCGCGTGGGGGAGCGGGCGGTCAAGGTGCACCCCCCG
>CADCUE010000136.1 GCA_902805805.1 uncultured Frankineae bacterium | reverse complement strand
CAGCATCGCCGCGAAGCTCAAGCGCGACCGGGACGGCCTCGTCGTCGCCGTGGCGCAGCAGCACGACACCGGCGAGGTCCTCATGGTCGGGTGGATGGACGACGAGGCGCTGCACCGCACGCTCACGACCGGGCGCTGCACCTACTGGTCGCGCAGCCGCCAGGAGTACTGGGTCAAGGGCGACACCTCCGGCTCCCAGCAGTGGGTGAAGGAGGTCGCGCTCGACTGCGACGGTGACACGCTGCTGGTGAAGGTCGACCAGGTCGGCAGCGGGGCCTGCCACACCGGGGACCGCACCTGCTTCGACGCCGCCGTCCTGCCCGCGGTGGTCGGCAGCCCGTGAGGCCCCGCACATGAGGCTGGGCTCGACAGCTCCCAGCCGCGACGACTTCGCCCGCGCCGACGCACCGGTCGTCCCGGTCGTCCGCCGCCTGCTCGCCGACGGGGAGACCCCCGTCGGCGTCTACCGCAAGCTCGCCGGCGGCCGCCCGGGCACCTTCCTGCTCGAGTCGGCCGAGCAGGGCCGGCAGTGGTCGCGGTACTCGTTCGTCGGCGTCCGCAGCGCCGGGCTGCTCACCGAGCGCGACGGCAGGGCGGTCTGGACCGGCGAGGGCGACCTCGGCCTGCCAGAGGACCCGCTGCAGGCCTTCGCCGCCCTGTCGCGCCGGCTGCGCTCCCCGCGCGTGCCGGAGCTGCCGCCGCTCACCGGTGGCCTGGTGGGGTGCCTGACCTACGACGCCGTCCGCCGGATGGAGCGGCTGCCCTCCACCGCCGTCGACGACATCGGCATGCCCGAGCTGTCGATGATGCTCGCGACCGACCTCGCCGTGCTCGACCACGCCGACGGCACCGTGCTGCTCATCGCCAACGTCGTGCGCGGCATCGGCGACGAGTCGTACGACGGCGCGCTCGCACGGCTCGACGCCATGTGCGCCGCCCTCGCCGAGCCCGCACCGGCCAGCGTCGCGACCGTCGACCTCGCCGCCGAGCCCGAGGTCGTGCGCCGCACCACGCCGGAGGACCACCGCGCCCGGGTCGAGGTCGTCAAGGAGCACATCCGGGCGGGCGACGCGTTCCAGGTCGTGCTCAGCCAGCGCTTCGAGGTGAAGACCGACGTCGACGGCCTCGACGTCTACCGGGTGCTGCGCGCCAGCAACCCCTCGCCGTACATGTACCTGCTGCGCTTCGCGGGCCGCGAGACGCCGTACGACGTCGTCGGCTCCTCGCCGGAGGCGCTCGTCACCGTCACCGGCGACGCGGCGGTGCTCCACCCGATCGCCGGCACGAAGCCGCGCGGCGCCACGCCGGAGCAGGACTCCGCCCTCGCCGCCGAGCTGCTCGCCGACCCCAAGGAGCGCAGCGAGCACGTCATGCTCGTCGACCTCGGCCGCAACGACCTCGGCCGCGTGTGCGTCGCCGGGTCGGTCGACGTCGTCGACTTCATGCAGATCGAGCGCTACAGCCACGTCATGCACATCGTGTCGACGGTCGTCGGCACGGTGACGCCCGACCGCGACGCGCTCGACGTGCTCAGTGCGACCTTCCCGGCCGGCACGCTGTCGGGCGCGCCGAAGCCGCGCGCGATGGAGATCATCGAGTCGCTCGAGCCGACCCGGCGGGCGCTGTACGGCGGCACCGTCGGCTACGTCGACGCCTCCGGCGACATGGACATGGCCATCGCCATCCGCACCGCGGTGCTGCACGACGGCACGGCGTACGTCCAGGCCGGCGGCGGGCTCGTCGCCGACAGCGACCCCGACGCCGAGCAGGCCGAGTGCGAGAACAAGGCGGCGGCCGTCCTGCGCGCGATCGCCGCGGCGCAGACCCTGCGGTCGGCGACGGGACGGCCGTGAGCGCCCGGCGTCGCCCGTCGACCGCGGTCGTGCTGTGCCTGGTCGGTGCCGTCGTCGTGCTGCTCGCCGCCGGCCGCACCTGGGTGTCCGTCGACGTCCCGGCCGGTGCCCTCGCCGCCGCCCGCACGGACACGCACACCGGGACCGACCTCGTCCCGGCGGTGCGGGCACTGGGTCTGGTCGGCCTGGCCGGTGCCGTCGCGCTGGCCGTGACCCGCCGCACGGGACGGACGCTCGCGGGCGTGCTCGTGCTCGTCACCGGCGGCGCCGTGGTCGTCGCCGTGCTCAGCATCGTCGGCAGGGCCTTCGCCGAGGAGCTGCCCGGACAGCAGCCCGGCACCTCCGTCGCCCACCTCGGCAGCTGGATGCTCCTGACCGCGGTCGGCGGAGTCCTGCTCTTCTCCGCCGGCGCGCAGTGCGTGCCCCGGACGGACCCGGCGTGAGCTCGCGGCGCGGCCTGACGACCGCGGTGCTGCTGTGCCTGGCCGGAGCCTTCGTCGTCCTGGTCGCGGCCGGCCGGGTCTGGACCTCGCTCGAGGTGCCCGCGACGCCGCTCGCCGACGCTCGGACCGACTCCTACGTCGGCACGCGCATCGTCCCGGGGCTGTCGGCGCTGGGACTGCTCGGCCTCGCCGGTGTCGTCGCCCTGGCTGCCACCCGACGCACCGGGCGCACGCTCGTCGGACTGGTCCTGCTCGCGACGGGCGGCGGCGTGCTCTCGGCCGTGGTCGGCGCACTCCGCACCATCGCTGCGGAGGAGCTGCCCGACCAGTCGACCGACGCCTCTGCGCAGCTGACGGCCTGGCCGGCCGTCACCGCTGTCGGCGGGCTCCTGCTGCTGGCCGCCGGCCTGCTGACTGCTGTCCGCGGCCGGTCCTGGCCCGCGCTCGGGCAGCGCTACGAGCCGCCGGCGGGCACCGCGCCCACCGCACCGGCCGAGCAGCTGACCGAGAAGGGGCTCTGGGAGGCCCTCGACCGCGGGGAGGACCCGACGGCTAGCCTCGGGAGCTCCGCCGGAGCCCCGGCCGACCGAGAGGCAGACCGCACGTGAGCGTGCTCGACGACCTGCTCGTCGGGGTGCGGGAGGACCTCGCCGAGAGGCAGTCCCGCACCTCGCTCGACGACCTCAAGCGGGCCGTGGACCGCCGCCCGCCCGCCCTCGACGGCGCCGCGGCGCTGCGGCAGCCCGGCGTCGCCGTCATCGCCGAGGTGAAGCGCAGCAGCCCGAGCAAGGGCGCGCTCGCCGCCATCGCCGACCCGGCCGGCCTCGCCGCCGACTACGAGGCGGGCGGCGCCAGCATCATCAGCGTGCTGACCGAGTCACGCCGCTTCGGCGGCAGCCTGGCCGACCTCGACGCCGTGCGCGCTCGCGTCGAGGTGCCGGTCCTGCGCAAGGACTTCGTCGTCTCCAGCTACCAGCTGTGGGAGGGCCGTGCGCACGGCGCCGACCTCGCCCTGCTCATCGTCGCGGCGCTCGACCAGGAGGCGCTCGTCTCGCTCGTCGAGCGCACCGAGTCGCTCGGCATGACGCCGCTCGTCGAGGTGCACGACGAGCAGGAGCTCGACCGGGCGCTCGACGCCGGCGCGCGGGTGGTGGGCGTCAACGCCCGCGACCTCAAGACCCTCGAGGTCGACCGCGGCGTCTTCGGCCGCCTCGCCCCCCGCATCCCCGACGGCGTCGTGAAGATCGCCGAGTCGGGCGTGCGCGGTCCGCACGACCTGCTCGCCTACGCCGCCTGCGGTGCGGACGCCGTCCTGGTCGGGGAGGGTGTCGTCACCGGCGGCGACCCGCGCGCCGCCGTCGCCGAGCTCGTCACCGCCGGCAACCACCCCTCCGCCCGAGGTCAGGACTCATGACGACCACAGCACCCACCGGCTTCGTCGGCCCCGACGCCTCCGGCCACTTCGGCCCGTACGGCGGGCGCTTCGTGCCCGAGGCGCTCGTCGCCGCCCTCGACGAGCTCACCGCCGCCCACACCGCGGCCCGCACCGACCCGGTGTTCCTGGCCGAGCTCGACCGGCTGCTCACGACGTACGCGGGTCGCCCGACGCCGCTCACCGACGCCCGGCGGCTGTCGGAGCACGCCGGCGGCGCCCGCATCCTGCTCAAGCGCGAGGACCTCGCCCACACCGGCAGCCACAAGATCAACAACGTGCTGGGCCAGGCGCTGCTCACGAAGCAGATGGGCAAGCAGCGGGTCATCGCCGAGACCGGCGCCGGTCAGCACGGCGTCGCGACCGCGACCGCCTGCGCGCTGTTCGGCTTCGACTGCACCGTCTACATGGGCGA
>CADCUE010000135.1 GCA_902805805.1 uncultured Frankineae bacterium | reverse complement strand
GGTCGCCCGCCAGACCTCGGCCGGCGTCGTGCTGCACGGCCGGGCGGCCGAGGTCCGGGCCTGCGTCGGACCCGCGAACGGGCTGCTCGACGTCTACGCGGACGGCAGGCGCGTGGCTCGGGTCGACACCTACCGCTCCTACAGCGGCTGCGGCGTCGTCGTGGCGCGGCCGACGTTCGCGACGACGGGCACCCACCGCGTGCAGGTCAACGGCATCGGCGCCAAGAGCGTCCGCAGCCGTGGCACCGCGGTCGGCGTCGACGCCATCGTCGCGATCCGGTGACTGCCGCCATCGTCGCGGTCCGGTGACTGCCGCGGTCGTCGCGGTCCGGTAGCGCCGCGGACCCGGCTGCGGACGGCCGGGTCTGGAACACTGGGGGCATGGTGCGCTGGCTGACTGCGGGGGAGTCCCACGGTCCCGCTCTGATGGGTGTCCTCGAAGGCCTGGCGGCCGGTGTCCGCATCACGACCGACGAGGTCGCGGACGAGCTGGCGCGCCGTCGGCTGGGCCACGGGCGCGGTGCGCGGATGGCCTTCGAGCGCGACGAGGTCGAGTTCCTCGGCGGCGTGCGGCACGGCGTCACGCAGGGCGGTCCGGTCGCCGTCCGGGTCGGCAACACCGAGTGGCCCAAGTGGTCGACCGTCATGGCGGCCGACCCCGTCGACGCGGGCGAGCTGGAGGGCCTGGCCCGCAACGCGCCGCTGACCCGCCCGCGGCCCGGGCACGCCGACCTGGTCGGCATGCAGAAGTACGGCTTCGACGACGCCCGTCCGGTGCTCGAGCGCGCCAGCGCGCGGGAGACCGCGGCGCGGGTGGCGCTGGGGTCTGTCGCCAAGGCCTTCCTGGCGCAGGCGTACGGCATCGCCGTCCTGAGCCACGTCGTGAGCATCGGCGGCGCCGCGGTGGCCGACGGCACCGGGCTGCCCACACCCGGCGACCTGGCGACGGTCGACGCCAGCCCGGTGCGGGTCTTCGACGCCGCGGCCGGCGAGCGGATGGTCGAGGAGGTCGACGCCGCCAAGCGCGAGGGCGACACGCTCGGAGGCGTGGTCGAGGTGCTGGCCTACGGCCTGCCGCCGGGGCTCGGCAGCCACGTGCACTGGGACCGCCGCCTCGACAGCAAGCTCGCCGCGGCGCTCATGGGCATCCAGGCGATCAAGGGCGTCGAGGTCGGGGACGGCTTCGACGTGGCCCGCCGGCGTGGCAGCCAGGTCATGGACGAGATCGTCCGCGGGGCCGACGGGCTCACCCGCACCAGCGGCCGGCTGGGCGGCACCGAGGGCGGCATGTCGAGCGGCGAGGTCCTGCGCGTGCGGGCCGCCATGAAGCCGATCAGCACCATCCCCCGGGCGCTGCAGACGATCGACACCGCCACCGGGGAGTCGGCCCTGGCGCACCACCAGCGCAGCGACGTCTGCGCCGTGCCGGCTGCGGGGGTGGTCGCCGAGGCCATGGTGGCCCTGGTGCTGGCCGACGTCGCGGCGGAGAAGTTCGGGGGCGACTCGGTCGAGGAGACCCGCCGCAACTGCGAGAGCTACCTCAAGAGCCTGACCATCCGATGACCCCGACGGCCGCATGAGCCCTGCGCTGGTCCTCGTCGGGCCGCCGGGCGCCGGCAAGTCGACGGTGGGTCGGCTGGTCGCCGAGCGCCTCGGCCTCGGCTTCCGCGACACCGACGACGACATCGTGCAGGCGGCCGGCAAGCCCATCAGCGAGATCTTCATCGACGAGGGCGAGGACCACTTCCGCGCCCTGGAGCGGCAGGCGGTCGCGGCGGCGCTGGAGGAGCACGACGGCGTCCTGAGCCTGGGCGGCGGAGCGGTCCTGGCGCCCGAGACCCGGGAGCTGCTCCGCGGGCACGAGGTGGTCCTGCTCGACGTCGACCTCGGCTCGGCGAGCTCGCGGGTCGGGCTCAACCGCGAGCGGCCCGTCCTCGCGCTCAACCCCCGCGCCACCCTCAAGCGGCTGCTGGAGGAGCGGACGCCGCTCTACGCCGAGGTCGCGCGTCGGGTGGTCGACACCAGCGGCGTGCCGCTGCCGGAGGTCGTCGACCGCGTGGTCGCCGGACTCGGCACCGGCCGGACGGCGGGCGCCTGACCGCCGCTCGGCTGCCGGCCGGGCACCGCGCTGCACTAGCGTCCGTCCGGTGAGCGAGCCGACCCGCGTCCACGTCCGCGGCGAGCACCCGTACGACGTCGTCATCGGTCACGGGCTGCTGGGCGAGCTCGCCGCGCTGGTGCAGCGCAGCGCCCGGGTCGCGGTCGTCCATCCGGCTGCGCTGCGGGAGAGCGCGGAGGCCGTGCGGCAGGACCTCGCGGCGGCGGGGCACGCGGCGCACGCCGTCGAGGTCCCCGACGGCGAGAGCCAGAAGGGCCTGGAGGTGGCCGCCTACCTCTGGGACGTCCTGGGGCAGGTCGGCTTCACCCGCACCGACGCGCTGGTCAGCGTGGGCGGCGGGGCCACCACCGATCTGACCGGCTTCGTGGCCGCCACCTGGCTGCGCGGCGTGCCGGTGGTGCACGTCCCCACGACGCTGCTGGCGATGGTGGACGCGGCCGTGGGCGGCAAGACCGGCATCAACACCTCCGCCGGCAAGAACCTCGTCGGAGCGTTCCACCCCCCGGCCGGCGTGCTGTGCGACCTCACCGCCCTCGAGACGGTGCCCCGGCACGACTACGTCGCCGGGCTCGCCGAGGTCGTCAAGGTCGGCTTCACCCACGACCCCCGCATCCTCGAGCTCGTCGAGCAGGACCCGCGCGGCGCGCAGACACCGCACGGGCCGCACACCCGCGAGCTGGTCGAGCGCGCGGTCGCCGTGAAGGCGGCAGTCGTGGGCGACGACCTGACCGAGCAGGGCGCGCGGGAGTTCCTCAACTACGGGCACACGCTGGGCCACGCCATCGAGAAGGTCGAGGACTACGGCTGGCGGCACGGAGCCGCCGTGTCCGTCGGACTGGCCTTCGTCGCCGAGCTCGGCCGGCTCGCCGGGCGCCTGGACGACGCGACCGCCGAGCGGCACCGCACGGTGCTCGAGTCCGTCGGCCTGCCGACGTCCTACACCGGCGACTGGGGCCGCGTGCACGCCGCCATGCGGCTGGACAAGAAGTCGCGCGGCGACCGGCTGCGCTTCGTGGTGCTCGACGCCCTGGCCAGCCCGCGCATCCTGGACGACCCCGACCCGGGACTGCTCGTGGCCGCGTTCGAGGAGGTCCGCAGGGACCGCGGACCGGAGGTCTACCTGTAGCGCTCGCTAGGCTGGCATCCATGGCGACGACGAACGACCTCAAGAACGGCATGGTGCTGAGCCTCGACAACGGCCTCTGGGCCGTCAACGAGTTCCAGCACGTCAAGCCGGGCAAGGGCGGCGCCTTCGTGCGGACCACCCTCAAGAACGTCCTGACCGGCAAGGTCGTCGACAAGACGTTCAACGCCGGGACGAAGGTCGAGGTGGCGACGGTCGACAAGCGCGCCATGACCTACCTCTACAAGGAGGGCTCCGACTACGTCTTCATGGACGGCGACACCTTCGACCAGCTCCCCGTCCCGGAGAAGACGCTCGGCACGGTCAAGGACTACCTGCTGGAGAACATGGAGGCGACCGTCGCCATGCACGAGGGCGAGGCGCTGTACGTCGAGCTGCCGGCCAGCGTCGAGCTGCTCGTGCAGCACACCGACCCGGGCCTGCAGGGCGACCGCTCGACCGGCGGCACCAAGCCCGCGACGCTCGAGACCGGCGCGGAGATCCAGGTCCCGCTGTTCCTGACCACCGGCGAGAAGATCAAGGTCGACACCCGCGACGGGCGCTACCTCGGCCGGGTCAACTCCTAGGTGGGTGCCCGCAGCAAGGCCCGCAAGCGCGCGCTCGACGTCCTCTACGAGGCCTCCCAGCGCTCCGACGACCCGATGGCGACGCTCAGGCAGCGGCTGGCGCAGAGCGACCCGCCGGTGCCGGAGTACGCCACGGAGCTCGTCGAGGGCGTCGTGCTGCACCGCGAGCGCATCGACGAGCTGCTCTCGACGTACGCCGAGGAGTGGACGCTCGACCGCATGCCGCCGGTCGACCTGGCAGCGCTGCGCATCGGCACCTACGAGCTGCTGTGGTGCAACGACGTCCCGGACGCCGTCGCCGTGAGCGAGGCGGTCGCGCTGGTGAGCAGCCTGTCGACCGACGAGAGCGCCGGCTTCGTCAACGGCCTGCTCGCCCGTCTGCTGCAGCTCAAGCCGAGCCTCGCGGTCTGAGGCGCGTCCGCCCCGCGCCAGCGCCGCGCGGCGCCGGACGGGACTACGCGTCCAGCGCCCGCCGAGCGTCCGGCGACAGGACTCCCCAGCCGATGAGCTGCTCTGTGAGTGCGGTCGGTGACGCATCGTAGATGACGGCGAGTGACCTCATGTCCTCGTGGCGTATCGACAGGACGCGTCCGTTGTAGTCGCCCCGCTGGCTCTGGATGGTGGCTGCGTAGCGGGCGAGCGGCGCGGCCTGGTCGGCGGGCACCGACGACAGCTGCTCCAGGTCGATGACGATCCGTGAAGAGGGCTCGAGCACCATGCCGGCGTGCCCCTCGGGCAGCAGCTCGTTGACCGGCACGCCGTAGAAGTCGGCCAGCTCCGACAGCCGCTGCACGGTGACGGCCCGGTCACCGCGCTCGTACGAGCCCACGACCACGGCCTTCCAGCGGCCCTGGCTCTTCTCCTCCACCCCGTGCAGGGACAGGCCCTGCTGGGTGCGGATGGCACGCAGTCGCGCGCCCAATGCCTTCGCGTAGTCCGTCACTGCACGTGCTCCCGTCGTCAGGCGGGCCTGGGACGGCCCGTCGTCAGCTCCGGGGCGTCGGTCTCACCACTGGCTCGACCGGGGACCGCCCAGGACCGGAGTCCCGGACGGGGTGACCGTACGTCCCCCGGTGTCACAGCCTCGCCACGATTACTGACAGTGACGCTAAGCGTCCGCCGTTGACCGGTCAAGTGACCTCACCCGGACGGGTGTCGACAACCACACTGTCGGGCGCTCCCGGACGGACCGCGGTGTAGCGTCGCAGAGCGACACGAACCTCCACCGAGCCCGTCCCGTGAGGCGGGGAAGGAGGCTGCCGTGACGGCTGCGCCGTCCACGCCATCCCCCGGGGCACAGCCCCCGCGCTCCCGCAGCGGCCCCTCTCCGGACGACGCCAGCGGCGCCGCCCCGGTCGTGACCGGACGGCCGGTCCTGCAGGGACCCGAGGTCCTGCGCGTCGTCGACCGCATGGCGCACGAGCTGCTCGAGAAGACCGGCGGCGGCACCGACGTCGTGCTGATGGGCATCCCCACGCGCGGCACCACGCTCGCCGCCCGGCTCGCCGCCCGGGTGCAGGCCTTCGAGGGCCTGACCGTCCCGACCGGCAGCCTCGACGTCACGCTCTACCGCGACGACCTGCGCCTGAAGCGACCGCGCGCCCTCGAGCTCACCGACGTGCCCGCAGGGGGCGTCGACGGTCGGCTGGTCGTCCTCGTCGACGACGTGCTGTTCTCCGGGCGCACGGTGCGCGCCGCCCTCGACGCGCTGGCCGACCTCGGCCGACCGCGCGCCGTCCAGCTGGCCGTCCTCGTCGACCGGGGCCACCGCGAGCTCCCGATCCGCGCCGACTACGTCGGCAAGAACATCCCGACCTCGCTGGCCGAGAGCGTGCACGTGCTGCTCACCGAGACCGACGGCCGCGACGCCGTGCTGCTCGGCCCGGCCGGCGACGGGCCCCGGTCGGGGAGCGCTCCGTGAAGCGCCACCTGCTGTCCGCCGCCGACCTCGACCTCGCCGACGCCACCCTGGTCCTCGACACGGCCGAGGAGCTCGCGCTCGTCTCGCAGCGCGCGACGGTGAAGAAGCTCCCGACGCTGCGCGGCCGCACGGTCGTCAACCTGTTCTTCGAGGACTCCACGCGCACCCGCACCTCGTTCGAGCTGGCCGCCAAGCGGCTCTCGGCGGACGTCATCAACTTCTCGGCGAAGGGCTCGAGCGTCTCCAAGGGGGAGACGCTCAAGGACACCGCGCTGACGCTGGAGGCGATGGGGTCCGACGCCGTCGTCTGCCGCCACTCCTGGTCCGGCGCCCCGGCCAACCTGGCGCGCTGGGTCCGCGGATCGGTCGTCAACGCCGGCGACGGCACCCACGAGCACCCGACCCAGGCGCTGCTCGACGCCTACACGATGCGCCAGCGCCACGGCCGGATCGAGGGGCTGCGGGTCACCGTCGTGGGCGACGTGCTGCACAGCCGGGTCGCCCGGTCCAACGTGCTGCTGCTCCACACCCTCGGCGCCGACGTGACCCTGGTCGCGCCGCCGACACTGCTCCCGGTCGGCGTCCACGCCTGGCCCGCAGCGGTGTCCTACGACCTGGACGCCGTGCTGCCCAAGTCCGACGTCGTGATGATGCTGCGCGTGCAGCGCGAGCGGATGGGGCCGGCGGGCGAGAAGGGCACGGCCTACTTCCCGAGCGCCCGCGAGTACGCCCGCCGGTACGGCCTGGACGTCCGCCGGGCCGAGGTGCTGCCGGACGACGCGATCGTCATGCACCCCGGGCCGATGGTGCGCGGCATGGAGATCTCCCCGGAGGTCGCCGACGGCCCCCGCTCGACCATCCAGGAGCAGGTCGCCAACGGCGTCAGCGTCCGGATGGCGGTCCTGTACCTGCTGCTCGGCGGAGCAGAACCGGCCATCGGAAGCGTCCCGTCGGAGACGGGCCGGAAGGGACTGGCATGACGACGACGTCGTACCTCCTGCAGGACGTGCGGCCGTACGGCGAGGACGCCGTCGACGTCCGCCTCGTCGACGGCCGGATCGCCGAGATCGGCCGGGAGCTCCCGGCCGGCGACAGCCGGACCGTCGACGGCGGGTCGGGGGTGCTGCTGCCGGGACTGGTGGACCTGCACACCCACCTGCGCGAGCCGGGCCGCGAGGACGCCGAGACGGTCGAGACCGGCACCCTGGCGGCGGCCCTCGGCGGCTTCACCGCCGTGCACGCCATGGCCAACACCGACCCGGTCGCCGACACCGCGGGCGTCGTCGAGCAGGTGTGGCGGCTCGGCCGCGACGCCGGCCACTGCGACGTGGCGCCGGTCGGCGCGGTGACCATCGGGCTGGGCGGGGAGGCGATGGCCGAGCTCGGCACGATGGCCGACAGCGCCGCCCGGGTGCGGGTGTTCTCCGACGACGGCAGGTGCGTCAGCGACGCCGGGCTCATGCGCCGGGCGCTGGAGTACGTCAAGGCCTTCGACGGCGTGATCGCCCAGCACGCCCAGGAGCCGCGGCTGACCGTCGGCTCGCAGATGAACGAGGGCGTCATGTCCTCGATGCTCGGCCTGACCGGCTGGCCCGCGGTCGCCGAGGAGGCGATCATCGCCCGCGACTGCCTGCTGACCGCCCACGTCGGCAGCCGCCTGCACGTGTGCCACGTCAGCACCGCCGGCAGCGTGGAGCTCATCCGCTGGGCCAAGAGCAAGGGCTGGGACGTCACCGCCGAGGTCACCCCGCACCACCTGGTGCTCACCGACGACCTGGCGAGCACCTACGACCCGGTCTTCAAGGTCAACCCGCCGCTGCGGACGGCGGCCGACGTCGAGGCGCTGCGGCAGGGGCTGGCCGACGGCACGATCGACTGCGTCGCCACCGACCACGCCCCGCACGCCGTCGAGGACAAGGAGGCCGAGTGGGGCGCCGCCTCGCCCGGCATGACCGGTCTGGAGACCGCGCTGGCCGTGGTCGTGCAGACGATGGTCGAGCCGGGCCGGCTCACCTGGCGCGAGGTCGCGACCCGGCTGTCGGAGTCGCCGGCGCGCATCGGCCGGCTCGACGACGGACCCACCCCGCACGGCCGGCCGCTGGCGGTGGGGGAGCCGGCCAACGTCGTGCTCGTCGACCCCGGCGCCTCCTGGACGGTCGACCCGCGCGCCTCGGCCAGCCGCAGCCGCAACACGCCGTTCGCCGGGCGGACCGTGCCCTCGCGGGTGGTCGCGACGTTCCTGCGCGGTCGGCCGACGGTGCTGGACGGCGCGCCGGCGCTCTCGGCGGGCCGCGCCTGATGGAGCGGGCTCTGCTCACCGCCGGCTTCCTCGCCGCGGTGGTCGCGCTGTGGCTGCTGATGCTGAAGGGCTGGCGCGGCCGGGTCCGTCGCCAGGGCGACCTGCCGCCGCCGCCCTCCCCGCCCGCGGTCCCCGGTCGCCCGGTCCTGCCGGCGACGGCGGGGCTGTTCGTCGGCACGACGTTCGCCGGCGACTGGCTCGACCGCGTCGCCGTCCACGACCTGGCCCACCGCGCCGCCGGCTGGATCCGCCTCGACACCTCGGGCATCTGGATCGAGCGCGAGGGCCTGCCGGACCTCTACCTCCCCTACGGCGACGTGGAGAGCGCCAGCCTCGGCGACGCGCTCGCCGGCAAGGTCATCGGCCGGGAGGGCATGGTGCTGCTCGACTGGCGCCTCGGCGACCGCCTGCTCACCAGCGGCTTCCGCGCCGACGACCACACCGTCCACCGCCGCCTGGTGGACGCCGTCCACGCCCACCTGCCGACCGCGTCCACCCGGCCGGCGACCCACGACTCGGAGGCCTCCTCGTGACCCCCGCCCTGCTCGTCCTCGAGGACGGCCGAACGTTCCGCGGGCAGGCCTACGGCGCCGTCGGGGAGACCTTCGGCGAGGCCGTCTTCAACACCGGCATGACCGGCTACCAGGAGACGCTGACCGACCCCAGCTACCACCGCCAGGTCGTCGTCATGACGGCCCCGCACATCGGCAACACCGGCGCCAACGACGAGGACCCGGAGTCGCGGCGCATCTGGGTGAGCGGCTACGTCGTGCGCGACCCGAGCCGGATCGCCAGCAGCTGGCGCAGCACCCGGTCGCTGGACGCCGAGCTGGCCGACCAGGGCGTCGTCGGGATCGCGGGCGTCGACACGCGCGCCCTGACCCGCCACCTGCGCGAGCGGGGGGCCATGCGGGTCGGCATCTTCAGCGGCGACCACCTCGGCGACCCCGACGAGCTGCGCGCCCGCGTCGCCGCCAGCCCGCCGATGGAGGGCGCCGACCTGGCGCACGAGGTGACGACCGCGCAGCCGTACGTCGTGCCGGCGCAGGGCGAGCGGCGGTTCGTCGTCGCGGCCCTGGACCTCGGCATCAAGACGAGCACCCCGCGCTACCTGGCCGCGCAGGGCTGCGAGGTCCATGTCCTGCCGGCGACCGCGACGGGCGAGGACCTGCTCGCGCTGCAGCCCGACGGGGTGTTCCTGTCCAACGGCCCGGGCGACCCGGCCACCACCGACGGACCGGTCGCCGCGAGCCAGCACGTCCTCGCGGCGGGCGTGCCGCTGTTCGGCATCTGCTTCGGCAACCAGATCCTCGGCCGGGCGCTCGGCCTCGGGACGTTCAAGCTGCGCTACGGCCACCGGGGGGTCAACCAGCCGGTGCAGGACCGGCGCACGGGGCGGGTGCACGTGACGAGCCACAACCACGGGTTCGCCGTCGCTGCGGGGCCGGCGGGCGACGACGTCGGTGCGCCGTTCGACACGCCGTACGGCCGCGCCGAGGTGAGCCACGTCGACCTCAACGACGGGGTGGTCGAGGGCCTGCGGCTGCTCGACGGCCGGGCCTTCTCGGTGCAGTACCACCCGGAGGCGGCACCCGGACCGCACGACGCGACGGGCCTGTTCGACGACTTCGCCCGCCTGATGGAGGCCTGATGCCCAAGCGGACCGACCTGCAGCACGTCCTGGTGATCGGCTCGGGGCCGATCCTCATCGGTCAGGCCGCGGAGTTCGACTACTCCGGCACGCAGGCCTGCCGCGTGCTCAAGGCCGAGGGCCTGCGGGTCACCCTCATCAACTCCAACCCGGCGACGATCATGACCGACCCGGAGTTCGCCGACGCGACCTACCTCGAGCCGATCACGCCGGAGTTCGTCACCAAGGTCATCGAGGCCGAGCGACCCGACGCCCTGCTCGCCACCCTCGGCGGTCAGACCGCCCTGAACGCCGCGATGTCGCTGCACGAGGCCGGCGTCCTCGAGCGCTACGGCGTGGAGCTGATCGGGGCCGACGTCGACGCCATCCGGCGCGGCGAGGACCGGCAGGAGTTCAAGGCGATCGTCGCGACGATCGGCGCCGAGAGCGCCCGCAGTGCCGTCTGCCACACCATGGACGAGGTGCTGGCGGCCACCGCCGAGCTCGGCTACCCGGTGGTCGTCCGCCCCTCCTTCACGATGGGCGGCAGCGGCTCCGGCATCGCGCACGACGAGGCGCAGCTGCACCGCATCGCCGGCGGCGGCCTGCTCGCCAGCCCGACGACGGAGGTGCTGCTCGAGGAGTCGATCCTGGGCTGGAAGGAGTACGAGCTCGAGCTCATGCGCGACCGCAACGACAACGTCGTGGTCATCTGCTCGATCGAGAACCTCGACCCCATGGGCGTGCACACCGGTGACTCGGTCACCGTGGCGCCCGCGCTGACGCTGACCGACCGCGAGTACCAGCGGATGCGCGACATCGCGATCGACGTCATCCGCGCGGTCGGCGTCGACACCGGCGGCTGCAACATCCAGTTCGCCGTCCACCCGCAGACCGGCCGCATCGTCGTCATCGAGATGAACCCGCGCGTGTCGCGCAGCTCGGCGCTGGCCTCCAAGGCGACCGGCTTCCCGATCGCGAAGATCGCGGCCCGC
>CADCUE010000134.1 GCA_902805805.1 uncultured Frankineae bacterium | reverse complement strand
GGCTCGACGACCTGGGCGAGCGCCGACGCCGCCGTCGGTGTCCCCAGGTGGAACAGCAGCAGACCGTCCCCGGCACCGGCGACCACCACCTCGAGCTCACGACCGTCGTCGGTCGGCGCGACGAGCCACTCGGCCGTCACGGGCGGGGCCTGTCCGGAGCGCTCATCCTCGGACAGTAGCGAGCGCCGGCCCGCAGTCCGGGCCTCGGGTCGCCCCGGTCGGGATGCCCGCAGCGGCCGCCCGGACCACGGCCGTGTCGACCTCCGCCGGGCTCAGGGGACGACCGTGTCTCGACGAGGTGACATCCGCGAGAAGTCGCCGCAGACGGCACGGCCGTTGCCTAGAGTCCGGCGCGTGACGACCCCGCACGCGGCCGCGTCCCCGCAGACCAGCGAGTTCGGGGCGCGGCTGCGGAGCCTGCGCGAGGCGGCCGGTCTCACCCAGGAGGAGCTGGCGGAGCGGGCCGGTTTGACGTCGTACGCGGTGAGCGCCCTCGAGCGCGGCCGTCGCCAGCGGCCGTACCCCCACACCGTCCGCAGCCTCTGCGACGCCCTCGGCTCCTCGCCGGAGGACCGCGCCCTGCTGCTGTCGGCGGTCCCCCGCCGCACGGTGCCCCCACCGCCGGCGCCTCCGGCGGACCCGGCCCCGGCCGCGGTCCCCGTCGTCGTGCCGTCCCCGCGTGTGCCCGCGGCGGCCACCCGGCTGCTGGGACGCGACGAGGACGTCGCTGCGCTCGCCGAGCTCCTCGTCCAGCAGGAGCGCCGGCTCGTGACGCTGACCGGCACCGGAGGCGTCGGCAAGACGCGGCTGGCGGCGACCGTCGTGGAGCAGGTGGCGGGCCACTTCCCGGACGGCGCCGCGATGGTGTCCCTCGCACCGCTGTCCGACCCGTCGGACGTGCTGCCCGAGATCGCCCGGGCCGTGGGGAGCGCCGCAGCCGAGGGACCGCAGACAGAGGGGCCGCTGGCGGAGCACCTGTGCTCCCTCCGCCTGCTGCTGGTGCTCGACAACCTCGAGCACCTGCTCGAGGCGGCTCAGCAGATCGCCGACCTGGTGGCGCAGTGCCCCCGACTGGTCGTCCTGGTCACCAGCCGCGCCCCGCTGCGCGTGCGGGGTGAGACGGAGTACCCGGTCGCACCGCTGGCCGTCCCGAGGGAGTCGGACACCGACCCGGCCGAGCTGTCGGCCTGCGCCGCCGTCGAGGTCTTCGTCGAGCGAGCGCGCTCGGTGGCGCCGGGCTTCGAGGTGACGGACGACAACGCCCCCGCCGTCGCGGCGCTGTGCCGGCGGCTGGCCGGCATCCCGCTCGCGCTCGAGCTCGCCGCGGCGCGGATCCGCTTCCTCAGCCCGCAGGCGCTGCTGTCCCGGCTGGACGACGCCATGGCCCGTGCGGGGGGACCGGACCTCCCGGCCCGCCAGCGCACGCTGAGAGCGACCTTCGACTGGAGCTACGACCTGCTGGCACCGCAGGAGCAGCGCCTGCTGCGCGTGCTGTCGGTGTTCGCCGGCGGCTGCACCCTCGAGGCGGTGGAGGACGTCAGCGCACGGCTCGGCGACGAGGAGTCGGTGCTGTCGGTGCTCGAGGTCCTCGTCGAGCACTCCCTGGTCGTCGTCAGCACCGATCCGGAGGGACAGCCGCGCTTCCGACTGCTCGAGCCGGTGGCGCAGTACGCCCGCAGCCTGCAGAGCGACGCCGAGCAGGAGCGGGTGCGGACCGCGCACGCCGCCTGCTACCTCGCCTTCGCCGAGCTCGCCGCGCCGGAGTACCAGCGGGGCGACCAGGTCGTCTGGCTCGACCGCTCCGAGCGGGAGGACGCCAACTACGGCGCCGCGCTGCACTGGTCCCTGCAGTCGCGGGACGGGCAGACCGCTGGGCGCATGTCGTGGGCGCTGTGGCTGTACTGGTGGCTGCGCGGTCGCCTGGTCGTCGGGCGACGGCTGACCGAAGGAGCCCTGCCGCTCGAGATGTCGCCCGACGTGCGGGTCCGGACCACCAACACCGCGGGCTGCACGGCCTTCGCCCTCGGCGACCTGCAGGCCGCCGGTCAGCGCTGGCGGGAGGCGGAGGCACTGGCCCAGGACGGCGAGGACCGCTACACCCGAGCAGGGGCCACGGCCGGGGTCGGCCTCGTGGCGCTGGCCGAGGGTGACCTCGACCTCGCCGAGGAGCAGTTCCTCCGGTCGCTGCCGTACGCCGAGGACACCGGCATCTACGGCGACTGGCTCTGCTCGCTCGTCCACGTCTGGCTCGGCACGGTGCACCTGCTGCGCGGCGACCTGGACCGGGCCGACGAGTCGATGCGTCGAGGCCTGCGCTCCGCTCGCCGCCGCGGGGACCGGCTGACCGCCTACGTCGCCCTCTACAACCTGTCCCAGCTGGCCCTCGCGCGCAGCCAGCACTCGGTGGCGCGCGACCACCTCCACGAGGGGATCCGGCTGACCGAGGAGACCGGCGACCTCGCCAACCTCGTCTACTTCCTCGAGCAGCTGGCGGTCGTCGACGGCGCCACCGGTGAGACGCACCGGGTGGCTGTCCTGCTCGGGGCGGCCGACGCGGTCCGGGACGTCGCCGGCTCGCAGACGTACGGCTACTACAAGCCCGACGAGGCCCTCCGTCAGCAGGCGGCCGCGGACGCCCAGGCGCTGCTGGGCGAGGACGTCTACGGCGACGTGGTCGACGCCGGTCGCACGCTCAGCCCGCAGGAGGCGATCACCTACGCCCTCACCGGGACGGGCGCCCCCGCTCCGCGCCCGTAGCACCCAGGCGGACGCCGAGCGTCCGGGCAGTGTCCGGGTCCTGACCGTGGCACCGGTCGTCGGTCGCCAGCAGGCTGGGTCCTGCCGCAGCGACGACCGTGCGCGGCCGACCTGCGCCCCGCCGCGTGTGCTGTCACGCGCACCGGAGCCGTCCCGGAGGACCGCCGATGACCACCGCCCGCCCGACCGGCACGCCGGACCGCTTCGTACCGGCTCAGCGCCGCCCGCCGTTGCACGAGCTCGCACCTCTGCTGCGCGGTGAGCTGGTTTTGCCCGGGACGCCGACGTACACCCGGCTGACCACCCCCTTCAACGCCGCCGTCGAGCAGCGCCCGGTCGCCGTCGCCGCGGTCAGCGACGCGTACGACGTCGTGCGCACCGTCCGCTTCGCGGGCCGGCGCGGTCTGCGGGTCGCTGTGCAGTGCACCGGCCACGGCGCGGACGCCTGTCTGGACGGGACCGTCCTCGTGCACACCGCCGGGCTCGACGAGTGCGTCGTGCACCGCGAGGGCTGGGCCCGTGTGGGCGCCGGCGTGCGGTGGCGCGCCGTCGTCGACGCGGCCGCACCGCTCGGGCTCACACCGCTGGCCGGCTCCTCCTCGGGCGTGGGCGTCGTCGGGTACACGACCGCAGGAGGCCTCGGACCGCTGGCGCGGACCTTCGGCCTGGCCAGCGACCGCGTGCGCTCGTTCGACGTCGTCACCGGCGGCGGCCGGCTCGTGCGCGCCACGCCCGAGGAGCACGTCGACCTGTTCTGGGCGCTGCGCGGCGGCAAGGGCAGCGCCGGGATCGTCACCGCCGTCGAGCTCGACCTCGTGCCGCTGGAGCGGGTGTACGGCGGTGCCCTGCACTTCGCCGGCGCGGACGCTCCGGCCGTGCTGCACGCGTGGCGCACCTGGGTGCGGACGCTGCCGGAGACGGCGACCACCTCGCTCGCCCTGCAGTCGCTCCCGCCCCTCCCGCACGTCCCCCCGCCGCTCGCCGGACGGACGACCGTCGCGGTCCGCCTCGCCTCCACCGGGACGGCTCAGCAGGGCGCTGCCCTGCTGGCTCGGCTGCGCGCGGTCGCCGCTCCTGTGCTCGACCGGACGGGCGTGCTGCCCGTGACCTCCCTCGACGCCGTCCATGCCGATCCGACCGAGCCGAAGCCGGTGCGCTCCGCGTCGATGCTGCTCGCCGACCTCACGGCCGACGCAGCCGACGAGCTGCTGCGCGTCGCCGGACCGGACGCCGGCTCGCCGCTCGCCGTCGTGGAGCTGCGTCAGCTCGGGGGGGCGGTGGGCCGGCCGGGCCCGCACCCGAGCGCCGTGTGCGGCCGGGACGCCGCCTTCTCCCTGCTCGCGCTGGGGCTGGACGTCCCGCCGGTCGGCGATCACGTCGCCGCGCGGTGCGAGGCCCTGCGCTCGGCGCTGTCGCCGTGGTCGACCGGCGCGGTGCTGCCGGCCTTCGGGAGCGGCCCCGCGGCCTACGACGCGGACACGCTCGACCGCCTGCGGTCGGTCGTCCTGACCCGCGACCCGGGTCGCGTGCTGCTCGCCGCCGACCCGCTGTTCCTCCCGCCCGCTCCTTGACCCGTGTGCGCCTCGGCCTGCGGCCGTTCGGCGCAACCGTGGACGGACCGATCGGCGTGCCGGCCGACCGGTCGGCCGACGGCCGAGTGACAGCAGGTGCCGGACCATGACCGCCATGCGCTCCCGAGACCCCGCAGACGACCGCGGAGCCACCGCCGTCGAGTACGCCCTGCTCGTGTCGCTGGTCGCCGCGGTCGTCTCCGGCGGGGTCGCCACGCTGGGCGGCGGTGTGGCGACGTCCTTCGCGCGGGCCTGCGACGCGCTGTCCGCCGGAGCCTGCTCGAGCGGACCCGGACCGGGCAACGGCAACGGCAACGGCAACGGCAACGGCAACGGCAACGGCAACAACGGCGGGAACGGCAACCACGGCAACGGCAACAACGGCGGGAACGGCAACCACGGCAACGGCAACAACGGGAACGGCCGCGGCGGCGGCTGAGCGCAGCAGGATCACCGGGGCGCGGCTACGACGCCGCCGGCCCGCCCTCGCGCAGGGCGGACAGGTCCGGCGGCCGCTCCCCCGCGCGGAAGACCTGCTCGAGCGCGTGCGCGACCTGCAGGACCCCCACGTCGTCGCCCGGCCGACCCACCACCTGCAGTCCCACCGGGAGCCCCTCGCGGCTGAAGCCGACCGGGACGGAGGCCGCGGGCACGCGCAGCACGCTGATCAGGTACGACGAACGCATCCAGCCCAGGTAGTCGGGCATCGGCTCGCCGTCGATCGCGCGCACCCACGGCTCGTCCGCGTCGAAGGGCAGCACCTGGCTCACCGGCAGGAACAGGAACTCGTGCGCGGTGAAGAACTCCGCCACCGCCCGGAGCAGCGCCGCTCGGCGGTGGTGCGCCGTCGCGACCTGCTCGGCCGTCACGGTGCGGCCGTAGGCGACGTTCTCCCGCACCATCGGCCCGGCCGCCTCGCCCGCCTGCTCGACCGGCCCGCCGATCGTGGTGGCCATGTGCCAGCCCCGCAGGGTCCGGAACACCTCCTCCGCGCCGCGCAGCGACGGCTCGGCCTCGGTGAGCTCCAGCCCGAGCGACGCCACACCGGTGCGGGCTGCGGCGTGCGCCGCGAGCACCGCGGGCTCGTAGGGCAGGCCGAGAGCGCCGCCCCAGGCGGCGCGCACACCGCGCAGGTCCCGGTCCAGCGGCTGCAGCAGCCGCGGGTCCTGCACCCAGGTGGCGTACGGGTCGCGGGCGTCCGGCCCGGTCGTCGCCGCCAGCAGCAGGGCCACGTCCGCGGCGCGACGTCCCATCGGGCCCAGCACCGCCAGGTCGAACCACGGATCGCGCGCCGGCACCTGGGGGATGCGCCCCGGGGTGGGGCGCAGACCGACGACGTTGCAGAAGCTGGCGGGATTGCGCAGGGAGCCGCCGACGTCGCTGCCGTCCGCGACGGCGACCATGCCCGTCGCGAGGGCAGCGGCCGCGCCGCCGCTGCTGCCACCCGGCGTGCGGCGGGGGTCGTACGGGTTGCGCGTCGTCCCGAACAGCGCGTTGTGCGTCTGCGAGCCGGCACCGAACTCCGGCACGTTGGTCTTGCCGACCCGCACGGCCCCCGCGGCGCGGACCCGAGCGGCCAGCACCGAGTCCTGCGCCGGCACGTTGGCAGCGAACATCCGCGCGCCGAAGGTCGTGGGGAGCCCGGCGGCGTCCAGCAGGTCCTTGTGCGCCGTGGGCAGCCCGTGCAGCAGCCCGACCGGTCCGGTGCGGACGATCTGCGCGTCGAGCTCCGCGGCGCGCTGCCGGGCCCGCTCGTCGTCGCGGCTCACGACGGCGTTCACGACGGGATCGACGTCGTCCATGCGGGTGATCGAGGCCTCGAGGAGCTCCCGGGCCGACAGCGCACGGGTCCGCAGCAGCCGGGCCAGCTCCGTCGCCGGGAGCAGGCACAGATCGCCCGTCACGCCGGTCCGCAGCCCAGCAGCTCGGCGACGTGGACGAGGGACGTGCCGACCACCAGTCCGGGCAGGCCGGTGGGCGGCGCGTCACCGCCGGCCGGACCCCACTCCTGCGGCCGGTGCACGAACACCGGACGCAGCCCGACCTCGGCCGCCGCGACGAGGTCGTCGCCGTGCGCCGCGACCATGGCGACCTGCGCCGGCTCCAGCCCGAGCAGCTGCGCGCCGCGTGCGTAGACGACCGGGTCGGGCTTGTAGCTGCCGGCCAGCTCCGCCGACAGCACCGCGTCGACCCGCAGGTCGCCGAAGCGGAGCAGGTCCACCAGCAGGGCGACGTGCCCGTTCGACAGCGTCGCCGTGACGAACCGGGTGCGCAGGCGCTCCAGGCCCGAGCGGGTGTCCGGCCACGGACGCAGGCGGCGCCACGCCTGCACCAGGGCCTCGCGGTCCTGCGGCGGGAGCGTCGCGCCGTGCCGGTCGAGCACGTCCGCCAGCGTCTCGCGCTGCAGCGTGTCGAGGTTCCGCCAGCCGCTGACCGCCCGTGCGCGGTCGAGCGCCGGGCGGTACTCCCGTCGCCAGTCGTCGACGACCGCGGCCCAGTCGGCCGCGGACCCGGCGCGTGCGCCGGCTCGCTCGGCCTCCTCCAGCATGCTGGCCCGCCAGTCGACGAGGGTCCCGAAGACGTCGAACAGCAGAGCGTGGGTCTCGGACACGCGACATCCTGGCACTGGCCGGCGTCGCTGCGCGGGGGCCCCCGTGCAGGGAACGCCGGGGGCCCTCAGGCCCGCTCGCCGGACCGGGCAGCGGGCTGCTCGGCCGTGCAGAACGCGCAGCGCCGGGCCGCCTCGGGGATCGAGCTGAGGCACTCCGGGCACGACGTGGTGGGCGTCTCCGGCTCCGGCTCGGTGAGGAAGCGGTCCATCAGCCGCTGCACCGGTCGGACCACGAAGACGTACACGACCGCCGAGACGATGAGGAAGCTCAGCAGCGCCTGCACGAACACCCCGTACGGGAACTGCACCCCGGCGATCTCGAACGACCGGTCCCTGACATCACCGGCTGCGCCGGTGAACACGCCGACGAGCGGCGTGATGAAGGCCGCGACGAAGGCCGTGACGAGCGCCCCGAAGGCAGCTCCGACGACGACGGCGACCGCCAGGTCGACGACGTTGCCCCGCAGCAGGAACTTCCTGAAGCCGTCCACCGGTCCCCTCCCGCCTATCCGCTCTTCGCGCTCTTGCTCTTGCCCTTGGCGTCCTTGCCCTTGGCGTCCTTGCCCTTGGCGTCCTTGCTCTTGGCGGTCTTGCCCTTGGGGGTCTTGCTCTTGGCGTCCTTGCCCTTGGTCTTGCTCTTGCCGGCCTTGGGCCTGTCGCCCGTGTCCTCTGCTGCAGCGTCGGCGGTCGGCTCCGGCGCAGGCTCGGCCCGGGCGACGGCCGTGGCGGACGTCCGCCCGCCGTTCACCGCGTCCTTGAGCGCCTGGCCCGGCCGGAAGCGCGGGACGGCGCGGGCCGGCAGGCTGATCGACGCCCCGGTGGACGGGTTGCGCGCGGTGCGCGCGGCCCGCTCCACCTTCTCGAAGACGCCGAAGCCGAACAGCGAGACCTTCTCCCCGGCCGACACGGTCCGGGTCACGGTCTCGAGGACGGCCTCCACCGCCGCGACTGCGGTCCGTCGGTCGCCGACACGATCGGCCACCGCTTCCACCAGCTGGTTCCGGTTCACCCGAGACTCCTTGTCCGCCCGCGGCGCGGCGCCGCCGGCACGACCCGCAGCGTGCCAGGCCGAGCCCGCGCGCGCCCGACATGGGGACTGCTGCCCTGCGGGGAGTGCCTTGCGTCACAGCGGGGGAAGGGGGCTGTCTGCCACCGCCCACCGGGAGGACCGCCATGGCCGACCTGGCCCCGCTTGCTCACCGACGCCGCAGCGGCGCACGCCGAGCGTCGAACGTCATGAAGAGCTGCTGGCAGCGCCTGTACGAGCACCCCGCCGTGCGCGAGGCCGCGGTCATCGGTGTCGCCGACGAGGCGCTCGGCGAGGAGGTCGCCGCGGCGGTCGTGGCCAAGGAGGGCCAGTCGATCGACGAGCTGCCCAAGGACCCCACCGGCAAGATCCTCGAGCGGGAGATCACGGTCCCGGAGGTGGCCCGGTGACGACCACCGACCGCACGACCGCTCCGACCACCACGGGGACCGGCTCCCCCGGCCTGACGCGCTCCTCGGAGCGCCAGTACGACGTGGGCCGATCGCTGTCCACCGACTACTTCGGCCTCAAGGACCAGCTCGCTCCGGAGGAGATCGCGCTGCTGCAGACGGCGCGCGACTTCGTCGACGACGAGGTGCTGCCGGTCATCGGCGACTTCTGGGAGCGCGCGGAGTTCCCTCGCGAGCTGGCGCAGCGGATGGGCCAGCTCGGGCTCGTCGGCGACGGCATCGAGGGCTACGGCTGCCCGCCGATGAGCCCGACCGCGTCGGGGCTGATCAACATGGAGATCAACCGTGGTGACGGCAGTCTCGGGACGTTCCTGGGGGTGCAGTCCGGGCTGGCCATGAAGTCCATCGCGATGCTCGGCTCCGAGGAGCAGAAGTCGCGCTGGCTGCCCGGCCTGGCCGCGTGCGAGCTGTTCGGGGCGTTCGCGCTCACCGAGCCGACGCACGGCTCGGACTCGGTGGCGCTCGAGACGACGGCGCGCCGCGACGGCGACGCGTACGTCCTGGACGGCGAGAAGCGCTGGATCGGCAACGCGTCCATCGCCGACGTCGTCGTGGTCTGGGCTCGGGAGGAGTCCGACGGCCAGGTCAAGGGCTTCCTCGTGGAGGGCGGCACACCCGGTTTCGACGCCCGGCGGATGGAGGGGAAGGTGTCGGTGCGGGCGGTGTGGCAGGCCGACATCACGCTCACCGGCGTCCGGGTGCCGGCCGACCACCTGCTGCCGGGCGGCACGAGCTTCAAGGACACCGGGCGGGTGCTCGCCACGACGCGCAACAGCGTGGCGTGGGGCGCGCTCGGCCACGCGACAGCGGCGTACGAGGTGGCCCTCGCCTACTGCAGCCAGCGCGAGCAGTTCGGCAAGCCCCTCAGCAGCTTCCAGCTCGTGCAGGACAAGCTCGTGCGCATGCTGGCGGAGGTGACGGCGATGCAGCTGTACTGCATGCGCCTGGCCCGGCTGTCGGAGTCCGGCAAGCTCACCGACACCATCGCCGCGCTCGCCAAGTTCAACAACACGCGCAAGGCCCGCGAGGTGATCCTGGAGGCACGCGAGCTGCTCGGCGGCAACGGGATCCTGCTCGACTACCACGTGGTGCGGCACATGGCCGACATCGAGGCGATCTACACCTACGAGGGGACCGCCGACATCCAGGAGCTCATCGTCGGACGCAAGATCACCGGCCAGAGCGCCTTCACGTGACCGGCGCGACGGCGACGCCCGCCCGGGCAGCCGCCGGCGTTGACGCCGCACACCGGCACGCACGAGGCTGCCCGCACCCGTACCCGCAGCTCACGACGACGAGGAGAACGCCATGACAGCGACGGCGGCACAGGCGACCGGCAGCGGCGACAAGCTGCTGGGACGCGTGGCCTTCGTGACGGGGGGCACGCGGGGCATCGGCGCGGCGATCGGCCGCAGCCTGGCCAAGCAGGGAGCGAGCGTCGCCGCGGGCTACAGCGGCAACACGGAGGCGGCCGAGCGCTTCGCCAAGGAGTTCGGGGAGGAGTTCCCCGGCAACAAGCTCACGGTGCACAAGGGCGACATCGCCTCGGCCGACGACTGCCGGCGCACCGTCGCCGAGGTCATCGATCAGCACGGCGGACTCGACATCCTGGTCAACAACGCCGGCATCACCGCCGACCGGTCGGTGCTGAAGATGGTCGACGACGACTGGCGCAAGGTGATCGACGTCAACCTGTCCGGCGCCTTCTACCTGTCGCAGGCCGCTCTCAAGCACATGCTCGAGCGCGGCAGCGGCCGCATCATCATGATCTCGTCCGTGATCGGCGAGATGGGCAACGTCGGCCAGAGCAACTACGCCGCGGCCAAGTCCGGCCTGTTCGGACTCACCAAGACGCTCGCCCGCGAGGCGGCCATGCAGCAGCAGCGCTCCGGCAGGTCCGGTGGCGTCGACGTCACCGTCAACACCGTCACCCCTGGCTTCATCGCCACGGAGATGCTGAGCACCGTGCCGGAGAAGGTGCTCGACGGCATCCGGTCCAAGATCCCGCTCGGCCGGCTGGGCGAGCCGGAGGAGATCGCGCGCGTCGTGCACTTCCTCGCCGCGGACGCGTCCTCGTACATCACCGGTCAGGTCTGGGGCGTCAACGGCGGTCTGGACATGTAGCTCCGGCCGCTGACAGGTCCGCTCGACAGCTCACCTCCACAACAAGGGGTACGACGTGTTCCGCCGACTGGCCGTGGTCAACAGAGGAGAGCCCGCGCTGCGGCTCATCCGCGCCGTCCGTGAGCTGAACGACGAGCACGGTCATGGCATCCGGGTCATCGCGATGCACACCGAGGCCGAGCGCCGCGCGACGTTCGTGCGCGCCGCCGACGAGGCCGTCGTGCTGCGCCGCAGCGGCGACGTCAACCCCTACCTCGACCACGCCGAGCTGGGCCGGGCGCTGGGCGAGTGCCGGGCCGACGCCGCCTGGGTCGGCTGGGGCTTCGTCGCGGAGGACCCCGCCTTCGCCGAGCTCTGCGCCTCGCTGGGCGTCGTCTTCGTCGGTCCTCCCCCGGAGGCCATGCGGCGGCTCGGCGACAAGGTCGAGGCCAAGCAGCTGGCGGAGGCGACCGGCGTGCCGGTCGCTCCGTGGAGCGGCGGACCGGTCGAGGGGCTGGAGGACGGGCGCAAGCACGCGGCCACCATCGGCTACCCGCTGATCGTCAAGGCACGCAGCGGCGGTGGCGGCCGGGGCATCCGCATCGTCCGGGAGGAGGGCGAGCTCGACGAGGCCCTCGAGCGCACGCAGTCCGAGGCGCTGCGCGCCTTCGCCGACCCGGTCGTGTTCATGGAGCGACTGGTCGAGGGCGGTCGCCACATCGAGGTGCAGGTGATCGCCGACGCCCACGGCAACGTCTGGGCCCCCGGTGTCCGGGACTGCTCGGTGCAGCGGCGCAACCAGAAGCTGATCGAGGAGTCGAGCTCGCCGGTCCTGCGTCCCGAGCAGGCCGAGCACCTGCGGACCTCCGCACGCGCGCTGGTCAAGGCGGCCGGCTACGTCGGCGCAGGCACCGTCGAGTTCCTCTACCAGCCCACCGAGGAGCTGTTCACCTTCCTCGAGGTCAACACCCGCCTGCAGGTCGAGCACCCGGTGACCGAGGCGACCACCGGTCTCGACCTGGTCAAGCTGCAGCTGCACGTGGCCGACGGCGGACAGCTCGTCGGCGAGCCGCCGGCCGAGCACGGGCACGCCGTCGAGGCCCGGCTCAACGCCGAGGACGCCGAGCAGGACTTCGCGCCGTCCCCCGGGACGGTGGAGCTGCTCCGCCTGCCGACCGGGCCGGGTGTGCGCGTGGACACCGGCATGTCCGTGGGCGACGTCATCCCCTCGGACTACGACTCCATGGTCGCGAAGATCATCGCCTGGGGACACGACCGGCCCGAGGCGCTGTCCCGGCTGCGGTGCGCGCTGCGGGACACCACCGTCGTGCTGCGCGGCGGCACCACGACCAAGACCTTCCTGCTCGACCTGCTCGACCGCCCGGAGGTGGTCGCGGGCACGGCCGACACCGGCTGGCTCGACCGCACCGGCACGGGCGGCGCGGGCGAGCCGGCGCCACACGCCTTCGTCGCGCTGGTCCAGGTCGCGGTCGACGTCTACGACGCCGAGGAGGCCCGCGAGCGCGAGGCGTTCCTGGCCTCGGCGCGCGGTGGCCGGCCGCGGGCCAGCCACGACGTCGGCCGCGAGCTCGAGCTGGGCTACCGCGGGCAGGTCTACCGCCTGGCGGTGGCCAAGCTCGGACCGGACCGCTACCGGGTCGCCCTCGACGGGCGCGCGCTCGACGTGGACGTCGACCGGCTGAGCACCCTCGAGGCGCGGCTGACGCTGGCCGGCCAGCGCTTCTCGGTCGTGGCTGTGCAGGCAGCGACGTCCCACCTCGTCGAGGTCGACGGGGTCTCCCACCGCGTCGTGCAGGACGAGGCCGGGGTGGTCCGCGCGCCCGCACCGGCGGTCGTCGTCGCGGTCCGCGTCGAGCCGGGGGAGGAGGTCGAGGCCGGTCAGACCATCGCCGTGCTGGAGAGCATGAAGATGGAGACGCCGGTCCGCGCCCCGTACGCGGGCCGGGTCCGCGAGCTCCTCGTCGCCGTCAACGCGCAGGTCGACGCAGGCGGGCCGCTGATGCGGCTGGACCGGGCGGGCGACGAGGCGGCCGCGGCCACCGGGGAGCGGGTCGCCCTGCCGGAGCTCGCCTCCGCCGAGGACACCACGCCCCGGGGCACCGCCCTGTCTCTGCTCGGCGCGCTGCAGGCCCTGCTCACCGGCTACGACGTCAGCGGGCAGCGCGTCCACCAGCTGGTCGCCGGCTACGGCACCGCCCGGGCCTCGCTGCCCGTCGACGACCCGGACCTGCTGCACGCCGAGCTGGCCGTCCTGACCACCTTCGCCGATCTGGCCGAGCTGTCCCGGAACCGGCCGACCACGGACGAGGAGGCCGGCGACGCGCAGGTCCACAGCCCGCGCGAGTACTTCCACGCCTACCTGCACTCGCTGGACATCGAGCGCGAGGCCCTGCCCGAGGGCTTCCGTGCCCGGCTGGGCCGCGCCCTGCTGCACTACGGCGTCCGCAGCCTGGAGCCCGGACCGGAGCTCGAGGACGCGGTGCACCGCATCTTCCTGGCGCAGCAGCGCACCACGAACCAGCTGCCGGCGGTGCTGGCGCTGCTCGACCGGTGGCTCACGGAGGGCCAGCTGCCCACCGGCCCCTCCCGTCGCGAGGTGGCCGAGGTGCTCGACCGGCTGATCATCGCGACCCAGCTGCGCTACCCGTCGGTCGGTGACCTGGCCCGCGCCGTCCGCTTCCGCTACTTCGAGCAGCCGGTGGTGCTGCAGGCCCGCCAGCGGGTCTTCGACGAGGCCGAGCGCCTGCTCGCCGGGCTCACCGAGCACCCCGGCGCCGACGGGTCCGACTCGCAGGCCGAGCGGATCGAAGCGCTGGTCGCCAGCCCCGAGCCGCTGATCCGGCTGCTGGCCCAGCGCTTCGGCTCGGACAGCACCGGTCCGGAGCCGATCCTCGAGGTGCTGACCCGCCGCTACTACCGCCGCCGCAGTCTGGAGGACCTGCGCTCGTTCCGGCTCGACGGCCGGCCCTGCGTCACCGCCGACTACGAGCTCAACGGCGCGCGGCTGCACCTCGTCTCGCTGATGACGACCGTCGACGACCTGCCGACGGCGCTGGAGTCCCTCAGCCGTCAGGTCGCCGACGTGCTCGACCCGGCCAACCTCGTCGTGGACCTGTACCTGTCCTGGCCGGACCGGCCGGCCGACACCGACGCGATGGTGGCGCAGCTGCGCGACCTGCTGTCGTCCGCGCCGCCCCTGCAGCGCGGCCGGCGGGTCACGGCCACCGTCTGCAGCCCCGACGGCGAGGTGGAGCCGATCACCTTCCGCCCCTCCCCCGAGGGGCTGCAGGAGGAGCGGCTGATCCGCGGGCTGCACCCGCTCACCGCCCAGCGGCTGAACCTGTGGCGGCTCAAGAACTTCAACGGTGTGCGCCTGCCGTCGGCCGAGGACACCTACCTGCTCCACATCGTCGCCAAGGACAACCCGAACGACGAGCGCTTCATCGCCATGGCCGAGGTGCGCGACCTCACGCCGCTGCGCGACGCGTCCGGTGAGGTCGTGGGCTTCCCGACCGTCGAGCGGCTGCTGGCGTCGTGCCTGGACGGGCTGCGGCGCGCACAGTCCCAGCGCGGGGCGAGCCGGCGGCTCGACCACAACCGGATCTTCCTCTACGCCTGGCCGTCGATCGAGCTGCCGGTCACCGAGCTGGCGAGCTTCGCCCGCACCTCCGCCCCGCTGACGGTCGGCGCCGGGCTGGACGAGATCGTGCTGCTGGCGCGGCTGCAGGAGGAGGGCGGCGAGCCGCGGGAGGTCGCGCTGCGCTTCTCCTACTCCCCCGGGGCCGGCGTCAGGATGACCGTGACCGACCGGCCGACCGAGCCGATGCGCCCGCTCGACGACTACACGCAGAAGGTGCTGCGCTCCCGTGCGCGGGGAGCCGTCTACCCGTACGAGCTGACCCCCGCGCTCGCCGGCCCCGGCGGGTCCTTCGTGGAGCACGACCTCGACGACACCGGCCGGCTGGTGCCCGTCGAGCGCGAGCCCGGTCGCAACCACGCGGGCATCGTCGCGGGGCTCGTGAGCACCCCCACGGCCCGCTACCCCGAGGGCATGCAGCGCGTCGTGCTGTTCGGTGACCCGACCAAGGCGCTCGGCACCGTCTCCGAGCCCGAGTGCGCGCGGGTCATCGCGGCTCTGGACCTGGCGGAGGAGCGCGGCATCCCCGTCGAGTGGTTCGCCCTGTCGTCCGGCGCGCGCATCTCCATGGACAGCGGCACCGAGAACATGGACTGGGTGGCGCGCGCCCTGCGCCGGCTGATCACCTTCACGCAGGCCGGCGGCGAGGTCAACGTCGTGGTGGCCGGCATCAACGTCGGCGCCCAGCCGTACTGGAACGCCGAAGCGACCATGCTCCTGCACACCAAGGGCATCCTCGTCATGACACCGGACAGCGCCATGGTGCTCACCGGCAAGCACTCGCTCGACTACTCCGGCGGCGTGTCCGCGGAGGACAACTTCGGCATCGGCGGCTACGACCGCGTCATGGGCCCGAACGGTCAGGCGCAGTACTGGGCACCCAACCTCACGGCGGCGGTCGACCTGCTGTTCTCGCACTACGAGCACAGCTACGTCGCGCCGGGTGAGCGGTGGGCCCGTCCGGTCACGACCGAGGACCCGTCGGACCGGGACGTGCGGGACTTCCCGCACGACCACCCGTCCAGCGACTTCACCACCGTCGGGGACATCTTCTCGGCCACGGCCAACCCCGAGCGCAAGAAGCCCTTCGACATCCGCACCGTCATGCGGGCGGTCACCGACCAGGACCACCCGGTGCTCGAGCGGTGGGCGGCGATGGCCGACGCCGACACGACGGTGGTCTTCGACGCGCACCTGGCCGGGCACCCCGTCACCGTGATCGGGGTCGAGTCGCGGCCGATGCCGCGGCGCGGCAGCTTCCCCGCCGACGGGCCCGACCAGTGGACCGCCGGCACGCTGTTCCCCCGCTCGTCGAAGAAGACCGCGCGCGCCATCAACGCCTGCAGCGGCAACCGCCCGCTGGTCGTGCTGGCCAACCTGTCCGGGTTCGACGGCTCGCCCGAGTCGCTGCGCAACATGCAGCTGGAGTACGGCGCGGAGATCGGCCGGGCCATCGTCAACTTCGACGGCCCGATCGTGTTCTGCGTCATCTCGCGCTACCACGGCGGCGCCTTCGTCGTGTTCTCCGGAGTGCTCAACGACAACATGGAGGTCCTCGCGGTCGAGGGCTCCTTCGCCTCGGTCATCGGCGGTGCGCCGGCGGCTGCGGTGGTCTTCTCCGGCGAGGTCAACAAGCGCACCGCCGCCGATCCGCGCGTGCGCGAGCTCGACGCCCGGCTGGAGGCCGCCGACGAGCTGGAGCAGGCCCACCTGCGGGTCGAGCTGGCGACGGTGCGCACCGCCGTCCGCTCGGAGAAGCTCGGCGAGGTGGCCGCCGAGTTCGAGAGCGTGCACAACATCGAGCGCGCGCAGCGGGTCGGGTCGGTCCACTCGATCGTCCCCGCCGCCGAGCTGCGCTCCCAGCTGATCGCCGCCGTGGAGCGCGGCATGGCCAGGACCTGACCCTTACCCGACGAGCACCGTGGAGAGGCAACCCTCGTGAACAGCTTCGTCCTCAACCGGCACGGCCGGATGGTCTTCCCTTCGAACATCATCCCCGAGCTGGACTTCTCGACCCTGTCGACGCTGGACCAGCTCGACCGGGTGATCCGGCGCGACTTCGAGACCAAGGCGCCCAGCGGCACCGACATCCTGGAGAAGGTCGAGCTGGGCCGCTACGACAGCCGCTACGCGCTGCTGCGCGACCTCGCGCTGAACCTGTTCTGGGCCAACCGCTTCGCCATCACGATGTACGACAAGCGACCGACGCGGTGGGGGGACGTCCCGCGCAAGCGCAGCGACGTCTACCTGCCCGTGCTCGAGCCGTGGGTGGACGCCGACGCCAAGGTGTCGGCCGTGCAGAACGCGTACGGCGTGCTGCCGGCTCGGTGGGACGAGTCCGTCGAGGACCGCATCTTCGACGTGCTGTTCGACGTGTTCGGGCACCGCAAGCACCACGCGACGACGCTGCCCGCGGTCAAGCCGACCGTCGCGGAGTTCCTCGCGCAGCCCGGCGCGCTGACGTTCCGCCTGCCGCGCTACGACCCCGACTTCCCGGTGTTCGAGTACGAGGACATCCTGGACTGCGCCGAGGACGTCCCGGAGCTCGAGGCGCTGCACCGCTGGGCGATGGTCCTGCACAACCAGTACCCCTGGAACCGGGCCGACGTCGAGCTCGCGCAGGCCAGCGACCTGTCCGACGACGACTACGTCGTCGTCTTCCACCCGCGGGACAAGCACGTGCGCGGCTTCCTGCGCCGCCTGGCCGGCGGCGAGACGACACCGCCGTCCACCGCGGCGCGGGAGACCCGCCCGCCGGTGCGGCCGTTCCCGTCGATCGACGTCTCGACGACGTTCCGCACCCTGCCGAAGCTGGAGTCGCTGGCCGCCGTGCACGGCGACCAGGTCTGCACCAACGACGACATCATCCGCAACAGCGCCTACAACTGGTCGCCCATGGGCGCGGACGAGATCCGGGACAAGACCGGGATCGAGGCCCGCCGCTACAGCAGCCTGCCGCTCGAGGAGCTCGCCCTGCAGGCCGGCGAAGCGGCGCTGGCCAAGGCCGGGCGCGAACCCGACGAGGTCGGCGCCGTCCTGGTCTGCACCTGCACGAGCGAGCGGCTGATCCCCTCGGTGGCGACGTACGTCTGCGGACAGCTCGGGATCGGCCAGACCCACGCCGCCTACGACATCATCGCCGCGTGCGCCGGCATGTCGTACGGCCTGGCGGAGGCGACGCGGCTGCTGCAGGAGGTGCAGCGACCGGTGCTCGTGATCTGCGTCGAGAAGTTCTCCGACAAGATCGGCAACGTCCGGCCGTCCCGCATGATCTTCGGCGACGGCGCGGCCGCGATGGTCGTCGGCGTCGCCCCCGAGGGGGAGGCGGCGGACATCGTCCACCTGCAGACCTACGCGAGCGGCCCGGCCAGCGAGGTGAACTCGATCCTGTGGCCCAACCCGGTCTTCGACAACAACATCACCGTGTTCGGCCCGCACGTCAAGGCGCTGGCCGGCCGCTACCTCGCGCAGATGATCAGCGAGCTCGAGCAGCTGCCCGACCCGGACGGCGGCGCGCCGTCGCTGCTCGAGACGATCGACCTGATCGTCCCGCACCAGGCCAACAAGACCATGGTCGTGCAGCTGGCCGAGCGGGCCGGGCTCCGCGCCGACCAGCTGTACTTCAACATCGAGCAGGTCGGGAACGCCTCGGCGGCCAGCATCCCGCTGGCCATCCACGACGCCGTGCGCGACGGCGTCATCACGGAGCCACTGCGCATCTTCGCGCCGGGCTTCGGCGCGGGCGCCGTCGCGGGCTACGCCGTGATGCGCCTCGACCCCGCGATCGTGGCCGTGTCGGAGCAGCCGGCTCCGGCGGCTGCGACCGACGCGGGAGCTCCCGAGCCCGTGGTGAGCGCTCCCGCCTCGGAGGACGTCCGGGACGCCTTCGCCTAGGCCCGTCGCCGTCGCCGACAGGCACCACCTAAGGTGCCGGGATGACCCGAGGAGGAGACGTGCGCCACAGCACAGGGAAGGTGCAGACCCGGGACGTCGAGATCGCGTACGAGACGTTCGGCGACCCGAGCGGTCGTCCGCTGCTGCTGGTCATGGGCCTGGCGTCGCAGATGCTGCACTGGCACGAGGACCTGTGCCGGCTGCTGGTCGACCGGGGCTTCCACGTCGTGCGCTTCGACAACCGCGACATCGGCCTGTCGACGCACCTGACGGACGCTCCCCCGGCCGACGTCCTGGCCGCGCTGGGCGGCGACACGTCGTCCGCGTCGTACACGCTGGACGACCTCGCCGACGACATCGTCGGCCTGCTCGACGGCCTGGGGGTCGCCGACCCGGTGCACGTGGTGGGGGCGTCGATGGGCGGGATGATCGCCCAGACGCTGGCCGTCCGGCACCCCGACCGGGTGGCCAGCCTCACGTCCATCATGTCGACGCCGAGCCCGACCATCGGCGCACCGACCGAGGCGGCGACGGCCGTGCTCCTCGCTCCTCCGGCGACCGACCGCGAGCAGGCGGTGCAGCGGACGCTCGGGGCCTACCGCGTCATCGGCTCCCCCGGCTACGCGCTGGACGAGGCGTGGCTGGCCGACATCGCCGGCCAGTCGTACGACCGGGGCTACGACCCGCCCGGTGTCGCCCGCCAGCTGCTCGCCGTCGCCGCCTCGGGCGACCGGACCGCCGCGCTGGCCGGGATCACGGCTCCGACGCTGGTCATCCACGGCGAGGACGACCCGCTCGTGCAGCTCGAGGGGGGCCGGGCCACCGCCGCCGCGGTGCCCGGCGCCGAGCTGATGGTGCTGCCGGGGATGGGGCACAACCTGCCGCGCGAGCTGTGGCCCACCTTCGTGGACGCCATCGTCGCGGTCGCCGACCGCGCCGAGCAGCCGCGGAGGCGCACGGCATGAAGGTCCTCATGATCGCTCCGCCCGGTGCCGGCAAGGGCACGCAGGGCGTCGTCATCGCCAGCCACTTCTCCATCCCGCACATCGCCACCGGCGACCTGCTGCGCGAGCACGTGGCCCGCTCGACCGAGGTCGGCCAGGCGGTCAAGTCCTACCTCGACCGCGGGGAGCTCGTCCCCGACGAGGTCGTGCTGCAGATGGTCCGCCAGGCGCTGGAGCCGCTGCAGGGGGGCGACGGCTGGGTGCTCGACGGCGTGCCGCGCACCATGGAGCAGGCGCGGGCGCTGTACGAGATCGCGCGCGAGCTCGAGATGACGGCGGACGTCGCGCTGCACCTGCAGGTGGAGGACGCCGAGCTGGTCCGCCGGCTGCTCGCCCGCGCGGCGCAGACGGGGCGCTCCGACGACACCGAGGACGTCATCCGGCACCGGCTGGCCCTCTACTACGAGGTCACCCACCCGATCCTCGAGTGGTACGACCAGCGCGGCATCCTGGTGTCGGTGGACGCCAACCGCCCGGCCGACGCGGTGGGGCGCCAGATCCTCACCGCGCTGGAGGTGCTGCGGCAGGTCGTCGACCGCACCCCCGACGCCCCGCGCAGGGCGGTCGACCTGACCGGTCTGGGCGCGGCGTTCGGCGCCGCCGGCTGACCGGCCGGGTGTGGTCCTCCGTCCGCGCGGGTAGATGTGTCGAACACCCGTTCGACGCAGAGGAGAGATCGTGGTCGACAACGACGCCGTGACCCGCCCCGCCGACAAGGACCCGGCCGACTGGGTCACCGGTGACGAGCCCGTCACCGGACCGCAGCAGAGCTACCTGTCGACGCTCGCCCAGCAGGCCGGTGAGCAGGTCGAGACGACCGAGCTCACCAAGGCCGAGGCCTCCCAGAAGATCGAGGAGCTCAAGGACAAGACCGGCCGCTGACCGTCACTCGAACCACCCGGCGACGTCCGCGACCAGGTGCATGTCGCCTGCGCCGTTGTAGAGGCCGACGGTCCCGAACGGCCCCACCTTCGCGACGACGAGGTTGGGTCGGGTGTCACCGGCGACGACGCTGAGGCTCACCGTCGGGGGCCGGGCCGTGCCTCCGGGGTAGGCGGTCACCGAACCGGCCCGCAGCGCCCCGGTCGAGGTCAGGTTGAACACCACCGCCTTGGCGCCAGCCGGCACGCCCGCGGCCCGCACGTCCACGTTGACCGTCCCCCCCGAGCGCACCGGAGTGGTGGTGGTCACCCCGACCGCCCGGCGGGTGTCGAGCATCCGGGTGGGTGTGCTGGCCGTGAACGGGCTGGCGCTCGCGGCGCTGTAGTAGCCGGCCAGGTCGACCAGCAGGTGCGTGGAGCCGCTGGAGTTGTACAGCGTGATGGCGCGGGAGGCGGTCGCCGTGCCGGTCTGGACCGTCACCAGGTTGCCCGCCGTCACCCCTCGGGCGAGGTTGAGGTTCGACACCGTGGGCCGGGGGGTGCCCGACGGGTGCACCGTGACGTAGCCCGCGGCCGACGGCGCGACGGCCGTGACGTTGACCGTGACCGCGGTGGCGTCCGAAGGGACCAGCGTGCCGTCGGTGATGTCGAGGGTCACCGAGCCGCCTGGACCGAGCGGGAGTCCTCGTCCTGCGGTGCGGGTGTCCAACGTGCGCACCGGCGCCACGGCCGTGTAGCGGGTCCCCTGCACGGCCGTGGAGCTGTAGTAGCCCGCGACGTCGGCGAGCAGGTGGGTGCTCCCGGCCGCGTTGAACAGCGAGATCCGCCCGCCGGCCCCCAGCTTGACGACGGCGAGGTTCGGCCGAGTGGTGCCCGCACGGTTGTTGAGCGTCGAGGCGGTCGGCCGCGGCTCACCGGTGGGGTACGCGGTGACGTGGCTGGACGCGGTGGGTGACACCGCCGTCAGGTTCACCACCACGGCCTCGGCGCCGACGGGGACCTGCCCCCGACCGGTCACCTGCAGGTCCAGGGTGCCCCCGGGTCCGACCGGCTGGGAGGTCCGCGTGTCCAGCAGGCGCACGGGCGGGACCGCGACGAAGCGGCTGCCCGGCAGCTCGGTCGTCACGGACCGCACCGCCGAGGTCGACAGGACGGTCCCGCGTGCGTCCAGCGTGCTCACCCGCCACCACCGGGTGCCGATCGGCACGGTGGTCGGGGCGTACGATGTGCCCGAGGTGTCCACCCGTGTCGGCGCGGTGAAGGACGAGCTGGTGCTGCCCTCCCAGCGGTAGCGGGCAGCACCGGGCACGGCGAGCCAGGAGAACAGCAGGCTGCCCGAGACGACCGCGGCGTCCGACGGCGCGGTCAGCTGCACCCCGGCCGGGCGCAGGGCGAACAGCCGCCCGGCCGACCAGGGGCCGACCCTGCCGTCGACGTCGAGCCGCCGCACCCGCCAGGCGTAGGAGCCCGGCGCGAGTCCGGTGGTGGGCGACCACGCGCTCAGCGCGGTCTGCGCAGACAGGACGCGGTTGACCAGCGAGCCGGCCGTGTCGCCGTTCTTGTAGACCTCGACGTCGTAGCGGGCTGCGTAGTGCTCCGGCTCCCACTGCAGGTAGGGCACTCCTTCGACGGTGGCTCCGTCGGCGGGCAGGCTGAGCAGGGGCGCCGGACCCGTGCGCACGAGCGAGATCGGCGCGCTGCTGGTCAGCAGGTTGCCGCTGCCGTCGACCGCCTGCACCCGGGCGAACAGCGGCCCGACGGGATAGGTCTTGTTCCACGGGGTGTACGTCGTCTGGTCGACCGTGGCCTCGTCCAGCAGGACGGCGAAGTCCTGGGTCGCCGACACCTGGACCTTGTACTGCCGCGCCGTCAGGTAGGGCCGCCAGGACAGGACCGGCAGCCGGGAGTCGCTCCCGGTGACGCGCAGGTCCTCGACCCGAGCGCTCTCCTTGCGGAAGGTCGCCGCTGTGCCGTGCTGCTCCGCGCCGAACGGCCCGCACAGGCCGCCGGCACAGGCCCGCACGAACCAGTAGTACGACTGGCCGGCCTGGTTGTCCATGAGGGACTCGCGCGGGGTCAGGGACGTGTACTGGGTCGTGAACTCGCGGTGGACGTTGGTGAAGGCGGGGTCCAGGGCGAGCGTGACGAGATAGGACCCGGCGCGGTCGACGGACTGCCAGCTGAGCGTCGGGGTGTCGCGCTGCGTGGCGCACACCTCCCCGACGCGACAGGGAGCGGTGTAGGTCGCCAGCGCGCTCTCGGTGATCCGGTAGGTGCTGGTGCTCCCGCGTCCGAGGTAGCCGCCGTCCTTGTCGAACGCCTCGACGAACCACTCGAACGTGCCGACGGCCAGCGGCCTGTCGGGATCGCTCAGCGCGGCGTAGGGGACGTTGGCGTGCAGCGGCGTGTACACGCCGTTGTGCAGGTGGTGCACGGTGTAGCGGACCGCTCCGGTCACCGGCGTCCATCGCAGCGACGGCATGCGCGAGGAACCGGCCGTGGGTGTCACCGACACCGGGTGCGGCAGGCTGCCGCTGCCCGGAGCCGGCTCCACCAGGCTGAAGGTGCGCCACTGCTCACGGGCGGGGGTCATGCCGAGGTGGCCGTTGGCGTCCTTGCTCCGGACGTACCACGAGAACGGCCCGTCCTCCGGACGCAGGTCGACGAGCGGGCTGTAGGACGTCGCCCACGTCTCGTGCGTGAGCACGGCCGTGCCGTTCGCCCGCAGGACCGTGACGACGTACTTGTCGGCGTCCGCGACGGGGTTCCAGGACAGCACCGGCACTCCGGTCGTCGTCCCGTCGGCGGGCCCGGTCACGACCGGCAGCGGCTTGCGGTACAGGAACGAGGACGTCGCCGACCAGCGGCCGAGGATGCCGCCGGGCAGGTAGGGGTCGTCGATGCCCCGGACCCGCCAGTGGTAGGTCTGACCGGGAGCCGGGTCGACCGGGCACGCCCCCTCGAAGGGTGAGATCCGGCGGTAGGGCGTGTAGGTCGTGTGGTCGGTCCTGCAGCTCGTGAACGTGCCGGGACTGAAGTTGACGTCCGTGCCGACCTGCAGCTCGTAGCGGCTGGCGTGGCCGATCGGGGTCCACACGAACGTCGGCTCGGCGGCGGCGAAGTCACCGTCCGCCGGTCGCAGCAGCTGCGGGACCGGCGTCCACTCCCGGTGGAACAGTCCCTCGGCCGACCAGGGGGCCTTGTTGGCCGCGCGCGCGCCGTCCACGGCGCGGACCCGCCAGAAGTAGGAGGAGTTGTTGAGCGACACCGCCGGGGAGTAGCGCGTGCCCTTGACCGTGACGCCGATCGACAGGTTGTTGGCCCAGTCGCCGTTCGGGCTGACCTGCAGCTCGTACGCCGCGGCGCCCAGAACCGCTGTCCACTCCAGGACGACGTCCGTGACGTGCTGGCCGGGGGCAGGCAGCACCAGCGCCGGGGCGGCGTCCCACGACGTGGCGTAGGAACGGACCTGCGACCACTCGCTGTTCGTGCCGGCCGCGGACACCGCGTGCACGCGCCAGTACACCGGCTGGTCGACGGTCTGCGGCGCCGTCATCGTGTAGGACGTCGTGCTGGTGAGCGTCTGCAGGATCGGCGAGACGAAGTCGCTGGAGTCGTCGATCTCGACCCGGTACTGCGCCGCACCGGCGCTCGGCGACCAGCTCAGGACCGGCGGCTCGCTCGGGTAGGCCAGCGTCGCCCCGTCCGCCGGGGTCGACAGCTGCGGCACGGCGAGGGTGGCGCGGCTGAAGATGGACGTCGCCCACGGTCCCGCGGCGCCGCCGGCGTCCTTGCCGCGCACCCGCCAGTGCAGCGGGCCGACGGGCAGCTCCGTCAGCGGGGTGGCGTGCAGGTTCGTCGTGCTCTGCGCGAACAGCGTGGTGCTGAAGCCGGAGTCGGTCGACACCTCGACGTCGTACGCCGCCGCTCCGGCGATCCGGTTCCAGGACAGGACGGGCCCGTCGCTGACCTCGGCGCTGGACGACGGAGCCGTCAGCACCGGCGCGGACGTCGGCGCCACCGCCGAGGCCGGGGCCGGGCTGACGAGGACGCCGCCGACCAGGGCGAGCAGCAGGGTCAGCGCAGCGGTCCGGCGCGCCCCCCGGCCCTCTCGAGCAGGGGTGCGGACCGGCGGCGGCGTGGGAGTGGTCACCGGTCGAGCGTGGTGGCGGCGAGCCCCCTGTGACGCCGACTCGGCTCAGCACTGACCGACAGGCGTCCCGGTCCGACCGATCGCCCAGACGGCGTTGCTCCGTGCGGCGCAACGGGGGCGAGGCCGATCGGCCGCCCGGGCGCGCAGGCCCCGTCGCGTGGGCCCCTCAGCCCATGTGCGGGTAGCCGTGCCCGTGCGCCGGCACGAAGGTCGTCTTGAGCGTGCGCGGGGAGGTCCACCGCAGCAGGTTGAGCGCCGAGCCCGCCTTGTCGTTCGTGCCGCTCTGGCGGGCGCCGCCGAACGGCTGCTGGCCGACGACCGCGCCGGTCGGCTTGTCGTTGACGTAGAAGTTGCCGGCGGTGAAGCGCAGGCGCTGCGAGGCCTCGGCGACGGCGTAGGGGTCGTCCGCGATGACGGCCCCGGTCAGGGCGTACGGCGCGGTGGCGTCGACGAGGTCGAGCGTCGCAGACCAGTCCGCGTCGTCGTAGACGTGGACGGCGAGCACCGGCCCGAAGTACTCCGTCGAGAAGGCCTCGTGGCCCGGGTCGTCGCTGACCAGCACGGTCGGGTCGACGAAGAAGCCGACCGAGTCGTCGGCGCTGCCGCCCGCGAGCACCTCGAGCGCCGGGTCGTCGGCGGCCGAGCGCACCACCCGTGACAGCCGGTCGAAGGCCCGGCGGTCGATGACGGCGCCACCGAAGTGGGAGAAGTCGGTCACGTCGCCGTAGGTGAGCGACCGCACCCGGTCGGCCAGCCCGTCCCGCAGACCGCCCTCCCACATCGAGCGCGGGACGTACGCCCGCGAGGCGGCGCTGCACTTCTGGCCCTGGTACTCGAAGGCACCACGCACCAGGGCGACCTCGGTCGTCAGCGGGTCGCCGGACGGGTGCGCGACGACGAAGTCCTTGCCACCGGTCTCCCCCACGAGCCGGGGGTAGCTCCGGTAGGACGGCAGGCCCTTCGCCACCGCCTGCCACAGGTGCTGGAAGGTCGCGGTGCTGCCGGTGAAGTGGATCCCGGCCAGCTCGGGGTGCGGCACGGCCACCTCCGACACCGCCGACCCGTTGCCGGTCACCAGGTTGACCACGCCGGGTGGCAGTCCCGCCGCCTCGAGCAGGCGCATGACGAAGTGCGCCGAGAACTGCTGGGTGGGCGACGGCTTCCAGACGACGGGGTTGCCCATCAGGGCCGGGGCCAGCGGCAGGTTGCCGGCGATGGCCGTGAAGTTGAAGGGCGTGATGGCGAGCACGAAGCCCTCGAGCGGCCGGTGGTCGGTCCGGTTCCAGACCCCGGTGGACGACACCGGCTGCTGGGCGAGGATCTCCCGGCCGAACGCCACGTTGAAGCGCAGGAAGTCGATGAGCTCGCAAGCGCTGTCGATCTCGGCCTGGAAGGCCGTCTTGCTCTGCCCGAGCATCGTCGCGGCGTTGAGGGTGTCGCGCCACGGACCGGCGAGCAGGTCGGCCGCGCGCAGCAGCACCGCCGCCCGGTCGTCGTACGACGTCGCCTGCCACGGCTGGGCTGCACGCAGAGCCGCGTCGACGGCCGCCTGCACGTCGGCGGTGCCGGCCTCACGGGTCGTGCCGAGCACCGCGGCGTGGCGGTGCGGCTGCACGACGTCGATGGGCGCCCCGGTGCCCGGGCGCTGCTCGCCGTCGATCGTCAGAGTGAGGTCCAGCGGCGTGGAGCCCAGCTCCTTCAACCGCACCTCCAGGCTCGCCCGCTCGGGACTGCCCGGGGCGTACGACCGCACCGGCTCGTTGACGGGCAGGGGCACGGAGGTGACGGCGTCCACGACGGCCATGCTCCCACGCCGGCGCGAGACGACTAGCGTCCCGGACGTGGACAGCGGCAAGGGCTGCGGCGGGCCGTGAGCCCGGTCCGTCGTCTGCTGCTCGGCGCCGTGGCCGCGCTGCTCGCGGTCGCGGCCGGTGCCGTCGCGCTGCGGATCGCGTCCTCGACGGTGCCGCAGGACGGGGCGCCGCAGGACCGGCCGGGCCCGGTCCTGCTGGTCCCGGGGTACGGCGGCGGCACTGCGGGCCTGGAGGTCCTGGCCGCGGAGCTGCGGGAGGCCGGTCGCTCGGCGACCGTCGTCCGGCTGCCGGAACGCGGCACGGGCGACCTGCGGGTCGCCGCGGACGCCCTGGCCGCGGCGGTCGACGGCGCCCTGGGCGCGAGCGCGGCGCCGTCGGTCGACCTCGTCGGCTACAGCGCCGGCGGCGTGGTCGTGCGGCTGTGGGCGCAGCAGCACCCCGCCCAGGCCCGGCGGGTCGTCACCCTCGGCTCGCCGCACCACGGCACCCGGCTGGCCGCGGTCGGCGCCGCGCTCGCCCCGGGCGGGTGCCCGGTCGCCTGCCAGCAGCTCGTCCCGGGCAGCGCGCTGCTCGACGCGCTGAACGAGGACGACGAGACACCCGCGGGCCCGCAGTGGCTGTCGGTCTGGACCGACCGCGACGAGGTGGTCACCCCACCCGAGTCGGCCCGGCTCGACGGGGCGGTGAACGTCGTGCTGCAGGACGTCTGCGCGGGGGCGGCCGTCGGCCACGGCGAGCTGCCCACGGCGCCGCTCGTCCAGGCTCTGGTGCGGCAGGCGCTGTCACGCGCGCCGGTGCAGGCGTCGACGGCGGCCGACTGCCCCCGTCTCAGCTCGTGACGTCCTTGGTCATCAGGTTGGCCCACGCGGCGCCGAGGAAGACGGCGATGTAGACGCCCTGCAGCGCCGTGCCCCGCAGCAGGTCCCGGTACAGGACCGGGTCGCGGAACAGGTCGACGTACGCCAGCCAGTAGCGCGTCGGCAGGTAGGGCTGCACGCTGGCCGAGGCCTCCAGGCCCACCAGCACTCCCGACGTCACGAGCAGGGCGATCGCGCCGAGGGCCGCCGCCAGCGGGGAGTCGGTGACGGTCGACAGGAACAGCGCGACGGCCGCGACGCCGAGCATCGACCAGCCGACGTAGAGCACGGCCAGCACCAGGCGCTGCGTCGACACCTCGGTGGACAGCGTGGTCCCCGACACGCTGGGCAGCGGCGCCGAGCCGAACAGCTGCGTGCCCACGACGTACGCGACCCCGGCCACGACGACGACGGCCAGCAGGGTGTACGCCATCACCGAGACCAGCTTGGCGACGAGCAGTCTCGTCCGGCCGACCGGGCGCACGAGCAGGTAGCGCAGGGTGCCCGACTGGGCCTCGCCGGCCACGGCGTCACCGGCGACCACCGCGACCGCGACGGGCAGGAACAGCGGCAGCACGATCGCCAGCGCGGCGGCCGGGTACAGCGCGCCGTTGCTCAGGACCGCGGACAGGAACGCCGGCCCCGTGCCGGGCCGGGGAGCGAGGTCCGTGGCGGCCACGAACACCGCGACGAGGGTCGGCAGGGCGGCGAGCAGGGCGATGCTCACCCACGTGCGGGGACGCCGCAGCAGCTTGACGAGCTCGACGCCGATCACGCGGGCCTCACGCGCCTCGCCGGTCCGTGCCGGCGCTGGTGGCGGCGAGCACCGACTCCTCCAGAGTGCGCCGCTGCGCCCCCAGCGCCCGCACCCGGACCCCGCCGGTGACCAGCCGGGCGTTGAGCTCGGCCGGGTCGTCGGAGCGCACCAGGAGCCGGTCGTCCCGCGCGCTGACGGCCGCCGCCCCCAGCAGCGCAGCGGCCCGCTGCAGGTCGGGAGTGCGCACCTCGACCAGTCCGGTCGGCGCCTGGAACGCCTCGAGCTCGTCCTGGAGCACCATGCGGCCGCGGTCCATGACGGCGACGCGGGTGCACAGCGCCTCCACCTCGCTCAGCAGGTGGCTGGACAGGAACACCGTGGTGCCCTGCCGGTTCAGCTCGAGCAGCAGGTCGCGGACCTCGCGGATGCCCTGCGGGTCGAGCCCGTTGGTCGGCTCGTCGAGCACGAGCAGCCGGGGCCGGCGCAGCAGCGCCGCGGCCAGCCCGAGCCGCTGGCGCATGCCCAGGCTGTAGGCCTTCACCGGCCGGCGGTCGACGCCGTCCAGCCCGACCTGGCCGAGGGCCTCCTCGACCCGGGACCGCCGGCTCGCCCGCCGTCCGCCCGGGCCGGCGGCATCGAGCAGCCGGAGGTTGGACCGGCCGGACAGGTGCGGCACGAAGGCAGGTCCCTCGACCAGCGCGCCGACCTGCTGCAGGGACCGCCGACCCGGCCGGCCACCGAGCAGGGCGACCTCCCCGGAGGTCGGCAGCACCAGCCCGAGGAGCATCCGCACGGTCGTCGTCTTGCCCGACCCGTTCGGCCCGAGGAAGCCGTAGCGGTCACCTTCGCGGACCTCGAGGTCGAGGTCGCGGACCGCCGTCACGCGCCCGAAGCGCTTGCTCAGGGCGCGGGTGCGGATCACGACCGGATCCGCGGCGGGGGATCCGCGCGCAGCCGCTCGAGGACGGCGGTCAGCCGCTCGGGGGGGACGGTGCCCGCCAGCAGGTACGCGCGGCGGCCGTCGCCGCGCCCCACGACCGCGGACAGCAGCGGCGTCCGGACGGTGGCGGTGGTCCCGTCGCCGCCGGGTTCGATGCGGGAGATCGCGCGGTGGGCCAGGTGCCCGGGCAGCGGCACGACGGCCACCGCGTGCAGACCCCGTCCGTACACGCCGACGCCGCCGCCCGCGGCCCCGACCTCGTGGCGGGCGAGCCCCGCCAGCTCGTCCGGCAGGCGGTAGGGCGCGTAGCGGTCCGACAGCGCAGCGAGGTCCGGAGCATCGACGGACGTCGCGGTGGCGTCCGCCGGCGGGACGAACGACGTCCGAGCTGCCGGCGGGCGCTCCAGGTCGACGTCGAGCAGCAGCGCCACCAGGGACGGCTCCGCGGCGCCGGCGGCGTGCACCTCCACCCGCAGCGCCAGCCCGGTCACCGGATCCACCCACATCTGCACCGCAGCGACCGTCGTGCCCCGCGCGTCCCGCGGCACCAGGCGCAGGCCGTCCGCGGACCGCCCGGCGACCCGACGGGCGGGCAGGCGGCTGGCCACGACGCCGGGCGCGCCGGCGAGGCGCCGTCCCAGGGTCGGCGCGAGCAGGTCCGGGGCGGCCGGCAGGTGGACGTCCGGCACGCCGAGGACCCGGACGGCGCGCCGGTCCTCGGAGTGCCAGGTCCACGTGCCTGCGGCGTCGCGGACCGTGTCGGTCTCCCCGACCAGCGACAGCGCGTCCACGCGCCAGTCGTCGGGCCCGCGCCACCAGGCCCGCGCCCGCGTCGTGTCGCCCAGCAGCGCCGGCAGATCGGACAGCTCCCGGACGTCCGGCAGGACCAGCGCGCCTCGGCTCTCGCCGTAGCCGGACCAGCCCACGTCGGCCGAGGAGCGCACCCGGCGCAGGAGCTCCTGCGCGGTCAGCGTGGTCGTCGGCGCGGGCAGTGCCGCGACGATCGACGGCAGCAGCAGGAGCACGGCGATCCCGGCAGCGACGACCGCCCAGCGCCACCTCCGCCGTCCCACTCCCGGCATGCTAGTGACCGCGCCGGACCCGGCTGCGGGCTCAGCCCAGTTCGAGCAGCGGTCCGATCTCCTGGGTCGCGTACCACTGCAGCTCGTGGCCCTCGGCCTGCTCGACGACGAAAGCCGCGTCCTCGCTGCCGAGGTCGGCCTCGACCAGCTGCTCGGCCGCTGCCCGCACGTCGTCCGCGGCCGCCGGGTCGTCGACGTGGACCGACTGCACGAGGCGCAGCGGCACCGCACCCAGCACGCGCACCGCGGCCCGGTCCACGTCCGGGGCGGGCTCGACCCGCTCGACCTCCGCCGCGACGACCACCCGGCGCGCCGGGGTCGAGGGGTCCAGCAGCAGCGCGCGGTCGAGCAGCCGCACGGACGCCCGCGCCGCGAGGACGAGCGCGGCGTACTCCAGCTCCTCCTCGTCGCCCTCGGCGTACCACTCCCGCAGGGCCCCCGTCACGGCGTAGGCCGGCAGCGGCGGGCGCCCGAGCTCCCCGGTCTCGAGCAGTGCACGCAGGCCGGGCAGGGTCGAGGGCAGGTAGACGCGCATCCCCCCAGCCTGCCCGATGCCGCGGTTGCCGCAGCACGCCGACGGGCAGGCGACGCGCATGAGCGTGCCGCCCTCGGGAGAGCAGATCGAGCTGGTGCACGGGTCGCAGCGTGCCGTCGCCGTCGAGGTGGGCGGTGGGCTGCGGACCTACGACGTCGACGGCGTCGCGGTCCTGGACGGCTACGACGAGCACGAGATGGTGACGGCGGCCCGCGGCCAGCCCCTGGTCCCCTGGCCCAACCGGCTGCACGGCGGGCGCTACACCTGGGACGGCACGGAGCACGAGGTCCCGCTCGACGAGCCGGCTCAGGGCAACGCCCTGCACGGGCTGACCCGCTTCCGGGCCTGGCGCCCGGTCGAGCGCTCGGCCGAGGCGGTGACTCTGACGCTGCGCCTGCACCCGTCGCCGCCCTACCCGTTCTGCCTCGACCTGACGGCGCGCTACGCCCTGACCGACGACGGCCTGGTGGTCGAGCACACCGCGACCAACGTGGGCGCCGACGCGGCGCCGTACGCCCTGGGCACCCACCCCTACGTCACCGTCGGCGGACCCGTGGACGACGCCCTGCTGACCATCCCGGCCGATCGCTGGCTGCCGACCGACGAGGACCAGATCCCGACGGGGACCGAGCCGGTCGCCGGCACGGCCTACGACTTCCGCGCGGCCCGGCGCATCGGTCCGCTGCAGGTCGACCACGCGTTCACCGACCTCCACCGCGACGGCGACGGGCGGATCCGCCTGCGCCTGGAGGGGCTCCAGCAGCGGGTCGAGGTCTGGGCGGACGAGGGGTTCGGCTGGCTCGAGGTCTTCACCGGCGACTCCGTCCCGCAGGCGCAGCGGCGTCGCCGCGGTCTCGGCGTCGAGCCGATGACCGCCCCGCCCAACGCCTTTGTCACCGGCGAGGGCCTGCTGCGCCTCGCGCCCGGGGACACCGCCACGCACCGGTGGGGCGTGCGGCTGCTGGCGAGCGGCGCGCGCTAGCTGCCGACAGGAGCCGGGCGGCGGGCCCGCAGCGCGGCGGCGCTGGTGCGCAGCGACGTCTCGAGGACCCGCGTGCGGCGCGCGGGATCCATGAGGTTCGAGCCGATGGCGGCCAGGTCCTCCGCCCCGGGGCACAGCACCGTGACGCGGGCGCCGGTCGCGGTGACCTTGCGGATCTCGCCGACCAGGCGTGCCGTGACGAGGCGGCGGAACCGCCGTTCCATGCGGCCGGCGAGGGTGGTCGGGCGGTCGTAGTCGAACGACGTCATCGGCGACAGCACCACCACCTCCTCCAGCCCGAGCGGTGCGAGCAGGTCGAGCGAGGTCGGCGAGCAGACGCCGCCGTCGACGTAGCGACGGCCGCCGATCGGCACCGGGGCGTACCACCCCGGGATGGCGCAGCTGCTCATCACGGCGTCCCGCAGGCCGGCGTGCGGGGCGCCGTCGCGCCCGAAGACCACCCGGCGGCCGCTGTCGTAGTCCATGGCCACCACCCAGGTGCGCGGGTGGCCGGCCCAGGCGCCGCGCGGGCACACGGCGTCCACGAGAGCGCCGACGGGCTGCAGCGAGCCGCGGCCCTGCGGCAGCACGGCGGACAGCGCCCCCATGGGCGTGATGCGCCACGGGCGCAGCGCGGTGCTCAGGACGCCGCGGGGAGAGCCGATGCCGGGGCGCGGCAGCGGCGGCAGCGCTCCGCCGGAGTCGGTGTCGGGGTCGGGGCGCAGGTCGGGCGCCTCGGCGTTGACGATGCCGCGCTGGTGGTCCAGCAGCACGCCGACGCCGACGCCGCAGCCGAGGAAGGCCGCGAGCACCGAACCGGCGGAGGTGCCGACCAGCGCCGCCGCCTCGCGCGGGTCCTGGCCGCGCTGCTCCTGCAGCGCCGCCAGCGCACCGATCGTCCAGGCCGCGCCGAGCACGCCCCCGGCACCGAGCACCACACCTGTCTGCATCACGCGTGCACCATAACGGCGGCAGCTACGGCAGCCGTCCGGGCACGGTCTCGACCAGCTCGCCGAGCGACTCCTCGAGCAGACCGGCGAGGACGTCGACGTCCGGCATGGCGTCGCGGTCGGCGTTCAGACCGAAGAAGACGCCGCCGTCGTACGAGGTCAGCCCGATGGACAGGGCCTGCCCCTTCGCCAGCGGGACGACGGGGTACATGGTCAGCATCCGGGCGCCGGCGGCGTACAGCGGGAACTGCGGGCCCGGGACGTTGGTGACCACGAGGTTGAACAGCCGGCGCGTCATGCTGCTGGCCACCCGCGCGCCCAGCGAGTGGATCGTCGGCGGCGCGAAGCCCGACATCTGCACGAGCGCCTCGGCGCCGACCGACTGCCCGGACTCCTTGTGCCCCCGCATGGCGAAGCTGACCTGGTGCAGCCGCATCACGGGATCGCCCTCGCCCACGGGCAGGTCGACGAAGTAGGAGGAGATCCGGTTGCCCGGACCCGTCTGCGTCCCGGACCGCACGGAGACCGGCACCATCGCGCGGATCACCGTGGAGCGGGTCACCGCCTCCCCACGGGTCAGCAGCCAGGCGCGCAGCGCGCCGGCGACGGTCGCCAGGACGACGTCGTTGACGGTGCCGCCGTGGGCCTTGCGGACGCGCTTGTAGTCGTCGAGGTCGGTGGCGGCCATGCCGAACCGGCGCTGCTCGCCGATGCGCGCGTTGAGGGGCGAGTCCGGTGCCGGGCGGGCGATCGTCACGGCGGACGCCAGGACCCCGCTGGCCAGGCCGCCCAGCTTGTCCGCCGTCGCCCGGACGTCGGTCACGGCCGTGCGCGCCGTGTCCAGCGCCTGCGTCGGGCGCTTGACGTAGTCGGTGAGGGCCCCGACCACCAGCGAGGCGGCTCCCGGCGGACGCGCCGGGCGCCAGTCGTCCTCGGGCACCGTCCGCGGCTCGGGTGTGATGTCGAGGATGACGGTGCCGATGTCCACGGCGGCGACGCCGTCGACCATGGCGTGGTGGGTCTTGGTGATCACCCCCACCCGTCCCTGCGCCAGGCCCTCGACGAGGTAGATCTCCCACAGCGGACGGCCGCGGTCGAGCCGCCGCCCCATCAGCCTTCCGGCCAGCTCGCGCAGCTGCGCGTCGCTGCCCGGCCGGGGCAGCGCGCTGCGCCGTACGTGGTAGGTGACGTCGAAGTCCTCGTCGTCGACCCAGACGGGGTTGGCGAGCCGCCCGGGGATGAAGCGCACCTTCTGCCGGTAGCGCGGGACGAGGGCGATCCGCTCGCTGATGAGGTCGACCAGCCGGTCGTAGTCGAAGCCCTCCTCCGGCGGCTCGAACGTCGCGACGCCGCCGACGTGCATCGCCGTGGTCGGCGTCTCCATGTACAGGAAGGAGACGTCGAGGGGACTGAGCCGGTCGGTCATGGCCCCATGCTCACACGCCGGGCCCGCCCCCCGGGCAGGCGCTCGCGACGGAGCACGGCACACTGGCCGAAGGGCATCCGGCACACGAGGAGAGGCACCACGTGGACTTCGACCACTCGGCCAAGGCTGCGGACTACATCGGCCGCATGAGGGACTTCCTGGACACCCGCATCCTGCCGGCGGAGGAGGAGTACGAGGCCTACCGCCGCGAGAAGGGCCGCGAGGACCACACCCTGCCACCCGTGGTGGAGGAGCTGAAGGTCGAGGCTCGCGAGCGGGGGCTGTGGAACCTGTTCCTGCCGGACGTCTCCGGCATGACGAACGTCGAGTACGCCGCCGTCGCCGAGATCACCGGCTGGAGCTCGCACATCGCTCCCGAGGCGATCAACTGCGACGCGCCCAACACGGGCAACATGGAGGTGCTGCACATGTTCGGCACCCCGGAGCAGAAGTCGCAGTGGCTCGAGCCGCTGCTCGAGGGCCAGATCCGGTCGGCGTTCGCCATGACCGAGCCGGACGTCGCGTCCTCGGACGCCACCAACATCGCCACCTCGATCGTGCGCGACGGCGACGAGTACGTCATCAACGGCCGCAAGTGGTGGACCAGCGGCATCAACGACCCCCGCTGCAGGATCATGATCCTGATGGGCAAGACGGACACCTCGCAGTCGGCCCACCGGCAGCAGTCGATGATCCTCGTGCCGACCGACACCCCCGGTGTCGAGATCGTGCGGGCCCTGCCGGTCTTCGGCTACCAGGACCAGCACGGGCACGGCGAGGTGCGCTTCACCGACGTGCGGGTGCCGGCGGCCAACCTCATCGCGAACGAGGGCGACGGCTTCATGATCGCCCAGGCCCGGCTGGGCCCCGGTCGCATCCACCACTGCATGCGCGCGATCGGTGCCGCCGAGCGCGCCCTCAAGCTGATGTGCGAGCGGGCCATGTCCCGCGTCGCCTTCGGTCAGGAGATCGCGAAGCAGGGCGTGGTGCGCGAGCAGATCGCCGAGTCGCGGATGGAGATCGACCAGGCCCGGCTGATGGTCCTCAAGACCGCCGACATGATCGACAAGGTGGGCGCCAAGGGGGCCCGCTCGGAGATCGCGGCCATCAAGGTGATCGCGCCGCGGGTCGCGCTCAACGTCGTCGACCGGGCCATCCAGGTGCACGGCGGCGCGGGCGTCAGCGAGGACTTCCCGCTCGCGCGCATGTACGCCGGCCTGCGCACCCTGCGGATCGCCGACGGGCCGGACGAGGTGCACGTGCGGACGGTCGCGCGGCAGGAGCTCGGCAAGTACAGCTGACGCCGCGTCCGGCGGGACGCGCGCCGTCAGCGGCGCGTCAGCAGCCGGCGGCGGGGCGGTGCCGGGGGCGGGACGCCGAGCAGGTCGGCGGCCAGGTCGCGGAGGGCGACGCGCGCGGGTGAGGCGGGCGCGGCCTCGGCGAGCGTGCGCCCGCCGGCCACCGCGCTGTCGACGGCCGGCACGTCGGCCGGGACGAACCGCACGTCGCTCACCCCGGCGTAGCGGGCGAGCGCGGCGCTGATCTCGCGCCGCGCGTTGCCGGGCACCGCCGTGGCCCGCAGCCGGTTGACCACGACGACCGGCTGCGCGTCCGGCACGGCCTCCCGGAGATCGGCCAGTCCGCGCACCAGCCGCTGCAGGCCGACGGGGTCGGCCGCGCCGACGGCGAGGACCGTGTCGGCGGCGGCGAGGACGGCCAGCGTGGCTCCGTTGCGGCGGGGAGCGGCGGTGTCGTAGGCGAGCTCCTCGTCCTGCTCGAGCCCGAAGCCGCAGTCGACGACGGTGACCTCGGTGAGCGAGCGCGCCAGGTCGAGGACGACCTCCAGCGCGGCCGGCCGCAGCTCCGGCCACCGGTCGGCGCGCGCGATGCCCGACAGGACGCGCAGCTGCGGACCGACCGTCCGTGCCAGGGCGGCCAGCCCTGCCAGGTCGAGCGCCCCGGTGTTGGCCAGCCGGGCCGCCGCGGCCAGCCCCGGGGCCTCGTCGAGCAGCCCCAGGACCTGCGCGACGACGCCGCCGTAGACGTCGGCGTCCACGAGCAGCGTCCCCCGGTCTCGTGCCGCCAGCTCGCTGGCCAGCCCGACCGCGACGGTCGTGCGGCCGGGCGCTCCGGTGGGTCCCCACACCGCGACCACGCGGCCGGTGCCCGGACGACCGCTGCCGCTGGCCGGCTGGCCCGTCGGCGGCGACGGGTCCGCCGGGACGGGCAGAGCGGCCCGCGGGTCCCCGGTCGCGACCCGGTCCCCGCGAGTGGGGTCCGCAGCGCTGCCCACCGCCTCGACGACAGCCGCCGACATCGCCTCCGGCGTGCTGTCGGAGGGCAGCACGTGACGGACGCCGAGCGAGCGCAGCCGCCGCTCGGCGTCGTCGTCCCCGGGCGGCGCCAGACCGACCACGGCGACCCGGGCGACCGACAGGCGGCCGAGCGCCTCCCGGTCGAGCCGCCGCAGGTCGGCCGACAGGATCACGGCCTGCGCCTGGCCGGTGGAGGCCGTCGCCAGCAGGTCGGCCAGGTCGACGCAGCGCCGGACGACGGCCACGCCGAGGTCGCTGCGCTCGAGCGCGGCCACCAGCCGCGCCTCCCAGACCGCGTCGGACACCGCCGTGAGCACGGGGACGGGCATCAGCCGGCCTCGACGGGTGCGCCGAGCCGGCCGTCCGCCTCCGCCTGCCGAGGCACGCGGACGAGGTCGAGCCGGCCGAGGCCCATCGCCGAGACGACGTCCTCCACCTGGTCGGGTCGGACCTGGAGGACGACCGGGACCGTGGAGCCGCCGACGGCCAGGTCGTCCCGGGACGGGCCGTGCACGACCACCACGGAGGTCAGGACCTGCTGCGCGCCCTGCAGGGCGAGCGCTGCACCCTGATCGGCCCGCTCGGGCGAGGGGGTGGCGGTGCCGGGTGCCGCGCCGGCGGCCGGTCCGGGGTCGAGCTGCGGGGTGACCCACAGGTCGACCCGCTGGTCGTCCTGCAGCGTCGGCGGGTAGTGGCCGGTCTCGACCGGCACCGTGACCAGCCGGTAGTCGACGTCGGCCTGCGGCGTGCCGAGCGCGTCCCGCGGGAGCAGCTCGCCGTTCCCGATGCCGCGCCGGACGACGTAGCCGACCGGCGGCTCGCTGTCCGCCCGCAGGTAGCGGCCGCCGCTCTCGAACAGCCGGACCCGGACCGGCTCGAGATCGCCGCGGGTGAGCTGGCTGCCCGCCGTGAGGTCCGTCGTCGCGGCCCACACGAGCGCGCTGCGGTCGGCGGCGGACAGCGTCCGGGCCCCGACGACGACGCTGACGAGGACGAGCAGCACGCCGAGGACGAGGCGCCCGTCCAGCCATCCGGGCGTGGGCAGCCGGGACGCCCGGGGCGACGCGGGGGTGTCGGACAACGTGGCTCCTCCGGCGCTGCGCGTACGAGTGCGTCCGCAGAGCGGTCATGGTGACCCGGGCGGACGGCCCCTGGCAGCGTCGTCCACAGAAGGCACCGGGGAACGACCCGTTCGGGTGACACGGTGCGAGACTGTGCGGGCGGGACGAGCGGTCCCGACGACGCGCACGCCCGGAGGAGGGCCGATGGCCGCAGGCCGCTTCCTGCAGCTGACCGACGTGGCGGAGATCCTCAACATCTCGTCGTCGCAGACCTACGCGCTCGTCCGCTCCGGCGAGCTGCCGGCCATCAAGATCGGCGGCCGGGGTCAGTGGCGCGTGGAGCGGACGGTCCTGGAGGACTACATCCAGCGCTGCTACGCCGAGACCCGGGCCTTCGTGACGTCGCAGCCGATCACGTCGGACGACGCGCTCGTCGACGACTGACCTCAAGCCGCGGCGGCAGGTCCCTCACCCGCTGCGGACGAGCACCAGCGCGCTCAGGGGCACCAGCCGCACCTGACGGACCGCGCCGGCCCGACGTGGCTCGGCCAGCCCGTGCTCGGCCAGGTCGAGGTGGTCAGCGCCCACCCGGTCGAGCGTCCCGGTCACCACCTCCCCGCCGGCGAGCACCAGCGCGACGGCCGCCCGGCTGCGGGCCAGACCGCGCAGCGCCCAGCGCAGGTCCAGCCGCTTGGCCACCGGGCCGTCGTCCGGGTGCGCTGCCCGCGCGCCGAGCCCGAGCACGCCGAGGACGGACGCGAGGGCGACGAGCACCTCCCGCTCACCGTCCTCGCGCAGCAGCAGCCAGTCGGTGCCGCAGTCCTCCAAGCGCCCTCG
>CADCUE010000133.1 GCA_902805805.1 uncultured Frankineae bacterium | reverse complement strand
CGAGCGCGCCGCGTCGGGCGAGCAGCGTCTCGAGGCTCCCACCGGGGGCGTGGTCCAGGACCAGCACCAGCACCTGTCCGTCGTCCACCACGTCGCGCAGCCGGACCGCGTAGGGCAGGTCGACCTGGCGCGCGGCCGAGGACCGGAGGTGCTCCACGTCGACACCCCGACCGAGCCGCCGCAGCGCGACGACCTCCCCGCTGGCCAGCTCGCGGGCGCGCCAGAGGTCACCCGCGCTGCCGGCGTCGACCAGCGCCTGCACGTCGTACCCGGACAGGGACCACCGCTCGCTCACGTCCGTACCCTGGCAGCCGCCGGCAGGCCCGCCGCGGTTGTCCACAGCAGGAGTTCGCAGATGGCAGAGGTCGTGGTCGTCGGCGCAGGACTGGCCGGACTCGCCTGCGCGCGGCGCCTGACGGCTGCCGGGGTCGTCGTGACCGTCGTCGAGGCCGGGGACGCGGTCGGCGGCCGGGTCCGCACGGACGTCGTCGACGGGATGCTGCTCGACCGCGGCTTCCAGGTGCACAACACCGGCTACCCGGAGGCGGAGCGCGTCCTGGACCACGGCGCGCTGGACCTGCAGCGCTTCTCCGCGGGCGCGCTGGTGCGCGTCGGCGACCGCCTGCACCGGGTCGGCGACCCGCGCCGCACGCCGACCTGGGCACCGGCGACCGCGCTGTCGCCGATCGGGTCGCTCAAGGACAAGGCCCTGATCGCCGCGCTCGCCGCCCAGGCCGGGCTGCTGTCCCCGGACGCGCTGCTGTGCCGGCCCGAGTCGACGACGTACGCCGCACTGCGCGCCCGCGGGCTGTCCGACACGGTGGTCGACCGCTTCTTCCGGCCGTTCCTGTCCGGGGTGTTCCTCGAGGACGGGCTCGACACGTCCAGCCGGTTCTTCGACCTGGTCTGGCGCTCGTTCGTCCGGGGGTCGCAGTGCGTGCCCGCCGCCGGCATGCGGGCCATCCCGGCGCAGCTCGCCCAGGGCCTGCACGTCCGCCTCGACAGCCCCGTCGACCACGTCCGGGCGCGCAGCGTCGTCCTCGACGGAGAGCGGCTCACGCCCCGGGCGGTGGTCGTCGCGGCCGCCGCGCCCGACGCCGGCCGCCTGCTGCCCGGGCTGGACGTGCCACCCCAGCGCAGCGTCACCACGCACTACCACCTGGCGCCGGAGCGCCCCGTGACCGAGCCGGCCATCGTCCTGGACGGGGAGCGCAGCGGGCCGGTCGCCAACACGGTGGTGCTCACCAACGCAGCCCCGTCGTACGCCCCCGGCCGCCACCTGGTGTCCAGCTCGGTCGTGAGCGGGGACGCGTCCGAGCCGGTCGTGCGCGCGCACCTGGCCCGGCTGTACGGCGTCGACACCGCGCCGTGGGAGCACGTCGCGGCGTACGACGTGCAGGCCGCACTGCCCTCGCAGGCACCGCCGATGGGCCGGTTCCGCAAGGCGGTGCGGCTCGAGCCGGGGCTGTACGTCTGCGGCGACCACCGCGACTCCGCCTCCATCCAGGGCGCCCTGGTGTCCGGCCGCCGCGCTGCCGACGCCGTCCTCGCCGAGCTCCGGGCGTAGGGTCGAGGGGTGATCTTCCGCAGGCTCGGGGTCGTGCCGTACGAGGAGGCCTGGCGCCTCCAGCAGACCGTGCACGCCGAGGTGGCGGACGGCGCCGAGGACACCGCGCTGCTGCTCGAGCACCCGCCCGTCTACACAGCCGGCAAGCGGACCGACCCGTGGGAGCGCCCGATGGACGGCACGCCCGTCGTCGACGTCGACCGCGGCGGAAAGATCACCTGGCACGGCCCCGGGCAGCTGACCGGCTACCCCATCGTGCGGCTGGCCGACCCCGTGGACGTCGTGGCGTACGTCCGCCGCCTCGAGCAGGTCCTCATCGACGTGTGCGCCGACCTCGGCCTGCCCACCGACCGGGTCGAGGGCCGCAGCGGGGTGTGGACGACCGACGGGGCGCGCAAGGTGGCCGCCATCGGCATCCGCGTCTCGCGCGGCGTCACCATGCACGGCTTCGCGCTGAACGGCGACCCGGACCTGACGGCGTACGACCGGATCGTGCCCTGCGGCATCACCGACGCGACCGTGACGTCCCTGTCGCGCGAGCTCGGGCGGGACGTCCCCGTGGCGGAGCTGCTGCCCCTGGTCGAGCAGCGGCTGCCCGCCCTGTCGAGCGCGTCCGCCGGAGCCGTCCCCGCCTGATGCGGGTCCGGGTCGCGACGCAGCTGGACGAGGAGCGGGTGCTCGACGTCCTGCGCGCCGACGGTGAGGTCACGGGACGGCAGCCGGCCAAGGCGCGCCTGGCCGCTGTGCGCGCCACGCTGCGAGCACCCACCACGCTGACGCTGGTCGGCGAGGACGACGGTCGGGTCGTCGGTGCGCTGCTCGCCGAGCTCGCGCGACGCGACGACGGGCCCGACGGGGGCGAGCCGGGGCTGCTGCACCTGTCGCTGCTCTGCGTCCGTCCCGACGCCCGGCGCCGGGGCACCGGACGGGCGCTCGTCCGCGGCCTGCTCGACCGCTTCGGCCGCGTCTCGACGTGGACGTCGGACCCGGCGGCGCAGGCCCTGCTGGTCGCGGAGGGGTTCGTCGCCACGGACCAGCACGACGAGGCGGGACGCGTCCGGCTGGTGCACACCCCCCGCTGACCCCGCATCCTCCCGGCCCGGGGACAGGGGTGCGCGGGGCCGGGTCGGCGCGGTAGGACTGCGGGGTGGGCGACGCGCCGAGGTTCCACGCCGAGGACCGGGCGCAGTGGCGCGCCTGGCTCGAGCAGCACGCCGCCGAGGTCCCCGGCGTCTGGCTGGTCACGTGGAAGAAGGCGAGCGGACGGCCGGTCCTGTCGTACGAGCAGGCCGTCAGCGAGGCGCTGGCCTTCGGCTGGGTCGACAGCAAGGGCAGCAAGCTGGACGACCAGCGCACGATGCTGTGGTTCACGCGGCGCAAGCGCGGCAGCGGCTGGGCCCGCCCGAACAAGCGCCGCGTCGCCGAGCTCGAAGCGGCCGGTCTCATGACCGACGCGGGCCGCCGGGTGGTCGAGGCGGCCAAGGCCGACGGCAGCTGGTCGCTGCTCGACGACGTCGAGGACCTCGTCGTGCCCGACGACCTGGCAGCCGCCTTCGCGACCGTCCCGGGCTCGCGCGAGCACTGGGAGGCGTTCCCGCGCTCGGCCAAGCGCGCCCTGCTCGAGTGGATCGTCCAGGCCAGGACCGCGCCGACGCGGGCCAAGCGCATCGCGCAGACCGCCGAGGCCGCCGGACGCGGTGAGCGCGCGAACCAGTGGCGGCCGAAGGCCACGGGCTAGGGGACCCGGTACAGCACGTGCGGCCGCACCGGGTGACCCTCCGGGACGCGCGGGTGGTCGAACTCGAGCTCGCGCCGCATCCCGAGGCGCTGCATGACCCGCTGCGACCGCAGGTTGCCCAGCGCCGTCGTGCTGATGACGCTGTCCACCTCCTCGAGCCCGCGGGCCAGGGCCGCCGTCGCCGCCTCGGTGGCGTACCCGTGCCCCCAGGCGTGCCGCGCGAGGCGCCAGCCGACCTCGAGCGCAGGGGTGAAAGCCGCCTCGTAGGTCTGCCACACCAGCCCGGTGAAGCCGACGAAGGCGCCGTCGACCTCCAGGGCCCACAGGCCGTAGCCGTGCTCGTCGACGTGCGCCTCGATCCGGTCGACGAGGGCGTCGCTCTGCTCACGCGTCAGCGTCGCCGGGAAGTGCTCCATGACGACCGGGTCGGCGTTCAGCGCGGCGAACGGTGCCCGGTCCTCGTCCCGCCAGCGCCGCAGCAGCAGGCGAGCGGTGCGCAGCTCGCTCACGCCGTCCACCCGAGCACCTGCTCGCCGAGGAGCAGCACACCGACCCACAGCCCGAGCGCGAGCAGCGGCACGAGCGCGGCGACCGCTCCCCAGCGGCGGTGCACGAGGTACGCCAGCCAGCCGAGCAGCACCCACACCCCGAGCAGCACCAGCACCGCCCAGCCCGGCGCGACCAGGCCGGAGGCGGCGTACGGCCACAGGACGAACAGGTGGAGCAGCGCTGTCAGGACGAGGGTGGAGCGGCGCGGCGGTCGGTGCGCGGTCGACACCCGGAGATCCTCTCCGACCCCGCCGCGCTCCGCAGCCGCACGACGACTACGAACGAGGTGCGGCGCGACCGACC
>CADCUE010000132.1 GCA_902805805.1 uncultured Frankineae bacterium | reverse complement strand
TCAGCAGCCCCCGAAGATCACCACATCCGGCGGCCCGGCCCGTGGGAGTTACCCGGCCCGCGAGCCGAGCCAGGGGCAGTGGCGATCATGCCCGCTCAGCAGCCCCCGATGATCGCCACAGCCATGGCGACCCCGGCACGACGAGAGCCCGTCCTGCGGGTGCAGGGCGGGCTCTCGGGCGTACGGGCTGGCTAGCCCGCGAAGCCGGACTCGCGGGCGACGAGCAGCTTGTCGGTCTCGTCGTGCAGCGCGGCACCGGCGACGAGCAGCGACGGCCGGTGGGCGTTGCCGTGGTGGCCGCAGAACAGCAGCTGCGTGCCTGCGGGGAGGGTGGCGCGGACGTACGCCTGAGCGCCGCAGCGGTCGCAGCGGTCAGCAGCGGTGAGCGGAGTGTCGGCCGGGGTCGAGGTGTCGGGGGCAAGCGAGGTCGTGGTCGTCATCGGAGCGCTCCTGTCGTGTCGTCCGCGGGCCGGCGGAGCAGCCCGTACTGAGTGCAACGCCTGCGCGAGGCCGGCGTTCCGGTGCGAGCTGTGACGCTGCAGACCACTGCTGCGGGGAAGCGCACTGCTCGTCGGGGCGTTCGCACCAGCGGACCGGCCGGACGGGTGGGTCAGCTCACCAGCCAGCGGCAGCCGTACGGCGCGAGCACGAGGTCGGTGTCGGGCAGGACCTCGCCGGTCAGGGCGTCCAGAGCCGGTCCGGCGGCGGGCACGGCGGCCCGCGGCCAGATCTGCCAGTGCTCGCTGAGGTTGTGCAGCGCCACCAGCTGCTGCGTCGGCGCGCGCCGGACCCAGCCCAGCACCGCCGGGTTGACCGCGTCGAGCAGCTCGACCTCCACCGCGGCGTGCAGCGACGGCAGCCCGGCGCGTGTGCGAGCCCGGTCGCGGAGCGCGTGCCACACCCGGTGCTCGACGGTGCCCTGCTCGTGCCGGCGTTGCGCGACGTCCCAGCGCATCGCCGGCCGGTGCACCCAGCGGTTGTCGTCGGCGTGGGCGGGGTCGTCGTCCCAGCCCTCGTCGTTGAGCACGGCCAGCTCGTCACCGCTCCAGAGCACCGGGATGCCGCCGAAGCCGAGGATGATCGTGTGGGCGAGCACGAGCCTCTGCACAGCCAGCTCCGCCTCGGCGGGGTTCGTCGCGGCCTGGAGCCCCGCCAGCGACGCCGCGCTGCCGCTGATGCGGCGGTCGCCGGTCGCTTCGTTCTCCTGGAAGACCAGGCCGCGGGCGAAGCTGCCGGGGAAGGCCCCGCTGTAGAAGTCGGACAGGAACGACCGGTGGGCCCAGCCGTTCCACCCGACGGCCTGGGCGTCGGCGTCGTCGACGGCCCAGCCGATGTCGTCGTGCCCGCGCAGGTACGTCGCCCAGGCGGTCGTCGTCGGCTTGGGCGGGAACCGCCTCAGCGCCGTCGTGGCGAGCCGGGCGTCGCGGGCCGCGAGCGACGACCAGATCTGCACCATGAGGCTGTTGTGGTAGGCCAGGTCGCTCACCTTGCCGGCGTGCCGGCCCACGCCGAGGTAGGGCACCAGCTGCGGCGGCCCGACGATCGCCTCGGCCTTGAAGACCAGCGCGGGAGCGGCGATCCGCGCGACCGCGCGCAGCGCGGAGGTGACGGCGTGCACCTCGGGCTGGTTCTGGCAGTCGGTGCCCAGCCGCTTCCACAGGAACGCGATCGCGTCGAGGCGCAGGCACTCCACGCCCTTGTTGGCCAGGAAGCAGACGAGCTCGGCGAACTCGCAGAACACGTCGGGGTTGTCCCAGGCGAGGTCCCACTGCCAGGCGTTGAACGTCGTCCACACCCATCCCGACAGCTCGTCGTCCCAGGTGAAGCTGCCGGGCGCGAAGTCGGGGAACACCTCGGGCAGCGTGCGCTCGAAGGCGTCCGGCTCGGTCCGGTCCGGGTAGACGTGGAAGTAGGCGCGGTAGCGCTGCTCGCCGGCACGGGCCCGCCGGGCCCATTCGTGCTCGGCCGCGACGTGGTTGAGGACCAGGTCGAGCGTCAGCGAGATGCCGTCGGCGCGCAGCACCGCAGCGAGGGCCGCGAGGTCGTCCATCGTGCCGAGGTCCTCGCGCACGCGGCGGTAGTCCATGACGGCGTAGCCGCCGTCGTTCGGGCGTGGCCGCGGGAGCAGCAGCGGCATGAGGTGCAGGTAGGTCACACCGAGCTCGGCGAGGTACGGGACCCGCTCGGCGACCCCGCGCAGGTCACCGCCGAAGCGCTCGGCGTAGCAGGCGTAGCCCAGCATCCGGGGGGACTGGAACCAGTCGGGGTCGACGTGCCGGCGCAGGTCCAGCAGCCGGAGCTCGGCCGGGCGCTGCACGAAGCCGGCGATCGCGACGTCCGCGACGCGGGCCGCGAGGGCGGGTGCCGCGTCGCCGTACGCCTCGTCGAGGCCGGCCACCAGGTCGGGCCAGCAGCGCCGCAGCCGCGCCAGCACGACGGTGCGGTCGTGCGCCGGTTCGCCTGCGAGCGCCTTCTCAGCGGCCTCCAGGACCGCCGCGGGCAGGTCGGAGGGGATCACCCGGGCAGTCTGCCCGCCGCCCGGTCGACCGCTCGCGGGGGGCCGGGCGGACCGGGTCAGACGTCCCAGCCGAGCCGGCCGACGAGCTGCTCGAGCAGCCGCAGCCACACCTCCGACACCGTCGGGTAGGACGGCACCGCGTGCCACAGCCGGGCCAGCGGCACCTCGCCGACGATCGCGACGGTCGCGGAGTGGAGCAGCTCGGCGACGTCCGGGCCGACGAAGGTGGCCCCGACGACCACGGTGCGCTCGGCGTCGACGACCAGCTTGGCCCAGCCGCGGTAGGAGTCCGAGACCAGCGCCGCCCCGGCGACGGCGGCCAGGTCGTGCTCGGCCGTCCAGATCTCCAGGCCGCGCTCGACGGCCGCCGCCTCCGTCAGCCCGACACTGGCGATCTGCGGGTCGGTGAACACGACCTGGGGCACGGCGGCGTCGTCAGCGTGAGCGGTGAAGCGGCTCCACGCGCCGACGTCGGGCTGCTCGCCGCGCGCCCGCGCCGCGACCACCTGCCCGCACGCCCGCGCCTGGTACTTGCCCTGGTGGGTGAGCAGCACCCGGCCGGTCACGTCGCCGGCGGCGTAGAGCCACCCGCCGTCCGCCCCGAGGACCTGCAGCGTGTCGTCGGTCGCGAGCGGCTCGCCCGGCGTCAGGCCGACGGTCTCCAGTCCCAGGTCGACCGTGCGCGGTGTGCGGCCGGCTGCGACGAGCAGCTCGTCGCCGGCGAGCTGCTCGTCGGCGCCGCTCTGCGATTCCAAGGTCACGACGACGCCGCCGTCGTCGGTGCGCCGCACCGCGCTCACCCGCGCGGAGGTGCGGACCTCGATGCCGCGCTCGCGCAAGGACCGGGTGACCAGCGCGGACGCCTCGGGCTCGTACGCCGGCAGCAGTGTCGGCCCGCGCTGCAGCAGCACGACGTCGGAGCCCAGCGCCGACCACGCAGTGGCCATCTCGACGCCCACGACCCCGCCGCCCAGCACCAGCAGCCGGCCGGGCGCCGTCGAGGCGCTGGTGGCGTCGCGGCTGGTCCACGGTCGGGCGTCCGCGAGCCCGTCGACCGGGGGCAGGGCCGCCTCGCTGCCCGTGCAGACCACCACGGCGTGCCGGGCGGTCAGCCGTGCGGTGCTGCCGTCGTTCCCGGCCACATCCACCTGCCTCGCGCCGGCCAGGCGGCCCGCGCCGCGCACCAGCGGCACGCCGATGCCGTCCAGCCAGCCGACCTGGCTCGCGTCCTGCCAGCCGGCGGTGAAGGCGTCCCGCCGGGCCAGCACGGCGGCGGCGTCGAGCTCTCCGGTCACGGCCTGCTCGGCTCCGCCGACGGCCCGAGCCGCCGCCAGCGCCTCGACCGGTCGCAGCAGCGCCTTGCTGGGCATGCAGGCCCAGTACGAGCACTCGCCGCCGACCAGCTCCGACTCCACGACGACCACCGTCAGGCCGCCGCGCACCGCGTAGTCCGCGACGTTCTCGCCGGTCGGCCCCGCGCCCAGGACGACGACGTCGTAGGTCGTGCCCGGCAGCCCGCTCGGCGGGTGGTCGGCGGGGCGGGGCGTCACGGCCATGGGGTCTCCTGGGTCGAGGGGTGCCAGCGTGGCACGCACGGGGACGGCGACGCCGCCGTGCGGCGGGGACGGCTGCGCCGCCGTGCGGCCGGGACGGACCTCCGCCGCCGGTGCGCGGCACGGCGGGCGGGCAGTCCGCCGATCGGCGCCGCACGGCCATTGACACCGTCGTACCGGCGGGAGGACATTCGAGACGTTCGTCATGACCCGAGCGGACGGAGGTGCCCCGATGTCGCATCCGTGGGACTTCGAGCACAGGCCGCACGCGCCGTAAGGGGCCGCACGACCTGGACCCCGGACCGACGACGAGAGAGGAAGAGCACGCAGCAGGGCCGCGGTGCCGAACGCGCGCCGACCCTGCTCAGGACAGCCCGGTCGCCCTGCGACCGGGCTGTCCGCCTGTCCGGACCGGGGCGGATGCCTAGGGTGGCCGGGTGGCCCCTCGACCGACCCCCGAGATCGACCCCGAGCTGCTCGCGCTGCCGCTGCGCGAGTGCGCGAGCGCGGCACTGCAAGCGGCGGTCGAGGCCGGCGCCTCGTCCGCCGACGTCCGCATCGAGAGGTTGCGCGGACAGGACCTCGCCCTGCGCAACGGCCGGCTGGAGCGGCTCAACGACGACGTCGGCGTCGGCCTGGCCGTCCGGGTGGTCGCCGAGGGGACCTGGGGCTTCACGAGCAGCCCGGACGTCACCGTCGACGAGGCCGTGCGACTGGCGCGTGCCGCCGTCGAGGTGGCGCGGACCTCCCGCCCGCTCAACGCCGAGCCGGTCGAGCTGGCCGACGAGCCGGTCTACGACGACGTCACCTGGGTGTCGGCGTACGACGTCGACCCGTTCGCCGTCGACCCCGCGGACAAGGTCGCGCTGTTCGCCGACTGGTCGCAGCGGCTGCTCGCCTCCGACCACGTCGACCACGTCGACGTCAGCCTGTCGCAGGCGCTCGAGGGCAAGTTCTACGCCGACACGGCCGGCACGACGACGACGCAGCAGCGGGTCCGCGTGCAGCCCCGGCTGACCGCCACGAGGGTCGACCCCGACGGCGGCTTCGAGACGATGCGCACCCTCGCCCTGCCGGCCGGCCGCGGCTGGGAGTACGTCACCGGCGACCTGCACGACTGGGACGGCGAGCTCGCCCAGCTGCCCGACCTGCTGCTCGAGAAGGCGCGAGCCGCGTCCGTCGAGCCGGGTCGCTACGACCTCGTCATCGACCCGTCGAACCTGTGGCTGACGATCCACGAGTCCATCGGCCACGCCACCGAGCTGGACCGCGCCCTGGGCTACGAGGCGGCCTACGCCGGCACGTCGTTCGCCACGCTCGACCGGCTGGGGACGCTGCAGTACGGCTCGCCGGTCATGCAGGTCACGGGTGACCGCACGATCCCGCACGGGCTGGCCACCATCGGCTGGGACGACGAGGGCGTGCAGACGCAGGAGTGGGACATCGTCCGGGACGGCGTCCTGGTGGGCTACCAGCTCGACCGGCGGATGGCCCGGCAGAACGCCGCGGCTCTCGGCGTCTCGCGCTCGAACGGCTGCGCCTTCGCCGACTCGCCGTCCCACGTGCCGGTGCAGCGGATGGCCAACGTCTCCCTGCAGCCGGCGGCGGACGGGCCGTCGACGGACGAGCTGATCGGCCGGGTGGACCGCGGCATCTACGTCGTCGGCGACAAGAGCTGGTCGATCGACATGCAGCGCTACAACTTCCAGTTCACCGGTCAGCGCTTCTACGAGATCAGGGACGGCCGCCTCGTCGGCCAGCTGCGGGACGTGGCCTACCAGGCCACGACGACGGAGTTCTGGGGGTCGCTGGAGGCGGTGGGCGGTCCGCAGACCTGGTCGCTCGGCGGGGCCTTCAACTGCGGGAAGGCCCAGCCGGCTCAGATCGCCGCCGTCTCGCACGGCTGCCCGACCTCGCTGTTCCGCTCGGTGCAGGTCCTCAACACCGCGCGGGAGGGTGGCCGATGACCGCGCCGACGAGCCCGGGCAAGGGCGGCTCCGACGTCGTCGAGCAGGCCCTGGCCCTGTCCCGGGCCGACGGCTGCGTCGTCCTCGTCGAGCAGAGCAGCAGCGCCAACCTGCGGTGGGCCGGCAACTCGCTGACGACCAACGGCGCGGTCCGCGGTCGCTCGGTGGTGGTCATCAGCGTGGTGGGCCAGTCCGTGGGCGTGCGCAGCGCCACCGTCGTGGACCGCCTGGAAGAGCTCGTGCGCGCCTCCGAGCAGGCCGCCCGGGACGCCGAGCCCGCGGAGGACCACGGCCCGCTGGTCACCGGACCGGCCGCGGCCGACTTCACCGACGGGCCGGTCGACACGCCTCTCGACGTCTTCGCCGACGTCGCGCGCGAGCTCGGTGCGGCCTTCGGCGCCGCCCGCAGCGACGGGATCTCGCTCTACGGCTACGCCTCCCACGACACCACCACCGTGTGGCTGGGCTCCTCGACCGGGCTGCGGCTGCGCCACGTGCAGCCGACCGGCTACCTGGAGATGACCGGCAAGGGCACGGGGGGCTCCACCTGGGTCGGGCAGCACACCCGCGACTGGTCCGACGTCGCGGTCCCGTCGATGGACGCTGAGCTGCGCCGCCGGCTGGGGTGGGGCGCCCGGCAGGTCGAGCTGCCCGCTGGTCGCTACGAGACGCTGCTGCCGCCGTCCGCGGTCGCCGACCTGATGGCCTTCGCCTACTGGACCGCCTCGGGCCGCAGCGCCGCCGAGGGACGGACGGTCTTCAGCAAGCCCGGTGGCGGCACGCGGGTCGGCGAGCGCCTCGGGCCGCGCGGGCTGCGCCTGACCTCGGACCCGCACGACCCGGAGCTCGCCACGACGCCCTTCGTGGTGGCGAGCGCGTCGTCGGCGATGAGCAGCGTCTTCGACAACGGGCTGCCGCTGACCCGCACCGACTGGATGGCCGACGGCGCGCTGCAGGCGCTGGTGCAGACCCGCGCCTCGGCCGCCCAGACCGGCGTGCCCGTGACGCCGTACGTCCACAGCCTGGTGCTCGACGGCGCCGGCTCGGCGACGACGGAGGACATGGTGGCGCGCACCGAGCGCGGCCTGCTGCTGACCTGCCTGTGGTACATCCGCGAGGTCGACCCGCAGACCCTGCTGCTGACCGGGCTGACCCGCGACGGCGTCTACCTCGTCGAGGGCGGCGAGGTGGTGGGGGCGGTCAACAACTTCCGGTGGAACGAGAGCCCGATCGACCTGCTCCGCCGGACGTCCGAGGTCGGCGCCAGCGTGCCCACGCTGCCCCGGGAGTGGAGCGACGGCTTCACCTGGGTGCGGATGCCGACGCTGCGCGTGCCGGACTTCAACATGAGCTCGGTCAGCCAGGCGTCCTGACCCTGGCGACCCGTCGGTCGTCACCTCGGCCGCCGAGCCCGGGCGACGCGACGACCTCGCAGCGCGCGCCCCGTCGCCCCGGCCAGCCAGCGCAGCTCGTCGGGCGGCACCCCGGCGTCGAGGCACTGGCGCAGCAGCAGCGCCAGCGAGTCGTCGGGCGAGCCGGCCAGCGCCCGGTCGAGCGCGACGTTCGCCAGCGCGCCGTCACCCCGGCCGTACGCCGTCCAGGCGAGCAGCGCGCACACCGGGGCGTCGTGCGGAGGCGTCACCTCGCGCGCCACCTGCAGCAGCAGCGACAGCAGCTCGTCGGACCGGGTCAGCAGTCGCGTGGCCAGGTCGTCCCGCGCCGCGACGTCGGCGAGGCCGACCGTCAGCGCGGCTGCCTCCTCCGGCGTGACCGCCCCGCCCTCCGCCACGCGGTCGAGCAGCCGCTCGGCCTGCTCGAGCGTGCGGGACCGGGCGGCTCCCGCGCCCCGCTCCCGGCGGTAGCGCCGCTCCGCCCGCTGCGCCTCGTCGAGCCGCTGCCCGGCCCGCGCGGCGGCGAGCAGGGTCGGCGGGGCCACCGACCGGACGAGCTCCTCCCGCGAGGTCAGCAGGCTGCGGCCCGACGCTGCCTGCTCCGCGCGCACCAGGTCGAGGACGGGAGGTGCGACCGGCACCGGGCTCCCGGTCGGGGGGCAGCACGCCCCCGTGCAGGTGTAGGACGTCCAGACCTCGCCGTCCACGTGCAGCGCCTCGAGCACGTCCAGGCACCGGGTCGCGCAGGCGGTCGAGACGGCGGCGACGAGCCCGGGACGCGGACCGCGCTGGCTGAAGACGACCACCACCACCGCGTCCGCGCCGTCCGCCGCCATGCGGTCGAGGCAGAGCTCGGCGACCGCGACGTCGTCCGGCTCGCTCGGCAGGTCGACGCGGACGGTCAGGCCGAGCCGCTTGCGCGCGCCGCGCAGCGACAGCAGGACCAGGCTCTCGTCGGGGCGGAAGCCGCACAGCGAGGGCAGGACGGCCACGATCTCCCCCGGGCTGGACAACCGGGCGACGGCAGGTGCGCTCATGCGCAGACCGTGCTGCCGGAGGCCGGTCGACGGGCGCAAGGCCACGGCCGGTGTGGACTCGCCCGCGGCTGTGCAGACCGGGTTGACGCCGGCCCGACGACGACGGCAGCCGGGCGCCCCCCGTACGAGGCGGCAGCCCGGACCGCGACCGGACCCACCGCGGGCCCGGACCCCGCTCAGCCCGTCAGGTGCGGCGCGACCTCCTCGTTGGGCTGGCCGGCGGCGGCGGGAGGCGAGCCGGGGCCCGGCTCGATCTCGGCGAGCTGCTGACGCGCGTAGCGGACCATCACCGCGCCCACGGCGACGACCGGGACGGCGAGGAAGGCCCCGGTGATGCCGGCCAGCGTGCCGCCCGCGGTCACGGCCACGATGACCAGCGCGGGGTGCAGCGCCAGCGTCCGGCCGACCAGGATCGGCTGCAGGACGTTGCCCTCGAGCTGCTGCACGACCAGCACCAGTCCGATGACGATGAGCGCCGTCGTGGGCCCGTTCGTCACCAGGGCGACCAGCGCGGCCAGCGCGCCGGTGACGACGGCCCCGATGATCGGGATGAACGCGCCGAAGAACACCAGCACGCTCAGCGGCAGGGCGAGCGGCACGCCCAGCACGGCCAGCCCGATGCCGATGAAGATCGCGTCGACCAGGCCCACGGCCGCCTGCGCCTTGATGAAGCCCGACAGGGTGATCCACGACCGCTGGGACAGGGCGGCGACGTGCGGGGCCGCCCGCGGACCGACCAGCCCGCCCAGCCACGGCAGGAACTTGGGGCCGTCCTTCAGGTAGAAGAAGCACAGGACCAGCGCCAGCAGGGCCGTGACGACGGCCGACCCGGCCGCCGCCGCGCCGCTGAGGGCTCGGGTGGCGATGTTCTGCGCGTTCGACTGCAGGTTGCCGATGACGTTGTCGACCGTCTCCCCGACCTGGTCCTCGCCCAGGTTCAGCGGCGGTCCCTGGATGAAGTCCTGCACCTGCCCGAGACCAGCGGTGACCTGGTCGGCGAGCTCCTCGGCCTGGCTGGTCACCTGCGGCGCGAGGCCGCCGACGACCCCGAACAGCAGCAGCACGCTGAGCAGCAGCACGACGGCGGAGGCGAGGGCCGGCGGCGCCCCTCTGCGGCGCAGGAACCGCACCGGCGGCCACAGCACGGTCGCGAGCAGCAGCCCGAGCAGCACCGGCAGGATGACCACCCACAGCTTCCCGACGACGTACCAGAGCACGACCAGCGCCGCGGCCACGAGCAGGAAGCGCAGGCTCAGCGTGGCGACGCGGGCGAACGCGTCCCCGATGGCCTCCTCCCGGCGGCGCGACGCCTCCGGCACCTCGCGGTGCCGGCTGACCACCGGAGCCGTGTCGTCGGAGTCCGTCCGGGTGGGGTCCGAATCACGCACGTGCTCGGGGACCGGGTCGGCGTGCACCGCCGCAGCAGCGTTGCCGGCGTCCGGCCCGGGACTGGCGGACTCGGGGCGGGGGTGCTCGGGGCGGGGCTGTCCAGGGCGGGTCACTCGGGAGGTCACGCGTCGATGGTGCCCACTGCGGGCGTGCCCACCGCACGCTCGGGCCACCGTTCGGTCACAGCCCGCACCCGCAGGAGCGCCCGAGGGATCAGCCGCCGCGGCGGGGGTAGCCGCGGGAGGTGGCTCCCGGACCTGGCTCGCACCGCGACGGCCGGCTGGCCAGCCGGCCGCAGCCGCCCACCTCGCCGGACGCGCGGGGGCCGGGCCTGCACCCCCTGACCGGCGCCGGGCTGGCCGAGCACCTGCTGCTCGTGCCGGAGCGGTCCCGGCAGCCGGCGCCGCTCGTCGTGTGGTTCCACGGTGCGGGCGGGCACGCCCGCCGCAGCGCCGCCGGGGTGCAGGAGGTCGCCGCCGACGCCGGCGCGCTGGTCCTGCTGCCGTCCTCGGCCGCCAGCACGTGGGACCTGCTCACCGGCCGGATCGGGCCGGACGCCGCGGACCTCGACGCCCCCCTCGCGCACGTCTTCGCCGCGCGCGACGTCGGGCGCGTGGCGTTCGCCGGCTTCTCCGACGGCGCGTCGTACGCCCTGTCGCTGGGGCTGGCCAACGGCGACCTGGCCGAGGCGGTCCTCGCCTTCTCCCCCGGGTTCGTCGCCCCGCCGGTGACCGTCGGCCGACCGGCCTGCTGGGTGGCGCACGGCACCGCCGACGCGGTGCTGCCGGTCGAGCGCTGCGGCCGCCGGGTCGCCGCGCTGCTGGAGAAGAAGGGCTGTCCAGTGCACTACCAGGAGTTCGACGGCCCCCACGTCGTGCGGCCGGACCTGCTCGAGCAGGCCTTCTCGTGGTGGCTGGACGACGGGACCG
>CADCUE010000131.1 GCA_902805805.1 uncultured Frankineae bacterium | reverse complement strand
GACCCAACTACACCTTGGCCAAGCGGCTGCAGCGCTGGCGCGCGGTGGCGGCGCGCGCCAGCGGAGCGGTCGTGTCGGCGAACGTCGCGCCGGCGACCCGCACCCGCTCGGTCACCAAGAACCGGATGCTGGCGGCGGCCTACTCCGGCGCCGGCGCCTTTGGCGTCGAGGTCTTCCCGCCCGCGACCAGCCGGGTGCTGATGGCGGCCCTGCTGGTGCACGACCTGCGCACGGGCGGCGCGGACGCCGTGCACCCCGACGACGTCTTCGCGGCGCAGGCCGCGCACGGCGGGCTGTGGCGGACGGCGTACGCCCCGCGGTCCGTGCTCGGCCTGGCTGCCGTGCGCGGGCTGCCGTCGGCCCTGCGGCGGTAGCCGCGACCCCGGTGGTCAGCGCAGCGGCTTGGCCATCAGCCGGTTGGCCGCGGCCTTGACCCGGTCGGGCAGCACCTTGTTGCCCGCCTCCATCACCTTGGTCATCAGCGAGGCGGCGACGACGCGGCGCCGGCCGGACATGAGCGCCTCGAAGCCCTGCCGTGCGACGTCCGCCGGGTCGTCCTGCGGGCCCGAGCCGATCGGCGTGTCCGCGAGGTTGCCGCGCTCGAAGAACTCCGTGCGGGTCGGTCCGGGCATGAGCGACGTCACGGTCACGCCGTGGTCCGCCAGCTCGACCTGCAGCGCCTGCGCCAGCGACTGCACGAACGACTTGGTGGCGTTGTAGACCGCCTGGTTCGGCCCCGGCATGGTCGAGGCGATCGACGACGTGAACAGGATGCGGCCGGCGCCGCGCGAGGCCATGTCGCGGGCGACGAGGTGCGCCAGGGAGGTGGTCGACCGGACGTTGAGGTCGACCATCGACAGCACGTCGGTGAGGTCCTGCTCGACGAAGGTGCGGCCGAAGCCCACGCCGGCGTTGAGCGCGGCGGCGTCGAGCGGCCGGGCCCGCTCCTGGACCGCCGCCCACACCCGGTCGACGCCGTCGGCCGAGCGCAGGTCGGCCTGCACGGCGAGGACCTGCCCGCCGATCGCCCGCAGCTGCTCGGCCGCGCCGGCCAGCTCGGCGTCCTCGGCGGTGACCACGACGTCGAAGCCGGCGCCGGCGAACTGCCGAGCCAGCTCCAGCCCGATGCCGCTGGACGCGCCGGTGACGAGCGCGAGGGGACGAGGGCCGGTGGGGGTGGACGCGGAGCCGGGGTTCGACATGCCGCGCGGGCTACCCGGTGCACGCCGGACCTCACGCCCCGACGGCGGCCACCTCGAACCACACGGTCTTGCCGTCCGACGTCGACTCGGCGCCCCACCCGGACGACAGGGCGTCGACGAGGGCGATGCCCCGCCCGCCCTCGTCCATCGGCGTGGCCTGCCGCCGGGCCGGCAGCGTCGGGTCGTCGTCGTGCACCTCGACCCGGAGCCCGCCGGACGTGGGGTGCACGCGCACCCGGACCCGACCCCGGCCGTGCACCAGCGCGTTGGTGGCGACCTCGCTCACCAGCAGCGCGACCAGGTCGACGTCCACGGCGGGTGCGGACGTCCGGCAGGCGTCGGTGGTGAAGCGACGGATGCGGGCGACGCTGGCGGGCACGGTGTCCGCCAGCATCTCCTGCGGCTCGGTCGTCACACGGGCGTCGTGCCCGGCGGACGCCGGTGGCAAGCGCACGGCGCCCCGTCGCGCCTCAGACCTCGCGCGGCACCTCCGGCGGGACCCGCTGGGGTCCGGCCTCGGCCGGCCGGGGCGCGTCCTGGCGGTGCAGGCGCACGGCCACCATCGCCACGTCGTCCTCTCGGGTCGGCGGCAGCAGCCGGTCCTGCAGCGCGTCGCACAGCTCGTCGAGCGGCAGGTGCCCCAGCTCGACGAGGGCCTCGCGCAGCCGTTCCAGCCCCTCGTCGAGGCTCTGCCCGCGGCGCTCGACCAGGCCGTCGGTGTAGAGCAGGACCGTGCTGCCGCGGTCCAGCGTCACCCGCGACTGCGTCCGGGGGCTGTCCGGGTCGATGCCGAGCAGCAGGTCGGCCGAGACCCCGGCCAGCACCAGCACGTCGCCGGACGGCGACAGCACCATCGGCGGCGGATGGCCGGCGTTGGACCAGCGCAGGTGGGTGATGTCCCGCTCGCGCTCCTCCTGCGTCTGCTCCAGCCGGGCCACGACCGCCGTGGCCGTCGTCCCGACCTGCAGGCCCTCGATGGCGGCGTCGAGCCGGGTCAGCACCTCGGCCGGGCCCTGCCCGGTCGTGAAGGCGATGCCGCGCAGGAGCCCGCGCACCTGGCCCATGGCGGCGGCGGCGGCCGTGTCGTGCCCGACGACGTCGCCGATGACGAGGACCGTCGCGCCGTCCGGCTGCAGGAAGGCGTCGTACCAGTCGCCGCCGACCGCGGCCGCGCGAGCCGCCGCGATGTAGCGCACGACCACCTGCACGTGGTCGGGCTCGGGCGGTGGGGTCAGCAGGCTGCGCTGCAGCTCCTCCGCGAGCTCGCGCTGCTGCTCGAACAGCCGGGCGTTGTCGAGCGCCAGCGCGGCGCGCGCAGCGACGTCTCGCGCCGTGGCGACGCCGGCCTCGTCGTGCGCCTTGCCGTCGGGGCCGTTGAACAGGCTGAGCAGTCCCACCGTCCGGCCGCGGGCCAGCATGGGCAGGATGGCGGCCGAGGTCGGCGCCAGCCGCACCAGCAGGTCGCGCGCCTCACCGGGCTCGAGCATGTCGGCGACGCGCCGCGTGGCGTCGTCCACCACCACGGTGGGCTGCCCGGTGCGCAGCGTGGTGGCGAGGGCGGACGTGCTGCGCAGGGCCGCCAGGCGCACGGCGGCGTAGCGGGACACGACCTCCTGCAGGGCCGGGTCGGCGTGCGCGAAGCCCACGTCGCGCATGCTCCCGTCCTCGGCGACGAGCGTCACGAGGCAGAAGTCGGCCAGCTCGGGCACCAGCAGCTCGGCCAGCCGGGCGACGGCCAGCTCCGCGTCGAGCGTGTCGGACAGGTCGGTCGTGACGTCGGCGAGCAGCTGCGCGCGCCGGGCGGCGCGCTGCAGCTCGGTCTGCGCGGCCCGCCGCGCGGTGACGTCGAGGAAGTAGACCGACAGGCCGTCCGGGGACGGCCAGACGCGCAGCTCGTACCAGCCGTCCAGCGGCGGCGGGTAGTAGGCCTCGAACGCCACGGTCTCGCCCGACGCGGCCGCGTGGCGGTAGTTGACCTCGAACTCGCTGCCCACGGCGGCGGGGAACAGCTCCCAGATCACCCCGCCGAGCAGCTCCTCGCGCGGCCGCCCCAGGATGCGCTCGGCCTCGGCGTTGACGTAGGTGAAGCGCCAGGACTCGTCGAGGGAGTAGAAGGCGGCCGACATCGCCTCCAGGACCCGCGCCGTCCGGGCCTGGCTGTCGTGCAGGTCCGTGGAGTCGTACGCCGCGCCGAGCATGCGCTCGGCCTGGCCACCGGGTCCCCGCAGCGCCCGTCCGCGGGCCGTGACCCAGCGCGTCCCGCCGTCCGGCAGCAGCACGCGGTAGTCGACGGCCCACGTCCCGCAGGCCTGACGCGCCGCGTCCAGGACCACGCGCACCCGGGGCACGTCCTCGGGGTGCAGGCGGGCCTCGAAGTCCTCGATCGTGCGCCCGAAGTCGTCCCGGTCGTAGCCGAACATCGTCAGCAGCCGGTCGTCCCAGAGCAGCTGCCCGGTCGTGAGGTCCCAGTCGAAGCTGCCGACGCCGGCCGCGTCGATGGCCAGCTCCCAGCGGTCGAGCGTGCCCTCGTACTCACCGCGCACGGCCGCCAGCTCGAGCTCGGCGACGACGGAGCGGGCCAGCTGCGCCAGGAGGTCGGCGTCGCTGTCGGTCCACACCCGGGGAGCGGTGTCCCACACGCAGAGCACGCCCAGGACCGACGCCCGGTCGTCGACGAGCGGTACGCCGAGGTAGGCGGCGACCTGGCCCCCGGCGACGCTCGGCGACCTGGCGAAGCGCGGGTCGCGGGTCGCGTCGGGGACGGCCAGCGGCGCGCGGGAGGTGGCCGTGAGGGCGCACAGCCCGTCGCAGTCGCCCTCGTCGAGCAGCCCGGTCAGCGCCCCTCGCACGGTCTCGCGCCGCGGGGACGGCACGAGCCGCACGTGCCCGGACGAGGTCCCGAGCAGACGACGGGCCAGGTCGGCGAGCCGGTCGAGCGCGGCGGCGGCGTCGGCCGCGCCCGCCGCGACGTCGGGCCCCGGCCGCG
>CADCUE010000130.1 GCA_902805805.1 uncultured Frankineae bacterium | reverse complement strand
GGCGAGTAGAAGAAGTACGCCGCTCCGCCTGAGACGCGTGACAGGCTCCGCACCAGCTCGACCGAGCTGTCCTCGATCCCACGGCCGGACAGCGACCCGGTCAGCTGGACGACCGGCACGGCCGGCAAGGACGTGACGTTCGCGGCCACCGCGCTGACCGCCCGCGCCCACGCGACCCCGAGCACGTCGTACGGCGTGACGGTCTCGGTCAGCAGCTCGGCAGCCGCGGCACCCAGGTGCTGGCGGAGCGCCGGCGGGCTGTCGGTGGGCACGTCGAGCACGACGGCGTGGTGCAGCCCGAACGCCTCCTGCAGGCGGCTGGAGGTGTCGAGGTCGATGGTCCCCGGTGCGCCGATCTCGATCCGGACGAGCCCGGTGGCGCGGGCCCTCTCCAGCATGCGGGCCACCTGGAACCGGCTCAGTCCCAGCTCCTGCGCTATCTGCACCTTCGACCGACCGGCGACGTAGTAGCGGCGCGCCACGGACGCGAGCTGCACACGCGAGGCGGGACCGTGCCCGAGCTCGCTCATCCGCGCCGCCTCCCATGCGCTCGTATGAGCGCCGCCGAGCACATTGTTGCACCGATCCTTGACGGGTACGCGACGAGGGGGCGACTGTTCGTCACGAATCGCCCGCTCGTACGAGCACAGCGACGTCCGACCGTGGAGGCACTCGGTGGCAGGTCCCGCACATCGGTCCCGAAGGCGACGAGACCTCGCCCGCACCTCACGCCTCGCCGCAGCGGCTCTGGCGGCCACCTCGGCGCTCAGCGGGTGCGCCCTCGGCTGGGGCGGCGGGGTCGGCGGCGGAGGCCCGGACAGCATCAACGTGCTGATGGTCAACAACCCGCAGATGGTCGACCTGCAGAAGCTCACCGCCGAGCACTTCACCGCGGAGACCGGCATCGAGGTGAACTACACCGTCCTGCCGGAGAACGACGTCCGCGACAAGATCAGCCAGGAGTTCTCCAGCCAGGCCGGCACCTACGACGTCGCCTCGCTGAGCAACTTCGAGATCCCCATCTACGCCGACAGCGGCTGGGTCGCACCGCTCGACGACTACATCGAGCAGACGCCGGACTTCGACCAGGACGACATCCTGGGGCCGATGGCCGAGTCCCTGAAGGGGGAGGACGGCAAGATCTACGGCGAGCCGTTCTACGGCGAGTCCTCCTTCCTCATGTACCGCAAGGACGTCCTCGAGGCCGAGGGCATCGAGATGCCCGAGAAGCCGACGTGGCCGGAGGTCGCCGAGATCGCCGCCCAGGTCGACGGCGCGCAGGACGGCATGGCCGGGATCTGCCTGCGCGGGCAGCCCGGGTGGGGCCAGGTCTTCGCGCCGCTCACCACCGTCGTGAACACCTTCGGCGGCACCTGGTTCACCGAGGACTGGAAGGCGCAGGTCGACGGCGAGAAGTTCCGGGAGGCCACGCAGTTCTACGTCGACCTGGTCCGCGAGCACGGCGAGACCGGTGCGGCGCAGGCCGGCTTCACCGAGTGCCTCAACAACCTGCAGCAGGGCAACGCGGCCATGTGGTACGACGCGACCTCCGCGGCCGGTTCCCTGGAGGCCGAGGACTCGCCCGTCAAGGGCAAGCTCGGCTACGCCCCCGCGCCGGTCGTCGAGACGGACAGCTCCGGCTGGCTCTACGCCTGGTCGTGGGCGATCCAGAACGCCAGCGAGAAGAAGGACAACGCCTGGAAGTTCATGTCCTGGGCGTCGAGCAGGGAGTACGAGGAGCTCGTCGGCAAGGAGCTGAGCTGGTCGCAGGTGCCGGCCGGCAAGCGCGCCTCCACCTACGAGAACCCCGACTACCTCGCGGAGGCGGAGGCGTTCGCCGAGCCGACCCGCCAGGCCATCGAGTCGGCCGACCCCACGAACCCCGGCGTCCAGCCCCGTCCCGCCATCGGCATCCAGTTCGTCGGCATCCCCGACTTCCCGGACGTCGGGACGCAGGTGTCGCAGCTGGTGAGCTCGGCCATCGCCGGCAAGATCACGGTCGACGAGGCGCTGGAGCAGGGACAGGCGCTGGCGGAGGACACCGCCGACGCCTACCGCGAGCGGGAGGCGTCATGAGCAGGTCCGCAGCACAGCCCACGAGCCCCACGAACTCCGAGAGGACCGCGCCATGACCGCCGTGGACACCCCCCGCGCCGCGTCGCGCAAGAGCGCCCCGTCGCCGGGGAGCACGCCCCGGCGTGCCCGGTCGGACGCCTGGTCCCGGCGGCTGCCGCTGCTGCCGGCGCTGGTCTTCCTCATCGTCCTGACGCAGCTGCCGTTCATCGTCACGCTGCTCGTGTCGTTCATGAACTGGAACGCCTACTACCCCGACGAGCGCGGCTTCGCCGGTCTGGACAACTTCGTCCGCGTCCTCACCGACGTCAGCACGAGGAACGCGATCCTCACGACCATCGTGCTCACCGCCACGGTCGTGCTCGTCAGCCTCGCCCTCGGCCTGGGCATCGCGCTGCTGCTGGACCGGCAGTTCCGCGGTCGGGGGATCGTGCGCACGATGATGATCGCGCCGTTCCTCGTGGTGCCGGTGGCGGCCTCCCTGCTCTGGAAGCACGCTCTCTACAACCCCGAGTACGGCCTGTTCAACGGCCTGCTCACCGCGCTGTGGGGACTGTTCGGGTCGGACGACCCGCCGCAGGTCGACTGGATCTCGTCCATGCCGCTGATCGCCATCGAGGCGTCGTTGATCTGGCAGTGGACGCCGTTCATGATGCTCATCCTGCTGGCCGGGCTGCAGGGCCGTCCGCTCGACGTCATCGAGGCGGCCAAGCTCGACGGCGCGACGTCCTGGCAGATCTTCCGCTACATGACCTTCCCGCACCTGCGCCAGTACCTCGAGCTGGCCGGGCTGCTCGGTGCCATCTACGTCGTGCAGAACTTCGACGCCGTCTTCACGATCACCTCCGGCGGGCTCGGCACCTCGAACCTGCCCTTCACGATCTACCAGACCTTCTACAACGCCCACGACTACGGCCGCGCCTCGGCCGCCGGGGTCGTGGTCGTCATCGGCACGATCATCATCGCGACGTTCGCCCTGCGGACCGTGTCCACGCTCTTCAAGGAGGAGTCCAAGTGAGCACGATCACCGATGTCGCGCCCGTGCCGGCGACCCGCACGACGGACGGCCGGTCGAAGCAGAAGCGGCGCCAGCGCTCGGGTGCCCTGCTGGGCGTGCTGGCGTGGGTCATCGGCCTGCTGTTCGTCCTGCCGATCCTGTGGATGCTGCTCACGTCCTTCCACACCGAGACCGACGCCGCCACCAACCCGCCGTCGATCGCCGCGCCGCTGTCGTTGCAGGGCTATCAGGAGTTCTTCGGCACCGACCCGTGGCCCTCGCTGCTGAACTCGATGACCGCGAGCGTCCTGTCGACGGTCCTCGTGCTGGCGCTGGCCATCCCGGCGGCGTACGCCCTGTCGATCCGGCCGGTGGAGAAGTGGACCGACGTCCTGTTCTTCTTCCTGTCGACCCGCATGCTGCCCGCCGTCGCGGGGCTGCTCCCGATCTACCTGTTCGCCCAGAGCGTCCGCATGCTCGACAACATCCTCCTGCTGGTCGTGCTCTACACGTCGATGAACCTGCCGATCGCCGTGTGGATGATGCGCTCGTTCCTCGTCGAGGTCCCGGGGGAGATCCTCGAGGCGGCGTCGATGGACGGAGCGGGGCTGATCCGCACCCTGAAGTCGGTGGTCATGCCGATCGTGTCGCCCGGCATCGCGGCGACCGCGCTGATCTGCTTCATCTTCAGCTGGAACGAGCTGCTGTTCGCCCGGGTCCTCACGTCGACGGCGGCGCAGACCGCGCCCGTCTTCCTCACCGGCTTCGTCACCAGCCAGGGGCTGTTCCTGGCGAAGGTCTGCGCCGCGGCCATCGTCGTGTCGCTGCCCGTGCTCATCGCCGGCTTCGCCGCGCAGGACAAGCTGGTGCAGGGCCTGTCGCTCGGGGCAGTCAAGTAGGCATGACTGCCCTGGGGGACACGACGCTGGCGGAGCTGGGCGAGCGGCTGGCCGTGCCGGCGTACGACCGGTCGGCACTGCGGGTCGGCATCGTCCACCTGGGCGTCGGCGGCTTCCACCGGGCGCACGAGGCGCTGTACCTGGACCGGCTGATGAGCGACGGTCAGGCGCTGGACTGGGCGATCTGCGGTGTCGGCGTCCTGCCGTCGGACGCGCGGATGCGCGACGCGCTGATCGCCCAGGACGGGCTCTACACGCTCGTGGAGAAGGCGCCCGACGGGACGTGGGAGGCGCGGGTCGTCGGCTCGATCGTGGAGTACCTGCTGGCGCCGGACGACCCGGAGCGCGTGATCGAGCGGATGGCGGACCCCGCCGTCCGGATCGTCTCGCTCACGGTCACCGAGGGCGGCTACAACCTCGACCCGCTGACCGGGGAGTTCGTCGAGGACGCGCCGGACGTGCGGCACGACCTGCAGGCGGGGGCCGTGCCCCGGACCACCTTCGGCCTGGTCACCGAGGCGCTCGTGCGTCGCCGCGCACGCAGCACCCCGGCCTTCACCGTGATGTCGTGCGACAACATCGCGGGCAACGGCGCAGCGGCCCGCCGGGCGTTCGGCGCCTTCGCCCGGCTGCGCGACCCGGCCCTGGGGGAGTGGGTGGAGCAGGAGGTCCGCTTCCCCGACTCCATGGTCGACCGCATCACCCCGGTCACCACCGACGAGGACCGGGCGGCGGTCGCCGACCGGTACGGCGTGGCCGACCGGTGGCCGGTCGTCTGCGAGCCGTTCACGCAGTGGGTGCTCGAGGACAGCTTCGGAGCCGGCCGGCCGCCGTGGGAGGACGCCGGTGTCCAGGTCGTCGGCGACGTGGAGCCGTACGAGCTGATGAAGCTGAGGCTGCTCAACGCCAGCCACCAGGCGCTGTGCTACCTCGGCCACCTGGCCGGCTACCGCTTCGTGCACGACGTCGCCCAGGACCCGCTGTTCGCCGACTTCCTGCGGGCGTACATGGAGCAGGAGGGCTCGCCGACCCTGCCGGCCGTCCCGGGCATCGACCTCGCGGTCTACCGCTCCCAGCTGCTCGAGCGCTTCTCGAACGCCCACGTCCGCGACACCGTCGCACGCCTGTGCGCGGAGAGCTCGGACCGCATCCCCAAGTGGCTGCTGCCCGTCGTGCGGCGCAACCTCGAGACCGGCGGCAGCGTCGGCCTGGCCGCCACCGTCGTCGCCAGCTGGGCCCGCTACGCGGAGGGCGTCGACGAGCAGGGCACGCCGATCGAGGTCGTCGACCGGCTGCGCGACTCGCTGACCGCAGCCGCGCAGCGGCAGGCCGACGACCCGCTCGCGTTCCTGCGCGACCGGTCCCTGTTCGGCGACCTCGTCGACGAGCCGCGGTTCGTCGAGCCGTACCTGTGGGCACTGGACTCGCTGCACCGGGTCGGAGCCCGGGCGACGCTCGAGCGGCTCCGGGCCGCCGTCCTCCTGGAGGGATGACCATGCGTGTCGCCGTGCTCAACGGTCCGGGAGACCTCGTCCTCGAGGAGCGGCCCGAGCCCGACGCCGGCCCGGGCCAGGTGAAGGTGCGCGTCGCCTCCGTCGGCGTGTGCGGATCGGACACCCACTACTACGACCACGGGCGCATCGGCGCCTTTGTCGTCGAGCAGCCCCTCGTGCTCGGGCACGAGGCCTCCGGTGAGGTCGTCGCCGTCGGTGCGGGGGTCACCTCGCTGCGGCCGGGCCAGCGGGTCTCGCTCGAGCCCGGCGTGCCGGACCTGGTCTGCGAGCAGTGCCGGGCCGGCCGCTACAACCTCTGCCCCGACATGCGCTTCTTCGCGACGCCGCCGATCGACGGCGCGTTCGCCGAGCACGTCGTCGTCCACGAGGCCTTCGCCCACCCGGTCCCGGACAGCATGAGCGACGACGCGGCCGCCCTGCTCGAGCCGCTGTCCGTCGGCATCTGGGCCTGCCGCAAGGGCGGGATCACCGCCGGATCGCGGGTGCTCATCACCGGCGCAGGCCCCATCGGGCTGGTCAGCGTCCAGACCGCCCTCGCCTTCGGCGCGACGGAGGTCGTCGTGTCGGACGTCAACCCGGCCCGGCTCGCCCTGGCCCGCGACCTGGGCGCGACCGACGTCGTCGACGCCCGCGAGAGCAGCGTGGTCGACCTGTCGCGCAAGCCGCAGGTGCTGCTCGAGTGCTCCGGCTTCCCGCCCGCGATCAGCGACGGGATCCGGGCGCTCGACCGGGCCGGCCGGGGGGTGCTGGTGGGCATGGGCGGCGACGAGGTGCCGCTGCCGCTGTCGGTGGTGCAGGAGCGCGAGCTCGAGCTGACGGGCACGTTCCGCTACGCCAACACCTGGCCCACGGCCATCGCCCTGGTGACGTCCGGTCGCGTCGACCTCGACCGGCTGGTCACCGGGACGTACGCCCTGGCCGACGCGGTGGAGGCGCTGACCGCGAGCCGGCGTGACCCCACCTCGGTCAAGGCGGTCGTCCGTCCTGGGTCCTGACCGGTCGACGGGGACGGGCGTGAGCGCCGCGCAGCGCCGGTCCCTCGACCAGCTCGTCGACCGGGCCGCGTCGCTCGCCGCTCCCGGCGACCGGGCGCTGCTGGGCATCGCCGGTGCGCCGGGCGCCGGCAAGTCGACGCTGGCCGCTGCCCTCGTCGCGGCGCTGCACGACCGGGCCGTGCTGGTGCCCATGGACGGCTTCCACCTGGCCGATCCCGAGCTCGAGCGGCTGGGGCGGCGCCGGCGCAAGGGCGCTCCGGACACCTTCGACGCCGCCGGCTACGTGCACCTGCTGCGACGGCTGCGCTCGCGCGAGGACGACGTCGTCTACGCCCCGGTGTTCCACCGCGAGCAGGAGCAGGCGGTGGCGGGTGAGCTGGCGGTGCCGCGGGAGACGCCGCTGGTGGTCACGGAAGGCAACTACCTGCTGTCGGACGGCCCCTTCGCCCCGGTGCGCGAGCTGCTCACCGAGTGCTGGTACCTCGACCTCGAGCCGGGCACGCGCGTGCAGCGCCTGGTGGCACGGCACGTCGCGCACGGCAGGTCCGCCCCGGACGCCGAGCACTGGGTGCTGACCAGCGACGAGCGCAACGCCCGGCTCGTCGAGCAGAGCAGGCACCGTGCGGACCTCGTGCTGCGGCTCGGCCCGGGCTGAGGTCCGCTCGACCGGCAGCACCCCGGGCGCTGCCCCGGACGGCGCACGAGATTGCTCCGTACGAGTGCTCAAGTCCTGGGCCCGAGTGCCGACAAGGGTCTCAGACCCCGCTGCTCCGAGCGGGTGACGCGACACCCGGAGGACCGACATGGCACCCCCTGCCCCGTTCCATGCCCGCGGCACCCGAGCCGTCCTGATCGCACTGCTCCTGGCGGTGCTCGCCCAGGCCGTCTCCGTCGTGCCCGCGCTGGCGGCGGGACCGAGCCGGGCGGCGGCACCGGTGTCCGCGGCGGGGGTCCTCGACCCCGGTCTGGCGCTGACCGGCCCCGACGCCCGCGTCATCGTGACCGGCGGCGCCGGCGTGGCCGACGCGGTCCGGGCCGCGGGCGGCCGGGTCCTGCGCGCACTGCCGCTGGTGGACGGCGTCTCGGCGGTCGTCCCCGCCGCGCAGCTGCGCCGCCTCGCCGACTCCGCGCAGGTCCGGTCCGTGACGGCCGACCGCGAGGGTCGCTTCGTGAACTACGCCTGGGACGAGACGAGCACCGCCTCGACCTTCGCCAAGACGATGCAGGCCGTGCCGAGCTGGACGCGCGGCAACTACGGCAAGGGCGTCGGCGTCGCCGTCCTCGACACCGGCGTGTCGCCGCTGCCGGACCTCGAGGGACGCCTGGTGCACGGACCGGACCTCTCGGGCGAGGCGAGCCTGGTCGACACCTACGGCCACGGGACCGTCATGGCGGGCCTGATCGCCGGGAACGGCGCCGCCTCCGCCACCCGCACCGGCGGTGCGTACACCGGTGTCGCCCCCGCTGCCCACGTCGTCGCCGTCAAGGTCGCCGGGCGCAACGGTGTCGTCGACGTCTCGACGGTCCTGCAGGCGATGCACTGGATCTCCGCCTACAAGGAGCAGTACGGCATCCGCGTGCTGAACCTGTCGTGGGGCGTCGCCTCGACGCAGTCCCCGACGGTCGACCCGATCAACCACGCCGTGCAGCGCCTGTGGGCCCAGGGCATCGTCGTGGTCGTCGCCGCCGGCAACAGCGGCTCCGCGTCCGGCACGATCACCAAGCCGGGCGACGACCCGCTGGTCATCACCGTCGGAGCGCTCAACGACAAGGGCGACACCGACGCCACCAACGACGACGTGCCCGGCTGGTCCTCGCGCGGCCCCACCGCCGCGGGTCTGGCCAAGCCGGACCTGGTGGCGCCCGGCCGCACGGTGGTCGCCCTCCGCTCGCCCGGCTCGGCCATCGAGACCGCCTACCCCAAGGCGCTGGTGTCGCCGGGCTACATCCGGGGCTCCGGCTCGTCGCAGGCGGCGGCCATCACCTCGGGCGCCGTGGCGCTCCTGCTCGCCGCGCGCCCGGGTCTGACCCCCGACCAGGTCAAGAGCGTGCTCATGGCCACCGCCTCGCCCGTGGCCGGCGTGGACCGTCACATCCAGGGCCGTGGGCGCCTGCAGCTCGAGGCCGCCATGTCCGCGGTCCCCGCGGCCGGAGCGCAGGTGGTGTCCGCGACCGGTACCGGCCTGATCGACGCCAGCCGGGGCGCCATGCGCGTGGTCTCCACGTGCGACGGCGTGCAGGTCGAGATCCGCGGCGAGATCGACGTGCGCTGCCAGCCCTGGAACGGCAGCCGCTGGGCCGGCGAGGCGTGGACCGGTGAGGCCTGGACCGGGGTCGCCTGGAAGGGCTCGGAGTGGAACGGCGTCGCCTGGAAGGGCGTCGGCTGGTCCGACGCCGGCTGGGACGGCGTCGCGTGGAAGGGCGGCACCTGGACGGCCGGCAGCTGGTACGGCGCCAAGAGCTGGAACGGCGACGTCGCCGTGACCAGCCCGTGGACAGGGGTCGCCTGGAAGGACGCCACGTGGACCGGCGTCGCCTGGAAGGACGCCGGCTGGACCACCGGCGAGTGGACCACCGGTGAGTACGACGAGTTCCTCAGCGCGTTCTGGGGCGCCACGCCCCCGCCCGGCAAGCGGCTGGCCGGAGAGGCCTTCACACCGGCGGCGGGACGCGGCCGATGACCGGGACGCCCCACGTCCTCCCGCGCGCTCGCGCGCTGGTGGCGCTGGTCAGCACGATGGGCCTGCTCGGAGCCGCCGTCGTCGTCGCCGGCCTGTGGGCCAGCGCCGCGTCGCCCCAGGCCGTCGGGCCGTACCTCGTCCTGGTCGTGACGATGACGCTGCTGACCGACGTCACCGCCATCGACCTGCGGATCGGTCGTCACAACGAGTCCTTCACGTGGGCCGAGCTGAGCGTCGTGCTCGGGCTGGCGCTGCTGCCGGTGGAGCACCTCGTGCTCACCACGCTGGCCGTCGCCGTGGCCTACCTGCTCACCGGGCAGCCGGTGGTGAAGTGGATCCACAACGTCGGCTCGTACGCCGTCGGGATGGCGCTGGCCGCCGGCTTCTGCCGGGTGGTCACCACGCCCAGCTGGGACCGGCCGCTGCTGTCGGCCCTGGCGCTGCTGTCCGGGACCGCCGCGTGGGCCGTGTGGAACAAGCTCACGACCGACACCGCCATCGCGCTCGCCTCCGACCGGCCGCTGTCGTCGGTGCTCACGTCGCAGCTGCGCTCCACCGTCTTCGTCTTCCTGTGCAACGTCGGCCTGGCCTTCGGCTGCCTGGGACTGGCCCGGGTGCACCCGGACCTGATCTGGGCCGCGCCGGTGTGCATCGTGCTGGCGGCGGTGCTCAACCGCTGCTACCTGGAGCTCAACCAGGACCGCGCGGCCTGGCGCGCCCTCGAGAACGCCAGCCGCGAGCTGACCGCGCTCGACGAGCAGGTCCTCGTCGGGGTGGCCCTGACCCGCGTGACGGCGCTGATGCAGGCCGACGGCGCCGAGCTGCGCCTGTCGACCGCGGCCCGCGAGATCGTGCACCGCCTGGGCGGGACCGACGACGACGAGGCGCACGCCCCCTCCCGGCAGGCGGACCCGCCGACCGTCACGGTGGCCCGGGCCCTGGGCCGGGCCGGACTGCCGGTGGAGCGCACCGAGGCGAGCGTCCCCCTCGACGGGGACGAGGAGCGGCTCGGCTCGCTGGTCGTGACGTACGACGGGGCCGTCCGGCTCACCAGCCGCGAGCGCAGCCAGCTGACGGCCTACGCCGGCTCGCTGGCCGTGGCGCTGTGCAACGCCCGACTGCACGCCCAGGTCCGCGAGCAGGCGGAGCGCAGCGCGCACGCGGCGCTGCACGACCCGCTGACCGGCCTGCCCAACCGCACCCTGCTCCGCTCGCACGTCGAGGTCGCCCGGGGCGACCGCGAGGCCTTCGCCGTGCTGCTGCTGGACCTCGACCAGTTCAAGCCCGTCAACGACGAGCACGGGCACGAGGCCGGTGACGAGGTGCTGCGCGTCACGGCGGCCCGCCTGCGCAGCGCCGTGCGCCCGTCGGACGTGGTGGCCCGCCTGGGCGGCGACGAGTTCGCCGTGCTGCTGCACGACACGACCGATGTCGGCGGCCTGGTGCAGCGGCTGGAGGCGGTCGTGGCCGCGCCCATCGCCGTCGGCGCCGTCACGGTCAGCGTCGGCGCGAGCATCGGGCACGCGCTGCACCCGGTCGACGGGACCTCGCTGGAGTCGCTGCTGCGGGCGGCGGACGCCGACATGTACCGCGTGAAGCGCGGCCGCAGCCGGCGCGGCACCAGCCGGTCGTCTGCCCGGCCCGCAGTCGGTGCCCGC
>CADCUE010000129.1 GCA_902805805.1 uncultured Frankineae bacterium | reverse complement strand
CGGCTCGTCGACGGACAGGCCGGTGGTGGCGAAGGCGTACGCCGCCTTGTTGACCGGGCCGCCGAGGTCGAAGCACATCATCAGGCCGAGGATGACGCCGAGCAGGATCGCCGAGGAGCCGGACAGGCCGCTGAGCCAGTCCTGCAGCCCCGTGGTGACGGCGGCCAGCGGGCGGCCCAGCACGAGGAACATCAGCCCACCGGCGAACAGCGTGGCGCCCAGCGGGATGACGGCGACGGGCATCAGACCCCGCGCCCAGGCGGGGACCTTCAGCTTGCTGATCCAGAGCGCGGCGAAGCCGGCGAGCAGACCACCGACGAGACCGCCGATGAAGCCGGCGCCGATGAAGCCGGCGATGGCGCCGACGGTGAAACCGGGCGCGATGCCCGGCCGGTCGGCGATGGCGTACGCGATGTAGCCGGCGAGCGCGGGCACCAGGAAGCCGAACGCCAGCTGGCCGAGCTTGAACAGCACGGCGCCCAGGTAGGTGGCCAGGCCGCCGTCGGGCAAGTTCGTGAGCGTGTTGTTGAGCACGACGTCGTCGGCGACGTCGGTGACGTCGTAGCCGCCGAGCAGGAAGCCGAGCGCGATGAGCAGACCGCCCGCCGCGACGAACGGGATCATGTAGCTCACGCCGGTGAGCAGGATCTGGCGCAGGCGCACGCCCCACGACAGGTTGCTGGTGTCCTTGCCCGCGCCCACTGCGCCCGCTGCGGCGGCCGATCCCTCGACGCGCGCCGCGGACGGGTCGTCGGCGACGCGCAGCGCGTCGGACACCATCGCGTCGGGCTCGTTGATGGCGCGCTTGACGCCGGAGGCGATGACCGGCTTGCCGGCGAAGCGCTCGCGGTCCTTCACGCCGACGTCGGTCGCGAAGATGACGGCGTCCGCGGACGCGATGAGCGCCGGGTCGAGCGGCGTGGAGCCGGACGAGCCCTGCGTCTCGACCTGCAGATCGACGCCGGCGCGCTTGCCGGCGGCGACGAGGGAGTCGGCGGCCATGTACGTGTGGGCGATCCCCGTCGGGCAGGCCGTGATGGCGACGATCCGGCGGGCGGCGGGTGCGGCGACGGCCACTCCCCCGGCGGGGGATGCGGTCGTGTCACCGGCGGAACCTGCGCCGGCGCCGCCGACGCGGGCGGACGAGACACCCGCGGCCGGGGCCGACGACGCCGACGCCGCCGCGGCGGCGCCCGGCGCAGGAGCGGCCTTGGCCGCCGGGGCCTGCACGACGTCGCCGACCAGCTGCACGATCTCCTCGCGGGTGGACGCCGAACGCAGCGACTCCTTGAACTCCGGGCGCACCAGCGCGCGGGCCAGCGCCGACAGCAGCTTGAGGTGGCTCGCGCCTCCGCCGGCCGGGGCGGCGATGAGGAAGACGAGGTCGGCCGGGCCGTCCGGGGCGCCGAAGTCGGCCTTGCGCGCCAGCCGGGCGAAGGCCAGCGTCGGCTCGCTGACGTGCTCGGAGCGGCAGTGCGGGATGGCGATCCCGCCGGGCAGTCCGGTCGCGGACTGTCCCTCGCGCGCCATCGCGTCGGCGCGCAGGCCGGCCGCGTCGCCGGAGCGCCCGGCGGCGGCGACCCGCTGGGTCAGCCGGTCGATCACCTCGGGTGCGTCAGCGCCGAGGTCGGCGTCGAGGTCGACGAGGTCGACGGAGATGAGGTCGGTCATGACGGGCCTCCAGGGGTCCGGACTTCGGGGCGTACGGGGACCGTCCGCCGGCCGGCGGGACGGGTGGTCAGGGGGAACTGAGCGGGGCGGGGCGGTCGAGCGGCGGCGCTGGGCGGTGTCGCGGTGGTGACAGGACGTGCGGCCAGGCTTGGGCGGGGCGGCGGTACGGGCCGACGTCGGAGCGGGGCTGGTCACGGCGGCGCGTGAGCGGACCGGGTGCGTCAGCGGGGCAGGGGCGAGGCGCGCTCGGGCAGCCGGACCAGCTGCACACCGGCCAGGTCGACGTCGAGCGGCGTCGGCAGGCTGGAGCCGGGCAGCGCAGCAGCAGCGGCGCCGTGGGCCACCGCCGAGCGCAGGCGCTCCTCGGGGCCGGCGCCGGCCAGGTCGGCCAGCAGGTAGCCGGCCAGAGCGGAGTCACCCGCGCCGACCGAGCTGCGGGCCCGGATCCGGGGCGGGGTGGCCGACCACGACCCCTCCGGCGTGACCAGCAGTGCGCCGGCGGCGCCGAGCGTGGCGAGCACCGCGCCGACGCCGCGCTCGAGCAGGCTGCTCGCCGCCTCCACGGCCCCGGCCGGGTCGCTCTCCAGGTCACGACCGGCCTGACCGGTGAGCTCGGCGAGCTCCTCGCCGTTCGGCTTGATCAGGTCGGGCAGGCAGGGCACGCCGTCCGCCAGGGTCGCCAGCAGCGGCTCCCCGGACGTGTCCAGAGCGATCCGGGCGCCGGTGGCGCGCAGCCGCTCGACGAGCTCGGCGTACCAGCCGGCCGGCACACCCGGCGGCAGCGAGCCCGACAGCACGGCCCAGCGGGCACCGGCCGCCTCGCGCACCAGGACGTCGGCGAGGGCCGCGCGGACGTCGGCGTCGAGCTCGAGACCCGGCTCGTTGACCTTGGTGGTCGTGCCGTCCGGCTCGGACAGGGTGAGGTTGACCCGGACCCGGCCGCGTACGGGCACGGCGCGGTGCGTCACCTTCGCGTCGCGCAGGGCCAGCAGCAGCGGGTCGTCGAGCTGACCAGGCAGCACGGCCACGGCCAGGCAACCGGCCGCCGTGGCGACGCGGGCGACGTTGACGCCCTTGCCCCCCGGGTCGCTCGACGTCGTCAGCGCGCGCTGCACCTGGCCGCGGGCCAGCGGTCCGGGCAGCGTCACGCTGCGGTCCAGGCTCGGGTTGGCCGTCAGGGTGACGATCACGCGACCACGACCTCGACGCCGTCGGCCTGCAGGGCGCGTACGTCCTCGTCGGAGACGCCGTCGTCGGTGATCAGGACGTCGACGACGTCGAGGGGGGCGAAGCGGACCAGGCTCTCCCGGCCCAGCTTGGTCGAGTCTGCGAGGACCACGACCTGTCGTGCGGCTCGTACGAGTGCGCGCTTGACGGCGGCCTCCTCGGGGTTGGGGGTCGTGAGCCCGTAGCCGGGCAGCACGGCGTTGGTGCCGACGAAGACGACGTCGGCCCGCAGATCGCCGAGGGCCTGCACGGTGTCCGGTCCGACGGCGGCCTGCGTGCTGCCGCGCACCGTGCCGCCGATCAGCTGCAGGGCGATCCCCGGGACGCCGGCGAGGCGGGCGGCCAGGGGCACGGCGTGGGTGATGGCGAGCAGGTCCCGGTCGGTCGGCAGCAGGGCGGCGAGCCGGCCGGTGGTCGTGCCGGCGTCGAGCAGGACGCTGCCGCCGGTGCCCGGCACCAGCTCGGCGGCCGCCTTGGCGATGCGGTCCTTCTCCTCGGCGCGGGCGACGTCGCGGTCGGTCAGCGCCGGCTCGGCCAGGGCCAGCGCCGTGGTGGCGACGGCCCCGCCGTGCACCCGGCGCAGCAGACCGGCGCGCTCGAGCTGCGCGAGGTCGCGGCGCACCGTCTCGGTCGTGACGCCGAAGCGGACTGCCACCTCGCTGACGGCGATGCGCCCCTGCTCGCGCACCAGGCCGACGAGGGCCTCGTGGCGCTCCTCTGCGTACACCCGCCACCTCCTCGCTGTTGTTGCTTCCTGTGGCTTCACTTCTGCGTTGGTGTGGTTGTACGCCCGTTTCTCTTGACATGTCAAGCCCCGAGCGTCATCTTCGTCACAGCAGCGACACCCCCGACGAGACGGAGACGACGTGCTCGAGCAGGCGACCTTCACCACCCGCACGCTCCAGGGGACGCCCGTCGTCCCTGGCCTGGCCTACGGACGCGTCGTACGGCCGGCGCCCGCACCATCGCTCCCTGCCCCCGTGGAGATCGCCGAGGCCGACCGGGACGCGGAGGCCGAGCGCTTCACCGCCGCGGCGAGCTCGGTCGCCGACAGCCTGGCCGCGCGGGCGGCCGGGGCGAGCGGCGTGTCGGCCGAGGTCCTGCAGGCCACCGCGGTCCTGGCCCGCGACCGCGGGCTCACCGCCAGCGTCGTCAAGGCGATCCGCAAGGGGACGGACGCCCCGAACGCCACCAGCGCGGCGGTCGACCAGTTCGCCGGGCTGTTCCGGCAGATGGGCGGGCTCATGGCCGAGCGCGTGACCGACCTCTACGACCTGCGCGACCGGATCGTGGCCCAGCTGACCGGCCAGCCCGAGCCGGGCATCCCGACTCCGGCAGAGCCGTCCGTGCTGCTCGCGGACGACCTCGCGCCGGCCGACACGGCCGGGCTCGACCCGTCCCGCGTGACCGGTCTGGCCACCCGTCTCGGCGGCCCGACGAGCCACACCGCGATCATCGCCCGCCAGCTCGGCATCCCCTGCGTCGTCGCCGTCGCGGGGCTCGAGGACATCGGCTCAGCGGCGTACGTCCTCGTCGACGGCAGCACCGGGGTGCTGCAGCTCGACCCCGACCCGGTCACGGCGCAGGCCTCGGTGGACGAGGCGCGCACGCACGCCGAGGCCGTCGCCCGCTGGCGCGGTCCGGGCCGCACCGCCGACGGCCACGCGGTGCAGGTGCTGGCCAACGTCCAGGACGGCGCCGGTGCCCGTACGGCGGCGGCGACCGAGGCCGAGGGGGTCGGGCTGTTCCGCACCGAGCTGTGCTTCCTGTCCGTCGACCGGGAGCCGACGGTCGAGGAGCAGGCCGACATCTACGGCGAGGTCCTCCAGGCGTTCGCCGGCCGCAAGGTCGTGGTGCGCACCCTCGACGCCGGCTCCGACAAGCCGCTGGCCTTCGCCGGGATGCCCGACGAGGCCAACCCGGCGCTCGGCGTCCGCGGGCTGCGCATCGCCTTCTCCGACCCGGGGATCCTCGACCGCCAGCTCGACGCCATCGCCCTCGCGGCCGAGCGCACCGGGCAGTCGCCGTGGGTCATGGCGCCGATGGTCGCCACCGTGGCGGAGGCGTCGTTCTTCGCCGAGCGCGTCCGCGCCCGCGGTCTGGTCCCGGGCGTGATGGTCGAGGTCCCGTCCGCTGCGCTGCTGGCCGACCGGATGCTTGAGCACGTGGAGTTCCTGTCGATCGGCACCAACGACCTGACGCAGTACACGATGGCCGCGGACCGCCTGTCGGCGGAGCTCGCCGCTCTGACCGACCCGTGGCAGCCCGCACTGCTCGCGCTCGTCGCCCAGACCGCGCGCGCCGGGCAGGCGGCCGGCAAGCCGGTCGGGGTCTGCGGGGAGGCCGCCGCCGACCCGCTGCTCGGCTGCGTGCTCGCCGGTCTCGGCATCACCTCGCTGTCGGCGGCGGCGGCCGCGCTGCCCGCGGTCGGCGCGGCGCTGTCCGAGGTCGACCTGGCCGGCTGCCGCGCCGCAGCCGAGGCGGCGCTGGCCGCCACGGACCCGATCTCGGCCCGCACAGCGGCGCGGGCGGCCCTCGCGGGCGGGTGACCTGAGGTCTTCTGCCCGATTGGTCGTCGCAGAGACGGCAAAGTCCGACACGAAGGGTGACGGACGGGTCTACCGTCACGGGCACGGCACGTGGCCCTGTGCCGGTGCCTGCCACGACGGGAGCCCGCGGATGTGCCCACCGACCCTCGAGCCTGCACCCTCGCCCGACCTGACCGTCGCGGTCGACGAGCTCGAGCGGCTGACGGCCGACAGCTCGTACGCCGATGCCGTCCACCGGCTGCTCACGGTGGCGCGGACGCACCTGCGGATGTCGGTGGCGTGGGTCAGCGAGTTCGTCGGGACCGACCAGGTGCTGCGCTTCGTCGACGCCGAGCCCGGGACCGACGCCCCGCCCGAGGGCAGCTCCATGCCGCTCGACGGGACGTACTGCGCACGCGTCCTGGACGGCAGCTTCCCGCCGCTCATCCCCAACGCCCGCCGGGCCGCCGCGGCCGCTCTGCTCGACATGGGCCCCGACGTCAACATCGGGGCGTACGTCGGCGTCCCGCTGCGGGGCCCGACGGGGGCGGCCGTGGGCATGCTGTGCGCGGTCGACCCGATGGCTCGCCCGACGCTCGAGCCCCGCGACCTCGCCGCGCTCGAGCTGCTGGCGCAGGTGCTGCACGACCTGCAGCAGCGGGCCCTGTCGGCCGAGGAGTCGCTGCAGGAGCGACGGGCGCTGCGGCGCGCGCTCTCCGACGTCCTGTCCGGGGCAGGCCGGCACGCCGTCCTGCAGCCGATCATCGACCTGACCACCGGACGCGCCGTCGCCGCCGAGGGCCTGACCCGCTTCACCGCCGTCAGCCCGGCCCAGCCGGGGGACGAGGCGTCGGTGCGCTCGCCGGCCCAGTGGTTCGACGACGCCAGCCGCCTCGACCTGCGCGAGGAGCTCGACGTGGCGACGGCCGAGGAGGTCCTCGACCTGCTGGGCGGCGTGCCGGCGGACGTCGCGGTGTGCATCAACCTCGGCCCCGAGACGCTGGTCAGCGAGCGCCTGCCCGCTCTGCTCGCCGATCGCGAGCTGCACCGCATCGTCGTGGAGATCACCGAGCACGCGCCCGTGCAGGACTACGAGGCGCTCAAGGCGGCGCTGCGGCCGTACCGCGACCGGGGTCTGCGCCTCGCGGTCGACGACGCCGGCGCGGGCTACGCCAGCCTGCGGCACGTGCTGGCCGTCGACCCCGACCTGATCAAGGTCGACATGGCGCTGACCCGCGGCGCGGACAGCGATCTGGCGCGGCGGACCCTGCTGGCCGCCCTCGCCGGCTTCGCCGAGGCGACCGGCTGCCGCATCGTCGCGGAGGGGGTCGAGACCGAGGCGGAGCTGCAGACCGTGGCCCGCTGCGGCATCGACCTGGTGCAGGGGTACGCGCTGGCCCGACCGAGCACGACCCCGGCGTGGAGCGGCTACGCGGTCGTGTGATGCAGGCGCCGGCGGACCTCGACGTAGGGGGTGGTGGCCGGCACGGCTCGGCGGTGGCCCGGCGACGGGCGGCCGTGCGTGTGGAGGGGTCCGGGGGTCGACGCGTCCATCCGTGAAGATGGTGCGGTGAGCACGCCCGAGCAGCACGAACCGCCCGTCTACGCCGTCGCGGCCGGCGCCGTCCTGCACGGGCACGCCGCGAACACGCTCGAGCCGGCCGTCGTCCTCCACACGTTCCTGCCGCCGGGGGCGTCCGACGGGCTGCACTCCCCCGAGGCCCGCGTCGACGTGCACGGCGACGGACCGGCGTCCGGGACCGTCACGCTGCGGGTGCTGTCCGAGGGGCTGTCGCTGTCCTGGCGGCTGCCGATCGCGCCGTTCGTCGCGGCGCTGCCGGGCCAGCCCGGCGACGAGGGACGCATGGTCCTGCTGGCCGTCGTGGACGGGGAGCCGGTCGAGCACTTCTGGGCCGCGCCGGTCGACTGCGAGCGCCTGTCCGGCGAGCTGCAGGTGCCGGTCGCGGACCTCGTCGAGGCCCTGCGGGGGCGGCTGACGCCGTGGCTCGCCGAGGACCTCGAGATCCTGCTGCACGACGACGCGCACGAGCACGCCCTCGACCAGTCGGCCGCCCAGACGCTGGCCACCGCGGTGCTCGCGCACTACCGCGGCGACCTGGTGGCCGAGCAGGCCACCGCGCGGGTGCTGCGGGCGCTCGAGCACGGCCCCGAGGAGGTGCAGGTCGAGCTCGGCGGACGCCTGTCGGCCGCGCTCGCGACCGCCGTGCGCACCGCGGGCGATGCCGGGCGCGCGGCGGTCGCCGGTCGGGTGGGGCCGTTCGAGTCGGAGGTGCTGCGCCTGCTGTCGGACGTGCCGCCGGCGCTCGCCGATCCCGAGGCGCACAGCGACACCGACGCCGCGATGCTGCAGATCCTGGCCGGCAGCGACCGCGGCGAGGCCGTCAGCTCCGCCGTGCGCCTGGTCGCCCTGCTCGCCCGCGAGGCCCTGGGCACTGATCTGCCCGACGAGCGGGTGCTGGCCGGTCTGGGGATGGTCGACGACGCCGGGCTCGCCCGGTTGGCCCGCCTGTGGGTCGATCTGGCCGTGTCCGCTGCCCAGCCGGCTGCTGCGGACCCGGCGACGGTGGACGCCCTCGTCAAGCGGGTGGCGCACGAAGGCGTGCCCGGACGGGCGTGGCTGCACGACACCGCCGCCGCGCTCGCGACCGCCGCCGTGCAGGTCGCCGGCCGGAACTCCACGAAGATCGCCGCGGACCTGCGGACCGTGCAGTCGCTGCTCGACACGGGGATGACGGACCCGACCGCCCCGGCACTGCAGGCCTGCCTGGCGCTCGCCCGCTTCGTCCGCGCGCGCGGCAGCGTCGGCCCCGGCACCTGGCTCACCCTGTCCGCTGCCTCGGCGGCGACCGCCATCGGCAGGGCGGGGCTGGACCGGGAGACGACGGTCGACCTGTTCGTCGAGCTGCTCGAGAAGGACGTCGAGCCCGTCGACCTGCTCGACGCCTTCGTGTGCGCCACCAGCCAGCTGCTCGTGCACGTCGACCCGCACGGCGACGAGCAGCTGCGCCGGCTCCAGGTCGCCGAGCTGCTGGGCACCGTGCCGGACGGCACCCGCGGGGCGCGCTGGCTGCTGGTCGCCTGCCTGCGGGAGGCCCCGGAGCACGACACGTCCGCCGCTGACCTGTCCCCTGGCCTCGCCGGGGAGCCGGACCTCGACGTCGACCGCCTGGCGACCCGCGCCGGCCGGCACGGCGTCATCGCGGCCGGGCTGGTGTGCCTGGACGCGCTGGCCGGTGCCTTCGCCGCTGAGGCGCAGATGCCGCGGGAGGAGCTGCTCGGCACGGTCCTGCCGAGCGCGCTGCTCGAGCACGACCTGCTCCGCGAGTAGCCGCGTCGGTCGCTCGTCCCACGGCCGACAGGCCGCACCTGCGCTTAGCCTTCGTGAGTGGCGGCGACGATGACGGCGGCGGAGGCCGTTGGCCTCGTCAGGCCCGGCGACCGGGTCTGGGTCGGGTCGGCCTGCGGCACCCCGCGCGCGCTGCTGGCCGCCCTCAACGCGTTGCCCACGCCCCTGCCCGGCGTCCGCCTCGTGCACTTCCTGGCCGACGGCGTCACGGTCGACGGCGCCACCCGCTACCCGCAGGAGGTGCTCTTCGTCGGCAGTGAGCTGCGTCCGCTGACAGGCAGCGAGCTGATCGACTACGTGCCCGTCCCGCTGTCCGAGGTGCCGTCCCTCATCGCCCGCGGACAGCACCGGGTCGACGTGGCGCTCGTCCAGGTGGCGCCGCCGGACGAGCACGGGATGTGCAGCCTGGGAGTGTCCGTCGACGTCACCCTCGCCGCCGCGCTGCGGGCACGGACGGTCCTCGCCGAGGTGAACCCGGCGATGCCGCGCACCGGGCCGGCGACCGAGATCCCGGTCGAGCGGATCGACGCCTTCGTCGACGTCCCGGGGCCGGTCGCGGAGTACCGCCACGAGCCCGTCGGCGCCGCGGCAGAGGCCATCGCCCTGTACGTCGCGCGTCTGGTCCCCGACGGCGCGACGCTGCAGATCGGGCTCGGACGAGTGCCCAACGAGATGCTGCGCCACCTGTCGGGCCGGCGGGACCTGCGGGTGCACAGCGACGTGGTCACCGACGGCCTCGTCGACCTGATGGACAGCGGAGCCGTACGGCCGGGTCCGGACAGCGTGGTCGCTTCCATGGCCGTCGGGACCAAGCGGCTGTTCGACCGCCTGAGCGGTCCGGAGGTCGACTTCCGACCGCTCGAGGAGCTCGCTGACCCGCGGACGCTCACCCGCCTCGAACGACTCGTGTCGGTGACACAGGCCTTCGCCGTCGACCTCACGGGGCAGGTCTGCGCCGACAGCGACGACGGCCAGCTGTACGGCGGGGTGGCCTCCCAGTCGCTCATGCACTGGGCGGCGGCGCACTCGCGGGGCGGGCGAGCCGTCGTGTGCCTGTCCACGCTGTTCGACGACGGACGGTCCCGCATCAGGCCCGCGCTCGCGGAGTCCGAGGCCGTGACCATCGCGCGGTCCGACGTGCACTACGTCGTCACGGAGTACGGGACGGCGTACCTGTTCGGGCGGTCGCTGCGGGAGCGGGCGGTGGCGCTCATCGAGCTGGCGCACCCGTCGGCGCGCGAGGAGCTCCTGAGCGAAGCGGTCGCGCGTGGCCTGGTGCCGGCCGGCCAGCAGCTGCGTTCGCGCGGCGCGTACCCGAGGGACGAGGAGCGCACGGTGGCGCTGCGGGACGGGCGGAGCGTGCTCGTACGGCCGGCGCGCACCGGCGACGCGGCGATCCTGCAGGACCTCTTCTACCGGATGCCGCCGGAGGACGTCTACACCCGCTTCTTCCGGCATCTCACGTCCCTCCCGCTGTCGACGGCGGAGCGCATGACCAGCGTGTCGTTCGAGGACGAGGTGACCCTGCTCGCCGTCGAAGGGGACTGGGGCAACGAACGGGTCGTCGGCACGGTGTCCTACTTCCGCGACCCCACGTCCGGCCGCGCCGACGTCGCGTTCATGGTCGACCCGGAGTGGAAGGGCGTCGGGCTCGGCACCGTGCTGCGAGACGCGGCGATCGACGTCGCCCGGCGCCACGGCGTCGTGGCGCTGACGGCCGACGTGCTGATCGAGAACGGCGCGATGCTGCGGCTGTTCCGGACCAGCGGCCTCGATGTCGAGGCCCACACCTCGCACGGCGTCACGGAGTTCGTGCTGGGGCTGTGACAGCTGGACTCAGGCCGCCACCGGCAGGACGAGCTGCTGACCCGTCTGGAGCTCCGAGCTGGTCAGGTCGTTGAGGTCGCGGATCTGGGCAACCACGTCCCGCGGGTCGTTGTCCGGGGCGATCCGGCGCGCCAGCGTCCAGAGCGAGTCACCCTGCTGAACGGTGACGTGCTGCTGCGAGGCCGCGGGCTCCGCCGAAGGCGATGCGGCCTGCGAGGCGGACCGACCGAGCGAGAAGGCG
>CADCUE010000128.1 GCA_902805805.1 uncultured Frankineae bacterium | reverse complement strand
CCGGACTACTGCGTGCGGGCGGGACGCGGCCCGCGCGGCGTCGACGAGCCGGCGGCCGGACGGCGCGGCCGCCCGTACGTGCTGCTGCGGCGCTCGCTCTGCGGGCGGGCGGCGTACGCCGGGCGCGGAGCCACGACGATCGGCTCGCCGGACTCCGCCACCTCGCGCACCGCGGGGTGGCCCGGCACGACCGTCAGCGCGCTGGCCTCGACGCCGGCCCGCTCGCGCAGGCGCTGGTGGTCGCGGACCTGGTCGCTGGTCACGAGGCTCAGGACGGTGCCGCTGGCGCCGGCGCGGGCCGTGCGACCGGAGCGGTGCAGGTAGTCCTTGTGGTCGGCCGGCGGGTCGTAGTGCACCACCAGGTCGACGTCGTCGACGTGGATGCCCCGGGCCGCGACGTCGGTGGCGACGAGCACGCGGGCGTGCCCGGTGGTGAAGTCGTCCAGGGCCCGCTTGCGGGCGTGCTGCGTCAGGTCGCCGTGGATGGCCCCGGCTTCGACGCCCGACTTGCGCAGGGTGATCGCCAGGCGGTCGGCGCCGTGCTTGGTGCGCACGAAGATGAGCGTGCGCCCGGGGCGGGCGGCCACCTCGGCCGCGATGTCGGTCTTGGCGTCGTGCTGCACGGCCCAGACCCGGTGGTCCATGGTCGTGACCGTGCTGGCCGCCGTGGCCACGGCGTGCACGGCCGGGTCCTTGAGGTACTGACGGACGAGCTTGTCGACACCGCGGTCGAGCGTCGCCGAGAACAGCAGGCGCTGGCTGGCCGCGTCGGTCAGGTCGAGCAGCTCCTGCACGACCGGCAGGAAGCCGAGGTCGGCCATGTGGTCGGCCTCGTCCAGGACGGTGATCTCGACCGCCGCGAGCGTGCACTCGCGCTGCGACAGCAGGTCCTGCAGCCGCCCGGGGGTCGCGACGACGACATCCACGCCGCGGCGCAGCTGGTCGATCTGCCGGCCCATCGAGGCACCGCCGTAGATCGACATGATCTTGAGGTTCAGCGACTGGGCCAGCGGCGCGAGGGCGTCGTGCACCTGCTGGGCCAGCTCGCGGGTCGGCACGAGGACGAGGCCGCGGGGGGTGCCGCGCAGCCGCTCACGGCCGTCCGCGAGGCGGGTCAGCAGCGGCAGGCCGAAGGCGAGCGTCTTGCCCGAGCCGGTGGCGCCCCGGCCCAGCACGTCGCGCCCGGCGAGCGCGTCGGGGATGGACCGGGTCTGGATGGCGAACGGCGCGTGCAGGTCCCGGCGGGCGAGCGCGCTCACCAGCCGGTCCGGCAGGCCCAGCGAGGCGAAGGTCGCGTCCGGGGCGCTGGTGTCGGCGGCGGCGGCGTCCGCAGCGGCGTCCAGGGCCAGCTCGAGGTCGGAGGCGACCGGCGGACGGGACGGGCGGGAGCTGCCGCCGCTGCGCGGCCGGCCGCGGTAGCCGGAGGGGGCGCGGCCGGAGGAGGAGCGTCCGGGCGTGGGACGGCCCGACGCGGGGCGGCCGGAGGAGGGGGAGGCGGAGGTGGGACGGCCAGGCACGAGTGGAAGCGCTCCGTTGTCTGTCGAGGGCCGCGGAACACGCACGCAGCGACAACCCCGCAGGAGCGGGACGGAGCACGACACACGAAGCGACCAGCGGGCGGCTCGCCCGCGGAGGTGACGGTCGGATCGGGAGGTGACTCGACTGTCTGAGTGGGAGCAGCCTACTGCCCGAGCACGCTGTTCCCCGGGGCGCGCCCGTGTGTCCCCCACCACGTCCCCCTCACACCCGGGCGGGGTCTGCGGGGTCAGTCGACGAGGTCGCGCACGACGGCGTCGGCCAGCAGGCGCCCGCGCAGGGTGAGGACGGCGCGTCCGGCTGCGTGGGCGTCCGGCTCGAGCAGGCCGTCGGCCACGCAGCGCGACGCGGCGGCCGCCCCCGCCGGCCGCAGGACGTCCAGCGGCAGCCCGTCGCGCAGCCGCACCTCCAGCAGCACCCGCTCCACCCGGCGGTCCTCGGCGCTGAGCAGCTCACGACCGGCGGCCGGCGAGTGCCCGGCCGCCAGCCGGTCCGCGTACGCCGCCGGGTGCTTGACGTTCCACCAGCGGACCCCGCCGACGTGGCTGTGCGCCCCCGGTCCCACACCCCACCAGTCGTCGCCGCGCCAGTAGCCGAGGTTGTGCCGGCACGGCTCGCCCCAGTTGCTCACCTCGTACCAGCCGAGCCCCGACAGCGCCTGCTCGGCGAGCAGGTAGCGGTCGGCCAGCACGTCGTCGTCCGGGGCGGGCAGCAGCCCCCGCGCGACCTGCCGGCCCAGCCGGGTGCCGTCCTCGACGATGAGGGCGTACGCCGAGACGTGCGTGGGTGCGGCGGCCAGAGCGGCGTCCAGCGAGGCGCGCCAGTCGTCGTCGCTCTCGCCGGGCGTGCCGTAGATCAGGTCGAGGCTGACCTGCTCGAACCCGGCCGAGAGGGCCTGCGCGGCCGCCTCCTGCGGCCGGCCGGGGGTGTGCGTGCGGTCGAGCACGCGCAGCACCGACGACACCGCCGACTGCATGCCGAACGACACGCGGGTGAAGCCCCCGGCGCGCAGCGTGGCGAGGTAGCGCTCGTCGACCGAGTCGGGGTTGGCCTCGGTCGTCACCTCGGCGCCCGGCTCGAGGCCGAGCTCGTCCCGGACGACCTGCAGCAGGCCGACGAGGTCGGTCGCGGGCAGCAGCGTCGGGGTGCCGCCGCCGACGAAGACCGTGCTCACCGGCGGGACGGCGTCGCCGAGCGCGGCGCGGACCCGGCGCAGCTCGGCCGCGGCCGTCTCGGCGTAGGACGCCTGCAGCCCTCCTCCGCCGAGCTCGGCGCCGAGGTAGGTGTTGAAGTCGCAGTAGCCGCAGCGGGAGGCGCAGAACGGCACGTGCAGGTAGAGGCCGAACGGCCGGGACCCCACCGAGCTCAGCGCCTCGGGCGGGAGGGCGCCGTCGGCGGGGACGGGCTCGCCGTCCGGGAGAGCGCTGGGCACCCGTCCAGTCTGCGGCACTAGCGTCGGCGTCCATGGAGCTCGTCCTGGTCCGGCACGCCCTTCCCGTCCGCATCGACGCCACCCCCGACGGCGCGCCTGCCGACCCCGAGCTGGCCGAGCGCGGCCACGAGCAGGCCCGGCGACTGGTCGCGGCGCTGGCTGCGGACGAGGTGACGGCGCTCTACAGCTCGCCGTCGCGACGGGCGCGGGCGACCGCGGCGCCGCTGGAGCAGGCGCTCGGGATGACCGCCGAGGTCGAGGACGGACTGGCGGAGTTCGACAGCTCGGACACCTCCTACGTCCCGGTGGAGGAGCTCAAGGCGGCCGGCGACCCGCGGTGGACCGCCCTCGTGCACGGCGACCTCTACAGCCACGACGTCGACCCGGTCGCCTTCCGCGCGCGGGTCGTCGACGCGGTCGAGCGCATCGCCGCCCGACACCCGGGTGGCCGGGCCGTGCTGCTCACCCACGCCGGCGCCATCAACGCCGCAGCCGGCGCGGTGCTCGGCCAGGAGCGGACGATCTGGTTCGCCCCCGACTACTGCTCGATCTCGCGGCTCGCCGCAGCGCGGGACGGCCGGCGGGGCCTGGTCAGCCTCAACGAGACCGGGCACGTCCGCGACCTGCTCGCCCGGGGGTAGGGGACCGCCATGGACGCCCCGGCCCGTGCCCTGGTCATCGGCGCGCACCCCGACGACGCCGACTACGGGGCCGGCGGCCTGATCGCGCGGTGGGCCGCGCAGGGCTGCGCGGTCACCGTCCTGTGCGTCACCGACGGCGACAGCGGCGGCTTCGACGCCGCGGTGCCGCGCGCGGACATCCCCGCGCTCCGGCGCGCCGAGCAGCGGGCTGCCGCGCAGGCCCTGGGCGCCCAGGACTGCCGCTTCCTGGGCCGGCCCGACGGCTTCGTGACCGCTGACCGCGAGCTGCGCCGGGAGTTGACGCGAGCCATCCGCGAGGTCCGTCCGGAGGTCGTCGTGACGCACGCCCCTGAGCGCGACTACCGCTTCGTGTTCCTGTACCACCCGGACCACCTGGCGACCGGCGCAGCGGCCCTGGCCGCCGTCTACCCGGACGCGCGCAACGCGTTCGCCTTTCCCGAGCTCGACCTGCCGGTGTGGGCGGTGCCGCAGGTGTGGCAGTTCGGCGGCCCCGCGGACGACCGCGCCGTCGACGTGACCGACGTCTTCGCGGCCAAGGTCGCGGCGTGCAGCGCCCACGGCAGCCAGACCCCGATGCTCGA
>CADCUE010000127.1 GCA_902805805.1 uncultured Frankineae bacterium | reverse complement strand
TCGAGCAGCTCCCGCACCTCGTCGGAGAGCTCGGGCTTCTCTCCGTAAGCCTTTGCGATGCGCGGGGGAGGCGTCTGCTCGCGGCGCAGCAGCTCCACGTCCGGCTGCACGCGCGACGTGCGCACCTCGTAGACCTCGTCGACGTCGCGCACCGAGGTGCGCGTGGAGAAGACCGTCTCGGCCTCGGCGTCCCACAGCCACGGGCCGTCGATCTCGATGTCGGAGGGCACAGCGGGCACCGGCAGCCACGGACCGCCGAGCTGGCCGTCGAGCTCGACCGAGACGTCGACGGTGTCGGTGGGCGCCGTACGGCCGACCGGCGTCGGGACCCCGCTCTGGACGTCGTCCTCGTCGATGTCGGCGGACAGCTCCGAGGACGACCAGCCGCGGTCCGGGTCGAAGAGGTCGAGGGTCGTGAGGCGGAGGTACTCCGGACCGTCGTCGGACCGGTAGGTCAGCAGCTTCTCCCGCTCGCCCTGCCGGAGCTGGCCGGCGAGCTCCAGCAGCGGGTTGTAGGTCCGCGTCGTCCGAGCGCCGCCGAAGCCGCTGCCGGTCCCGTCACCGCCGAGCAGCCGCCCGTCCAGCCCGGGCACGAGCGCCGGCACGACGAGAGCCACCCCGAGGGCGGCGGCGCCGATCCGGCGCCCGACCCGGCCGAGGCTGGGATCGTGCTCGGCGACGGCCGAGCTGCGCAGCGGAGTGCCCCACCGCGCCACCCGGTCGCTGCCGTCGGCCATCAGGACCCCGAGCCAGCCGGCGGCCCCCAGCACGAAGGCCACCAGACCGATGCCTCCGGGCAGCACGGCGGACGGCACGGCGAACAGCACGAGCAGCGGCAGCCCGCTCGCCGCGACCTTGCGGAGCGTCACCGCGAGCGTGTCGACGGCGACCGCCACGGCGCCCACGCCGAGCACGGCCAGCAGCACCAGCTCGGTCTCCGTGGGAACGGGCGGCGCCAGCTGCTCGACCGCCGTCATGCCGTCGCGGAAGGTCCGGGCGAGCGAGCGCAGCGTGTCGAGCGTCGGCAGCAGGCCGTACGCCAGCGTCGAGCCGGCGAAGGTCAGGGCGGTGTAGGCGAGCAGCCCCACGAGCCCGGCGAGCGGCTGGAGCGGGCCGGGAGCCCCGGCCAGGCGGGACAGCGCGCCGGCGCCGCTGACGGCCACGACAGCGCCGACCACGGGCAGCAGCCAGCCGAGGTCGTCGTACACCGGTCGCAGCGCCGCGCTGGCCAGCACCACGGCGCAGGCAGCGGCGAGGGTGAGGCGGTCGCGAGTGGTCACGGTCGAGCTCCAGACAGGGACGGCCCGGACAGCGCGGGGAGGGGAGCGGAGCCGCCGGAGCGCCCACCGGCGAGCGGCCACACCGAGGCGAGAGAGGTGCCGAGGGTCGCCGGCAGGACCCGCCAGCCGGCACCGGTGAGCAGGGTGCACACGCTCTCGTGCGTCGAGACCGCGACCTCCCGGGCCCGCGGAGACAGCGGCCCCCAGCTGTCGGCGTCCATGACCACGGCCACGCAGACGGCCGAGCCGGTGCGCAGCCGGGCCAGCCGCTCGGCCTGCGCGACGTCCACGCTGCCCAGGACGGCGACGAGCACGCCACCGAGACCGCCGGTGCGCAGCACCTCCACCGCTCCGTCGAGGGTGCGGCGCGGCGAAATGCGGACGACGGCCAGCTCCTCCAGCAGCAGGCTCTCGGTCAGCGGGACGCCGGCGGGGGTGACCGCCTCGCCGCTGTCCCGCAGCAGCGACAGGGCGAAGCCGGCACGGGCGAGGGTGACGCCGACGGACGCGACGGCGCTGACCGCCCACTCGAACGACGATCCCGGTCCGTTGCCCCGGTGGGCGTCCTCGCGGCCGTCCAGCAGCAGCGTGGCCCGGCTCTGGAACGGCTGCTCCTCGCGGCGGACCATCAGCTCACCGGTGCGCGCCGTGGACTTCCAGTGCACCTTGCGCAGGTCGTCGCCGTAGCGGTACTCCCTCGTCGCGGCGTCGTCCGTGCCGCTCACCGCGACCGAGCGGGAGGCCGCGTCACCGCCGCCGGTCCAGTCGCCGCCGAGCCGCACGGCCGGCAGCGGCGTGACGACCGGGGTGACGACCAGCTCGTCGGAGGAGGCGAAGGAGCGGACCAGCTCGCACAGCCCGAAGGGGTCGGTCAGCCGCACCGACAGCGGGCCGATGCGGAAGCGACCGCGCACGTCCGAGCGCACCGGATAGGTCACCTGCCGCACGCCCCGGGGCTCGATCTTGTCGAGGACGAAGCGCGGCCGCCCGCCGAGCGTGTAGGGCAGGGCGTCCTCCATGAGCAGCACGCCGCTGGGCAGCCGGGAGACGTTGTCGAGCTCCAGCTGGACCGTCGAGGTGTGGCCGGCCTCCACGCGCGGCGGCGCGAGCGACCGGGCGCAGGCCAGGCGGTAGCGCGAGCGGGACACGATGGCCAGCGCCGCCAGCGGGAGCGCCACGAGGAACACGGCGGCCCGCAGCAGGTCGCGCTGGCCCAGGACGACGGCGCAGAGCGCCAGCGTGACGCCGGCCGCGAGCAGGCAGCGTCCGCGGGTCGTCAGGCCCGCGAGCGACGTGCGCAGCGAGGTGGGCACCGGCTAGCGCCCCCGCGGCGCACTGGGCAGCGGCGTGCGCTCGAGCAGGCCGGCGACGACGTCCTCCGCGCTGCGACGGGAGACCTGCGCGTCGGCGGTCAGCAGCAGCCGGTGGGCGAGCACGGGGACGGCCAGCGCCTGCACGTCGTCGGGCAGCACGTAGTCGCGGCCGTCGAGCGCCGCCGTCGCCCGCGCCGCGCGGACGAGCTGCAGACCGGAGCGCGGGCTCGCGCCGAGGCGCAGGTCCCGGCTGCTGCGGGTCGCGCTGAGCAGGTCCACGACGTACTGCTTGACGTCGGTGGACACGTGGATGCTGCGCACGACCTCGATGAGCTTGCGGATCTCGAACGCGTCGGCGACCGGCTCCAGGTCGTCGATGGGATCGCTGGCGCCGTGCGAGCCCAGCATGTCGAGCTCGGCGGCGGCCGACGGGTAGCCGACGGTGAGCCGTGCGGTGAAGCGGTCGCGCTGCGCCTCGGGCAGCGGGTAGGTGCCTTCCATCTCGATCGGGTTCTGCGTCGCGATGACCATGAAGGGCGTCTCGAGGACGTACGTGACGCCGTCCACCGAGACCTGGCGCTCCTCCATCGCCTCGAGCAGGGCCGACTGCGTCTTGGGGCTGGCCCGGTTGATCTCGTCGCCGACGACCAGGTTGGCGAAGACCGCGCCGGGCTTGAACTCGAACTCGCGCGACTCCTGGTCGAAGATCGACACCCCGGTCACGTCGCTCGGCAGCAGGTCCGGTGTGAACTGGATGCGCCGGACCGAGCAGTCGATGCTGCGCGCCAGGGACTTGGCCAGCATCGTCTTGCCGACCCCGGGGACGTCCTCGATGAGCAGGTGCCCCTCGGCCAGCAGGACCACGAGCGACAGGCGGACGACGTCCGGCTTGCCCTCGATGACCCGCTCGATGTTGGCGGAGATGCGCGCGGACGACGTCAGGAGGTCGTCCAGGCCGGCGGTGCCGGTGCTGGTGGGGCGGCGTGCCACCTGGGTCCTCCTGGTCAGGGGGGCCTGCGGGCCCGCGGTCGGAGCACGATTCTGACACCGAACGGCCGTACGGGCAGCCGAGCGACCGTGCTGGGCCCGTCCGACGGCGCGTGCGCCGGGCCGTGCCTCCCGCTGTGCGACGACCGGCGGCTCCGCCGGGTTCCGCCCCCGCCCCGGAGGGCCGCGCGACCGCGCTCGTGAGACACAGGCCCCCCACCTCGCCCCACCGCCGCTGACCTGCGACGACGCTGCAGTCGCCCGGGCTCGAGAGGGCGTGGTTCGTTGACGATGGGGCAAAGTGGAGTAACGTGGGGGACCAGGGAGCACGAGGCCCTGGAGCCCCGAGCAGCACCTGAGCGACATCTGATCCGTGGAGGAGTGGCCCGTGTTCCTCGGGACCCACACCCCACGGCTCGACGAGAAGGGCCGGCTGATCCTGCCGGCGAAGTTCCGGGACCAGCTGGCGGAGGGCGTCGTGATCACGAAGGGGCAGGAGCGCTGCCTGTTCGTCTTCACGGCCGCGGCCTTCGCGGCGCGGGCCGCCCAGCAGGAGGAGCCCACCACCAAGGCGGCGCGTGACTACCTCCGCATCTTCTTCGCCAGCGCCTTCGACGAGGTCCCCGACCGCAC
>CADCUE010000126.1 GCA_902805805.1 uncultured Frankineae bacterium | reverse complement strand
TCGCCGTGATCACCAGCGCCGACCGGCTCTGGCGAGCCGCCCAGTCACGCCGCGGGCTGCTCCGCGGCTCTGCGCACGGCGTCGACGAGACGGTGCTCGACCGGCTGCTGCCCGCCGGCGTGCCGATCGTGACGCTGCTCGACGGAGCGCCGCACACCCTGGCGTTCCTCGGCACCCTCTCCGGAGCGGCGATCACCTGCCTCGGCGTGCAGGAGCTCGGCCAGGCCGGCAGCCTGGCTGACGTCCACCGCCACCACGGCCTCGACGCCCGCTCCGTCGTCGAGGCCGCCCTCGACCTGGTCGACGTCTGAGCGTTGCCGCTCGCCGCGGCGCGCTCGCCCGTCCGGGTGCTTGCCAGAGTTACCGGTCAGTAGCATCCTGGGGCTACCGGGAAGTAACCGGCCTGTCCCGGCAGGCGTACGAGGGAGCGTCCCGATCCATGGGCCACTACAAGAGCAACCTGCGCGATCTCGAGTTCAACCTGTTCGAGGTGCTCGGCGCCGACCGGACCCTGGGCACCGGGCCCTTCGCACAGCTCGACGTGGACAGCGCCCGGGACGTGCTCCGGGAGGTCGAGCGGCTGGCCACGCACGACCTCGCGGCCAGCTTCGCGGACGCCGACCGCCACCCCCCGGTCTTCGACGAGGCCACCGGCACGGTGGCGCTGCCGGCGAGCTTCCTCAAGAGCTACTCCGCGTACGCCGACGGCGGCTGGGACCGCATCGACCTGCCGGAGTCGCTCGGCGGGATCGGGGCGCCACCCACCCTGCGCTGGGCGGTCGCCGAGCTCGTCCTGGGGGCCAACCCGGCCGTCTACATGTTCGGCTCCGGGGCCGGGTTCGCCGCCATCCTGCACCGCAACGGCACGGCGGAGCAGAAGCGCTTCGCCGAGCTGGCGATCGAGCGGCAGTGGGGCGGCACCATGGTGCTGACCGAGCCCGACGCCGGGTCCGACGTCGGCGCCGGCCGGACCACCGCCCACCTGCAGCCCGACGGCACCTGGCACCTGCGCGGCGTGAAGCGCTTCATCACCTCCGCCGAGTGGGACTGGCCGGAGAACATCTTCCACCTGGTGCTCGCCCGCCCCGTCGGAGTCGAGGGCGCCGGCGGCCCGGGCACCAAGGGGCTGTCGCTGTTCCTCGTCTCCAAGCACCACGTGGACCTCGAGACCGGCCGGCTCGGCGACCGCAACGGCGTGGTCGTCACCGGGGTGGAGAAGAAGATGGGGCTCAAGGTCTCCACGACCTGCGAGGTCACTCTCGGCGAGAAGGAGCCGGCGGTCGGCACGCTCGTGGGCGGTGTGCACGACGGCATCGCGCAGATGTTCCAGGTCATCGAGAACGCGCGGATGTTCGTCGGCGCCAAGGCCATCTCGACGCTGTCGACCGGCTACCTCAACGCGCTCGAGTTCGCGAAGACCCGCGTCCAGGGCCCCGACCTGACGCGGATGACGGACAAGACCGCGCCGCGCGTGACCATCACGCACCACCCCGACGTGCGCCTGATGCTCATGCGCCAGAAGGCGTGGGCGGAAGGGCTGCGCGCGCTGCTGCTCTACACCGCCTCGCAGCAGGACCGGGTCGAGCTGTCGAGGCACGAGGGCGAGGTCGACGAGCTGGCGGTGCGGGTCAACGACCTGCTGCTGCCCCTGGTGAAGGGCTACGGCTCGGAGAAGGCCTACGAGCTGCTCGCCACGTCGCTGCAGGTGCTCGGCGGATCGGGCTTCACGCAGGACTACCCGATCGAGCAGTACATCCGCGACTCGAAGATCGACACGCTGTACGAGGGCACGACCTCGATCCAGGGCATGGACTTCTTCTTCCGCAAGATCGTGCGGGACCGCGGGACCGCTCTGGCCACGCTGCTCGGTGACATCCAGGAGTTCACCAAGGCCGAGCCGGACGACGCCCTGGGGCGCGAGCGCGAGCTGCTGGCCCGGGGGCTCGAGGACGTCCAGGCGATGAACGGCCACCTGGTCGCGGAGCTCATGGCGTCCGCGGAGCAGCCCGAGGCCGTCTACAAGGTGGGCCTGAGCACCACGCGGCTGCTCATGAGCTGCGGCGACCTCGTCGTCGCGTGGCTCCTGCTGCGCCAGGCCGCCGTGGCCCTCGACCGGCTCCCGACCGCTCCGGCCCGCGACCGCGCCTTCTACGAGGGCAAGGTCGCCGCGGCCCGCTGGTTCGCCGCCTCCGTCCTGCCCGAGCTGTCCGCCCGCCTGGCCGTGACGCAGGCGACCGACCTGTCCCTCATGCAGCTCGACGAGGCGGCCTTCTAGGGCGGTCCACGAGTTGCGGGTGCAACGACTGCCTGCGACGGTCAGGGCGAGTCCTTCTCTCCCCTGTCCCGGAGGCCGTCGTGTCCCGTACCCCGTCCACTCTCGGCGTCGCCGCCACCGCCCTGGCGCTCGCCCTCTCGCCGCTCTCACCGGTCGCCGCCGCGGACCGGCCGGACACCCTCCCGCTGGTCACCGGCTCGAGCCCCGAGGGCATCAGCGCCGGACCGGGGACGACCTTCTTCGCCGGCTCGCGCGCCGACGGCGCGGTCTACGTCGGCGACGTGCGCGACGGCAGCCTGCGCACGCTCGTCCCCGGACGCCCCGGCGACGTCGCCGTCGGGCTGCTCCACGACGCGGCGACCTCCCGCGTGTGGGTGGCCGGCGGCCGCACCGGCACCGTCACGGCCTACGACGCCCGCACCGGCGAGGAGGTCTTCTCGGCCGACACCGCAGGTGGCTTCCTCAACGACGTCGCCGTCACGCGCACGGCCGTCTACGTGACCGACTCCGCCGGCGCCCAGGTCTTCGTCGTGCCGCTCGGCCGCGCCGGCAGCCTGCCCTCCGACGACGCCGTGCGGGCGCTGCCGATCACCGGGGACTACGTGCAGCCGGCCGGCTTCGGCCTGAACGGCATCCGCGTGCTGCCCGGCGGGGACCTGATCGCCGTGAGCGGCGGCGTCCTGTACGTCATCGACCCGGCCACCGGCGTGGCCGACGCGGTGGAGGTCACCGGCGCGCGGCTCACCGGGGGCGACGGCCTGGTCCTGCGCGGCGACCGGCTCTACGTCGTGCGGGGCTTCGGCCGCAGCTCCGTGGTGGTGCTCCGCCTCGACCGGGCAGCAGGGACCGCGTCGTTCGTCGAGGAGATCACCGACCCCGACTTCGACGTGCCCACGACGGCTGCCCTGGTGGCCGGCGACCTGCTGGTCGTCAACGGCCAGTTCGGGGCCCCGGCCACCGCTGCGACGGAGGTCGTCCGCATCGACCGGCCGTGAGCCGGGCCCCGCTCACCCGCACGGCGGAGTGTCGCTCCTGCCGCGACGGGTAGATCATGCGTGAGGCGGCACGCGGACGGCCGCACGATCCAGGAGGAACCATGGGCATCGGCGCCAGCATCACCCTGCTCGCCATCGGAGCGATCCTGGCCTTCGCGGTGGAGACCTCCATCAACGGCCTCGACATCCAGGTCATCGGGATCATCCTCATGATCTGCGGCGCCCTCGGACTGGTGCTCACCATGCTGGTCTTCGGGCGGCGGGACCGCACGGTGGGGGTCGCCGAGGAGCGGGTCGTCACGCGCGACCGCGACGTCTACTAGCGCAGGGCGTGCCCGAGCCCGTCCCCGCCCAGGGGACGGGCTCTTCGCCGTTCCGGGCCGGTCAGGCGGCCGGACCGCGCAGCACCAGGCCCAGGCGGTCGGCAGCACCGGCGACGAGACGCACCGGGATCCCCCAGTCCTGCTGGGTGATGTGGCACGCCGGGTGCTCCACGCCCTCGTCGCACGACGCGGCCGTCGCCGCGACGTGCAGCACGCCCTCCCCGCCCTGGAGCACCAGGCGGCGCACGAGACCGCTGCCGGCGCCGCCACCGTCGCGCAGCAGCTCGGGCGGTGAGGCGGTCACGACGAGCCGGGTGGCCGGGCCGTCGCGCTCGTCGAGGTGCTGGCCGGGCGGCGGCTCGAAGACCACCTCGAGCGCGACGGGTCCGGACCGCAGCTCCGCGACCGGCCGCCGGGTGGACTGCGCGGCCCCGCTGACCCTCGCCATCGCACCCGGCGCCACGGGCCGCTCGAGGCGGTGCGCGGCGCTCGCCACGACGACGAGCTCGCCGTCGACCGTGACGGCGCCGCTGGGCTCGGCGACCCCGGTCGCGAGCGTGGACACCTCGCCGGTCACCGGGTCGTAGCGCCGCACCGCGCCGTTGTAGGTGTCGCAGACCGCGAGACTGCGGTCGGGCAGCAGCGCCACGCCGAGGGGGTGCTGCAGCAGCGCCGCGCTCGCCGGACCGTCGACGTGACCGAAGTCGAACAACCCGGTGCCGACGGCGGTCCCCACCTCGCCGCGACCGTCCGACGTGCCGCGGTACCAGCGCAGGGCACTGGTCTCGGCATCGGCGAACCACAGCCGCTCCCCGTCCGAGACCACGCCGCTGGGCTGCGCCAGGTACGCCGCGGTCGCCTCCCCGTCGCGCAGCCCCTCGCCCGTCGTGCCCGCGATGACCCGCAGCCGGGCGTCGGCGTCCCGCGACAGCGCCCACAGCTGGTGCGTGCCCGCCATGGCCAGCACCACCTCGCCGTCGTGCTCGGCGAGGTCCCACGGCGTCGACAGGCTCACCTCGCGCGCGGGACCGGACGTCGGGTCGCCCGGACGCCACACCCGCCCCGTGCCGGCCACGGTGACCGCCGCTCCGGTGTCGAGGTCGAGACGCCGGACCACGTGGTTGGCGGTGTCGGCGACCAGGACCTCACCCGAGGCGAGGACGGCGACGCCCTGCGGCTCGGCGAAGCGCGGCCGGTCGCCGTCGACCAGGCCCCGCTCACCCGTGCCGTAGCGCGCCAGCTCGCGCTCCCCGTCGGCGGCCATCCGCACCAGCTGGTGGTGCGCGCTGTCGCTGACCAGCAGCGTGCCGTCGGGCAGCAGAGCCACCTTGCCGGGGAAGCGCAGTGCCGAGTCCCGCGGCGGGGGCGGGACGTACGCCGCTCCTCGACGGCGCAGCGTGCCCTTGGCCTCGTGCTCGACGACGAGCTGCTCGACGAGGCGCGCCAGCCCCTCGCCGTGGCCCTCGCCGGACGCGACGTGCACGAGGTAGCCCTCGGGGTCCACGACGCACAGGGTCGGCCACGCGCGCACGGCGTACTGCGACCACGTGGACAGCTCGGGGTCGTCCAGCACGGGGTGGTGCACCTCGTAGCGCTCGACGGCCGCCAGGACGGCCTCGTGCTCCGCCTCGTGGGCGAACTTCGGGGAGTGCACGCCGATCACGTCCAGCACGTCGGAGAAGCGCCGCTCGAGCGGGCGCAGCTCGTCCAGCACGTGCAGGCAGTTGACGCAGCAGAAGGTCCAGAAGTCGAGCACGACGATGCGGCCCCGCAGGTCGGCCAGGCGCAGGTCCTTGCCGCCCGTGCCGATCCAGCCACCGGATCCGGTCAGCTCAGGGGCGCGGACACGGGCGCGGGGGCGTACGGCGGTCATGCTCCCATCGTCGCTGCTGAGCGGTCGGTCTCGCGCGCGGCGTCCAGGCGCCGGGTGACGAGCGACGCGGTCGTCCCGTGGACCAGGATCGACACGACCACGGTGAAGGCGACCAGCGCCCACAGCTGCTTGGCGTCGACGAAGGCGGCGTGCTCCAGCGCGTACGCCAGGTAGTAGAGCGAGCCGATGCCGCGGATGCCGAAGAAGGCGATCGCGGCGCGTTCGGACTTGGGGGTCGTCGTCCCGGCCAGGCCGATCCACGCCGTCACGGGCCGCACCACGAACAGCACGGCCAGGCCCACCGCGGCCGCCTGCCAGGTGAGCGGCGAGAGGATGCCGCCGGCGACCGCACCGCCGAGCAGCACCACGAGGGCGATCATGAGCAGCTGCTCGGTCTGCTCGGCGAAGTCGTGCAGCGTCTGGTGGTAGTCGTGGTCGCTCTCCGACCGGCGCAGGGCGACAGCCGCGACGAACACGGCGAGGAAGCCGTAGCCGCCGACGACCTCGGTCAGGCCGTACGCCAGGAAGGTCCCGGCGAGCGCGACGAACCCCTCGCCGCGAGACGCGAGGCGGAGGTTCTCCGGGGTGCGGAACACGATCACACCCAGCAGCCTGCCGACGAGGATGCCGCCGACGAGGCCGACGACCAGCTTGTAGACGACGTCCACCGCGAACCACTCGAGCAGCCACCCGGAGGCGTCCGAGCCGGCGAGGGCCATGGCGATGGCCGCGTTGGTGAACGGGAAGGCCAGCGCATCGTTGAGGCCGGCCTCGGACGTGAGCGAGAAGCGCAGGTCGTCCTCCGCCTCGGGGTCACCCCCCGGCGGACCGACCTGCACGTCCGAGGCGAGGACCGGATCGGTCGGGGCGAGCACCGCCCCGAGCAGGACGGCGGTGGCCGGGGCCATCCCGACGGCCCACCACCCGAGGACCGCGGTCATGCCGATCGTGAGCGGCATGGTGATGGCGAGCAGCCGGACGGTGGGCTGCCAGCTCCGCCAGCCCAGGGGGCGGTCGAGCTTCAGGCCGGCGCCCATCAGCGCGACGATGACCCCGACCTCCGTGAGGTACTCGGTCGCCTTGGCGTGCTCGATCGGGTCCACGGTGGCGAAGCCGAGCGGCAGGGCGAAGACGCCGAAGCCGAGCAGCAGGAACGCCATGGGCGGGCTGGCGGGCAGGTGCCCGATCACCCGGGGCAGCAGCGCACCGCCGAGCGCGGCGAGGCCGGCCAGCGTGTAGACGAGGCTGTGCGGGTCGAACGTCTCGAGCACGGGTGACCGTTCGTCGGTGGAGCGAGGGGACACCGTCGTCCTGCCCGGAGGGGTCCGCGCTCACCCGTCCCGGTCGGTCGTACGGCGCCGGGCCGGCCCGGGCGCCGCGTCGTCGCGGTGCCGGGCCGGTCCGAGCGGGCAGCCCTGCCGGCTAGCGGTTCTGCAGGAGCAGGAGCTCCTCGCGGCTGGCGCGCGTCGGCGCCGAGCGCAGGGCGCGGGCGAGGTCGCGCCGGGTGCGCTTGCTGCTGTTGCGGGTCCGGTTGCGGAACGTGCCGAGGATGCTCATGTCGACCCCTTCGTCGAGCTGGTGCGTGACGTCTCGTACAACACCAGCGTCGGACCGTTTTGGTCCTGACTCCAGGGTGATCCGGCTCTCAGCGGCGGCCACCACCGGACGTCGTCCGCTCGCACTCGCGGTCGACAGGACGGACGCCGGGATGGCCGCGGGTCAGCCCCACACCAGGGCGGTCGCCGGGTCGCTGAGCACCCGGCCGATGTCGGCCAGGAACTGCGAGCCGAGCTGGCCGTCCACGACCCGGTGGTCGAACGACAGGGACAGCGACGTCACCTGGCGCACGACGACCTCGCCGTCCACGACCCACGGCATCGCACGCACGGCGCCGAAGCACAGGATCGCCGACTCGCCGGGGTTGAGGATCGGCGTGCCGTTGTCGACGCCGAACATCCCGACGTTGGTGATGGTGAGCGTGCCGCCGGTCATGTCGCCCGGTGCGGTCCGGCCCTCGCGGGCCGTCTCCGCCAGGGCCTGCAGCGCCGTGGCGAGCTCGACGAGCGAGAGCTGGTCGGCGTCCTTGACGTTGGGCACCAGCAGCCCGCGCGGCGTCGCCGCGGCGATGCCGAGGTGCACGTAGTCCTTGACGACGATCTCCTGCGCCTGCTCGTCCCAGCTGCTGTTGATCTGCGGGTTGCGGGCGACCGCCAGCAGCAGCGCCTTGGCGACGAACAGCAGCGGCGAGACCTTGACCCCGGCGAACTCGGGCATCGCCTGCACCCGCTCCCGCAGCTCCATCGTCGGGGTGATGTCGAGGGTGAGGAACTCCGTGACGTGCGGCGCGGTGAAGGCGCTCGCGACCATGGCCGCGGCCGTGTGCTTGCGGACCCCCTTGACCGGGACGCGCGTCTCCCGGGCCGCGACGTCGGTCGCCGGCTCGGCGGCCGGGGACGTCTCCGGGACGGCGCCGGCGCGATCGACGACCGCCTCGACGTCCGCACGGGTGACGATGCCGCCCGGACCGGTCCCCTTGAGGACCGTCAGGTCGACACCGTGCTCCTTCGCCAGCTTGCGCACCGGCGGCTTGGCCAGGACCGTCACGCCACCCGCCCGCACAGCGGCGGTCTGGCCGACCTGCAGCGCGGACACCCGTGCCGGCGCCGGCGGAGGAGGGCTCTGCGGACGCGGCGCGGGCGGCGCCCCGGCTCGGGGACGCCGCGTGGCCGTGACGGACCTGGGGCCGTAGCCGACGAGGGTGGCCGTGCGGCCGTTGGCCCCGACCTCGCCGATCAGCGCTCCCTGCGGCCCGGCGTCGTCCGACGGTGGTCGCGGGACCATGTCGGTGACGGCGAGGTCCTCGCCGGCGTCGTCCGCCGGCGCGCCGGTGACCGGTCCTGCGGAGGGGTCGGTGTCGACGGTGATGATCGGCGCGCCCACGTCGACCGTCTCACCGGCCTGGGCGTGGATGCGGGTGACGACGCCGGCGTACGGGGACGGCACCTCCACCGCCGCCTTGGCCGTCTCCACCTCGACGATGACCTGGTTGAGCGTGATCGTGTCGCCGACGCCGACCGACCAGGACAGGATCTCGCCCTCGGTCAGGCCCTCGCCGAGGTCGGGCAGCCGGAAGTCCTTCAGGCGGCTCATCAGCACGTCCCCATCTCTAGAAGCCGAGGGATCGGTCGACGGTGTGCAGCACCCGGTCGAGGTCGGGGAGGTACTCCTCCTCCAGCCGCGACGGCGGGTAGGGCGTGTCGTAGCCGGTGACGCGCAGGACCGGCGCCTCCATCTCGTAGTAGAGCTCCTCCGACAGCCGGGCGGCGATCTCCGCCCCCAGGCCGACGTAGGACGGCGCCTCGTGCACGACGACCGCACGCCGGGTCCGGCGCACCGACTCGACCACCGTCGTGAAGTCCAGCGGGGACAGCGAGCGCAGGTCGAGCACCTCCAGGTCGTGGCCGTCCTCCTGCGCCGCGGTGGCCGCGTCGAGGCACGTCCGCACCATCGGGCCGTACGCGATCAGCGTCGCGTCGCTGCCGGGGCGCGCCACCCGGGCCTTCCACAGCGGCTCCGGCGGCGAGGTGGTGTCGACCTCGGCCTTCTCCCAGTAGCGGCGCTTGGGCTCGAAGAAGATCACCGGGTCGTCGCTGGCGACGGCCTGCTGGAGCATCCAGAAGGCGTCGAGCGGGTTCGAGCAGGCCACGACCTTGAGCCCCGCAGTGTGCGCGAAGTACGCCTCCGGGCTCTCGCTGTGGTGCTCGACCGCGCCGATGCCACCGCCGAACGGGATGCGGATCGTGACCGGCATCTTCACGTCGCCCTTGCTGCGGGCGTGCATCTTCGCGAGCTGGCTGACGATCTGGTCGTACGCCGGGTAGACGAACCCGTCGAACTGGATCTCGCACACCGGCCGGTAGCCGCGCAGGGCCAGGCCGATGGCCGTGCCCACGATGCCCGACTCGGCCAGCGGGGTGTCCATGACCCGGGCCTCGCCGAAGTCCTTCTGCAGCCCGTCGGTGACCCGGAAGACGCCGCCGAGCTTGCCGACGTCCTCTCCCATGACCACGACCTTGGGGTCGTCCTCCATCGTCGTGCGCAGGGCCTCGTTGAGGGCCTTGGCCATCGTCAGGACCGCCATCAGACCGACACCCCCTCACCGGCGAAGCCGGCGCTGTAGGCCTCGAAGGCCGCCTGCTGCTCCTGCAGCAGCGGGGTCGTCTCGTCGTAGACGTGCGCGAACATCGCGGTCGGCTCCGGGTCGGGCATCTCGAGGCACCCCTTCCGGATGCGCGCCGCCAGGGCGTCCGCGTCGGCGTCGAGCTGGCCCAGGAAGTCCGCGTCGACGAGCTGCTGCTTGTAGAGGAAGGACTTCATCCGCTCGAGCGGGTCCTTGAGCTTCCAGGCCTCGAGCTCGCTGGCGAGCCGGTAGCGCGTCGGGTCGTCCGAGGTCGTGTGGGCGCCCATCCGGTAGGTGAAGGCCTCGACCAGCGTGGGGCCCTGCCCCTGCCGGGCGTCGTCGAGCGCCTTGCGCGTCACGGCGTACGACGCCAGCACGTCGTTGCCGTCGACCCGCACGCCGGGGAAGCCGAAGCCCTGGGCGCGCCGGTACAGCGGGATGCGCGTCTGGTGGTCGGTCGGGGTGGAGATGCCCCACTGGTTGTTCTGGCAGAAGAACACGACCGGCGCGTTGTAGACGCTGGCCCAGACGAAGGCCTCGTTGACGTCGCCCTGGCTGCTCGCACCGTCACCGAAGTAGGCGATGACGGCCTCGCCGTCCTCGCCGCCGATCGCGCCGTCCTTCTGCACGCCCATCGCGTAGCCGGTGGCGTGCAGCGTCTGAGAGCCGATCACGATCGTGTACAGCTGGAACCGCTTCTCCTGCGGGTCCCAGCCGCCGTTGCTGGCGCCGCGGAACAGGCCCAGCAGCTTGAGCGGGTCGACGCCCCGGCACCAGGCGACACCGTGCTCGCGGTAGGTCGGGAACGCGAAGTCCTTCTCCCGCATCGCGCGGCCGCTGCCGACCTGCGCGGCCTCCTGGCCGAGCAGTGCCGCCCAGATGCCCAGCTCGCCCTGCCGCTGCAGCGCGGTGGCCTCGATGTCGATGCGGCGGACGAGCACGAGGTCGCGGTAGAGCTCGCGGTACTCGTCGTCGGTCAGGTCGATGTCGTAGTCCGGGTGGGAGACGCGCTCTCCCTCGGGGGTGAGCAGCTGGACCGGCTCCTCCCCTGTGCGCACTCCGGCGGTGATCGGGGGCTCGGTCAGAGCGGTCGCATCGGGCACTGCAGTACTCCTCGGGACGCTCAGCTCAGCACCGGGATCGCCGGCGCAGGCGGGGACGGGGCGGCGCTCCCTGCTGCGGGGTGTGCCGCAGGGGGTGCCGCCGCCATCGTCGCAGATCTGCGGCTCGGCGTGTGACCTGGATCTCGACTGTCACCCGACTCGTGCCGGTGGCAGGCGGGCCCAGGGGTCAGGGCGCGGACGTGCCGTAGGTCTTGACCCGCTGGGCCCTGGCCGGCTGGGTCTTGGCCGGCGTGGCCCTGACCGGGTGATTCGACCGGCGCGGTCCTTGCATGAGTGCGTACGCCTGTTGCCTTCGTCCCCTCGTGACACCATGAAAGCTCTTGTCAGGTTCGGCACGTCTGATCCCGGCCGTGGTCGGGGGGACCTGGGGTCCGGAATGATC
>CADCUE010000125.1 GCA_902805805.1 uncultured Frankineae bacterium | reverse complement strand
GACCGCTTCGGCGGCAACATGGACTCTCCGCACATGAAAGCGGGCGCCACCTGCTACCTCGGCGTCAACGTCGAGGGGGCGCTGTTCTCGATCGGTGACGGGCACTACCGCCAGGGCGAGGGGGAGGCCTGCGGGACCGCCGTCGAGGGCGCCATGACGACGACCCTCATCGTCGAGCTGGTCAAGGGCGGCGCGCCGGCCTGGCCGCGCATCGAGGACGACACCCACTGGATGACCGTCGGGTCGAGCCGTCCGCTCGAGGACGCCTGGCGGATCGGGCAGGCCGAGCTCGTCCACTGGTTCGGCGAGCTGTACGGCCTCGACCGGATGGACGCCTACCAGCTGCTGTCGCAGATCACCGAGGCACCGATCGCCAACGTCGTCGACGCCAACTACAGCTCGGTCGTCAAGGCTCGCAAGTCGCTGCTGCCCGTGGCGTCGGCGTACGGCGGGCTGCACGCCGACCTGCGCGCCCGAGCCGTGACGCTGCGCTAGCCGCCGCCACGCCCGACCTGTTCCAGACCACCGCTGATCGACCCTGAGAGGCTCCGCCATGGACCTGCAGCTCACCGGACGCCGGGTGCTCGTGACCGGTGGCACCCGCGGCATCGGACGCGCGATCGTCGAGGCCCTCCTGGAGGAGGGAGCCGACGTCGCCTTCTGCGCGCGTGACGATGCGGAGATCACCGCGACCGAGCAGGCGCTGGCCGACCGGAGCGGCTCGGTGCGGGGATCGGTCGTGGACGTCGCGGACGCCTCGGCTCTCGCCGGCTGGGTGACCGCCACCGCCGAGCAGCTGGGCGGGATCGACGTCGTCGTCTCCAACGTCAGCGCGCTGGCGATCCCCGACAGCGAGGAGAGCTGGCGGGCCTGCTTCGAGGTCGACCTGATGGGGTGCGTCCGTCTGGTCGGTGCCGCGATGCCGCACCTGCTGGCCAGCGACGCCGCTGCGGTGATCGCGGTGTCGAGCGTCTCCGGCCGGGAGGTCGACTTCGCGGCCGGACCGTACGGGACGATGAAGGCCGCGCTCATCCACTACGTGCAGGGCCTGGCCTACCAGCTGGCGGACAAGGGCGTGCGCGCCAACACCGTGTCGCCGGGCAACACCTTCTTCGAGGGCGGCGTCTGGGACCAGATCCGGCAGGGCGACCCGGAGCTGTACGCCGCCGCCCTCGCGCTCAACCCCACCGGGCGGATGGGGACGCCGCAGGAGATGGCCCGGGCCGTGGTCTTCCTCGCCAGCCCCACCTCGAGCTTCACCACCGGCACCAACCTCGTCGTCGACGGCGCGCTCACCCGCGGGGTCCAGCTGTGACGAGGCCCCGCGCGTTGCCCTGAGGCGGTGCGGTCGTTAGCGTCCGCCTCCCAGCCGCTGTCCTGCGAGGTGCCCATGGCCGTCCAGCCCCCGGATCGAGCGGCCATGGCGCAGGTCGCCGCGCGCTACGGGCTCGAGCTCGACGACGCCGACCTCGCGTCGTTCTCCCCGGTCGTCGAGGGGCTGCTGGCGTCGTGGGACGTCGTCCAGGAGCTGTACGACGCAACCGTTCCGGCCGTGCCGGAGCGCGAGTGGCGCCGTCCCGAGCAGGCCGACAACCCGTACAACGCCTGGTACGTGCAGACGTCGATCACCGGCAGCGGACAGGGTCCGCTGGCTGGGCGCACGGTCGCCGTCAAGGACAACACGATGGTCGCGGGCGTCCCGATGATGAACGGGTCGACGACGTTCGAGGGCTTCGTGCCGACGCGCGACGCCACGATCGTCACCCGCCTGCTGGAGGCAGGGGCCACGATCGTCGGCAAGGCGGTCTGCGAGGACCTGTGCTTCTCCGGTGGCTCGCACACCTCACGCACCGGGCCCGTGCGCAACCCCTGGGACGAGAGCCGCTCGACGGGCGGGTCGTCCTCCGGCAGTGCCGCACTGGTCGCGGCCGGCCTCGTCGACCTCGCGACCGGCGGTGACCAGGGCGGCTCGGTGCGGATGCCCGCGTCGTACAGCGGCATCGTCGGGCACAAGCCCACGCACGGCCTGGTCCCCTACACCGGGGCCTTCCCGATCGAGCAGACCATCGACCACCTCGGGCCGATGACGCGCACCGTCGCGGACGCCGCGCTCGTGCTGTCGGTGATCGCCGGCCCGGACGGGCTCGACCCGAGGCAGCCGCGCGACCTCGCTCCGCAGGACTACCTGGCGGCGGTCGGGCAGGGAGCCGAGGGCCTGCGCGTCGGCGTCGTGCAGGAGGGCTTCGGGCACCTGAACTCCGAGCAGGACGTCGACGCAGCCGTCCGCGCGGCGAGCCAGCGGCTCACCGAGGCCGGCCTCGTCGTCGAGGACGTGTCGATCCCCTGGCACCTGCACGGCGCGCGGATCTGGGACGTGATCGCCAGCGAGGGCGCGACGGCGCAGATGGTCGACGGCAACGGCTACGGGATGAACTGGGACGGCCTGTACGACCCGGAGGTCATGGAGCACTACGGCCGGCGGTGGCGTGCCGACGGCAGCCAGTTCTCCGAGACCGTCAAGCTCGTCCTGCTGACCGGCCGCTACGCGATCGACCGCTACCAGGGCGCGCACTACGCGATGGCGCGCAACCTCGTCCCGAGGCTGCGCGCGGCCTACGACGAGGCGCTGGCCAGGTACGACGTGCTCGTCATGCCGACGACACCCGTGCAGGCGACACCCATCCCTGCCCCGGACGCACCACGCGAGGAGGTGCTCGTCCGGGCGCTCGAGATGATCGCGAACACGGGGCCGCTCGACGTCACCGGCCACCCGGCCTGCAACGTGCCGGCCGGGCTGGTGAACGGGCTGCCGACCGGCATGATGATCATGGGCAAGCGGTTCGACGATGCGACGGTGCTGCGCGTGGCCGACGCCTTCGAGCAGCTGGTCGGAGGGTTCCCCGCACCGCCGGCCGCAGGCGGGTGACGGCCGGCACGACAGGTCGTCCGCCTGCGTGACCGGGGGGAGGTCGGTGTCCCGCTCCGTGGTCGGACGAGCGTCCGAGCAGGCTCTGCTCGGGCGGCTGATCACGGCCGACCGTGGCCTGGGGCTCCGGATCGCCGTCGTGACGGGTGAGCCCGGCAGCGGCAAGTCGACGCTGGTCGAGGCCGCCGTCGAGGCCGCGCGGACCGCGGGGCTGCCGGTGCTGACGGCGCGGCCGCGGCTCTGCGAGCAGGGCCTGGCCTTCGGCGCGCTCGCCGACCTCCTCGAGGGCGCACCCGACCTGGACACGGTGGGCCTGCCGACGGCCCAGCGCAAGGCGCTGCGCTGGGCGCTGGCGCTGGAGGATCCCGAGCCGGACGCGGAGGCCGACCCGCGCGTCGTGGCCGCGGGGCTGCGCAGCGTCCTGCGGGCAGCCACGGGCACGAGGCGACTGCTCGTGGTGCTCGACGACGCCCACTGGGCCGACCGCGCGACGCAGCAGGTGCTGCCCCATGCGGTGCGGCGGCTGGTCGACGAGCCGGTGTCGCTGCTCATCGCCACGAGACCGGTCGACGACGACCCCTGGCCGGAGGGCGAGCGACGGGACGACGTCGTCCTGCACGGGCTGACGGCTGCGGGCCTGTTCCACCTCGTCCGGGACCGGCTCGGCGTGGTGCTGGGCCGTGGGGACCTGGGTCGCCTGGAGCGGACCTCGGGGGGCAACCCGATGTTCGCCCTCGAGCTGGCCGGCGCGTGGGCGACCGGCGCGGGACGCGGAACGGCTGACACGGGTGCACCGCTGCTGACCCCGACCCTCGAGGCGCTGCTCGCCCGCTCGGTCCGACGCCTGCCGCCGTCAGCGCGACGTCTCCTGCTCGCCGCGGCCCTTGCGCACGACCCGACCCCCGACCTGCTGGCCGAGGTGACGGACCTGGACGTTCCCTCGCTCGACGCGGCGGCGGCGGCCGCGGTGGGGCTCGCCTCGGTCATCGGGGGTCGGCTGCGCTTCGCGCACCCCTTGCACGCGGCGGCGGTCGTCGCGGACGCCGGTCCGGACGAGAGACGCGCGCTCCATCAGCGCCTGGCCGAGCTCGAGCCGGACTTGGAGGTCTCCGCCCGGCACTGCGCTCTGGCTGCCACCGGCCGGGACGCGACCGTCGCCGCACGCTTGTCGGCAGCCGCCCGTCGCGCCCGTGCCCGTGGTGCCCACCCGGTCGCGCTGGAGCTCGCGGCGCTGGCCGTGCGCGCCACGCCGTCCGGGGACCCCGCCGACCTCGAGCGCCGCCTGGAGCTCGGCACCTGGGCACTCCACGACGGGGACCTGCAGACCTGCGGCGAGGTCGTCGGCGAGCTCGTCCGCGACCGGGGTGGGGGTGGGGCGCGCCCGCACCTGCTGCTCGCGCGACTGGCGGTGCTGAACGGCAGCCTCGCCGACGTCGAGCACCACTGCAGCACGGCCCTCGCCGCCGCCGGTGAGGACGTGCTGGTGCGCGCCGAGGCGCTCGTGACCTCGGCCGACGGCACAGCCGATCTGGCGGAGTCCGCACGCCGGGCGCGTGCGGCGCTGGCCCTGCTGGACCAGGCCTGCGCCGCCGGACCCGACGCCGAGCGGCTTCGTGCGGCGGCGCTCGCGATGGTCGGTCACGCCGACCTGCTCGGTGGGCGCTCCGAGGGATGGGCGGAGCTCGAGCGGGCGGCCGCGGTCGAGGGTCGTCGCCCGCGGAGGCTCGCCTCGGAGAGCGCCGGAGCGCTGCTGGCGCAGCAGCTGCTGTTCGCCTCGCGGCTCGACCGCGCGCGGCAGCTGTTCGAGCGGCTGCTGACCGATGCGCGTGCCTGTGGCGACGAGGCGTCCGAACCGCTGCTGCTGCTCAACCTCGCCCACCTCGAGCTGCGTGCCGGACGGCTCACCCGCTCCGCCTCGCACAGCCGGGCAGCGCTCGCGCTGGCCGAGCTCGGCGGCCACGGTGCTGCACGTGCGCTGGCGATGGCCCAGGTCGGCGAAGACGACGTCCGCGTCGGTGACGTCGCCGAGGGGCAGTCGCGACTGCAGGCGGCCCGCGAGCTCGCCGGCGAGGTGGGCGACCCGTGGCTGCTGGCCATCACGTGGACCATCTCGGGTCGCGTGCACATCGCCCGCGGCCGGACGGACGAGGCGGTCACGGCTCTGCGCACGGCCGCCCGGCACGCTGCGCGTGCGGGGCTCGTGGACCCCGGATGGAACCCCTGCCCTGCGGACCTCGCAGAGACCCTCGTCGCCACAGGGGAGCTCAGCGCCGCCGACGACGCCGTCGGAGCTCTCGTCGACGGAGCACGCGGTCTGGAGCGGCCGCACGTCACGGCCGCCGCGCTCAGGGTGCAGGCCCTCCTGCGTGCTTCGCGGGCCGGTCCCGACGACGAGTGCCTGCGCCTGACGACGGCCGCGGTCGCGGCCCACGAGGAGCTCGGCACGGCCTTCGAGCTCGGCCGCAGCCTCCTGGTCGCGGGCCGTCTGCACCGCCGGGCTCGGCAGAAGCGGGCGGCTCACGACCTGCTGACCCGCGCCGCGGAGGTCTTCGACGCCGTCTCCGCTCCGCTGTGGGCGGCCCGCACCGGCGAGGAGCTCAGCAGGGTCGGCCTGCGCCCCAGCGCGCCCCGCACGCTGACGCCCACGGAGGCCCGCGTCGCCGAGCTGGCAGCGCTCGGTCGGACCAACCGCGAGATCGCCGCCGAGGTCTTCGCCAGCCAGAAGACGGTCGAGGCCGTCCTCAGCCGGGTCTACCGCAAGCTCGAGGTGCGTTCCCGTGTCGAGCTGGTGACCGCGCTCGCCGCCGGAGGACCAGACCCGGCACGCCACTGATCGAGGGTCTTCCCCGTTACGCCGCCGTCGCAGCCGCGGCACGGTGTCCGCATGACGCACCGCCCCCTCCGCACGTCGTCGCCCCTGTGGTTGTCCGAGCACTACTGGCCGGCTCTGACCGACGGTCTCGTGCTCGCGAAGGCCCAGCGGACGGCGGAGGTCGGGCAGGCCGTCGACTGGCTCGCGACGCTCGTCGTCCCGGACCAGCAGACGGTGTTCGCCCTGTTCGCCGCCCACTCCTCGAACGACGTCGCGCGCGCCCTGCGAGCGACCGGTGTGGACGCCGACCGCGTGAGCCCGGCGTTGCGCCTCGTCCCCGAAGCACCCACCCACTCTGGAGGATCATCATGAGCACGTCCCACAGCAGCCGTCGGCCCTTGCACGTCCTCACCGCGGCACTGCCGGCCGTCGTCGTCGCAGGCCTCGCCCTGGCGGTCGCCCCTGCGCAGGCGATGGCGCCCGACGAGGACCTCACGGCCGTCCGGGCTGCGACGGCGCGGTTCCACTCGACCGTCCAGGCCGAGCGCGCCGGCTACCAGCGGACCCCGGAGTGCGTCTCGAGCCCGGCCGGCGCCATGGGGGTCCACTTCGAGAACCCGGCCCTGATGCAGGACCCGGCCGTCGACCCGCTGCAGCCGGAGATCCTCGTCTACGCACCCGACGAGAACGGGACGCTGGAGCTGGTGGCGGTGGAGTACTACGTCGAGGCGGCGGACGTCGCGGCCGCGCCCTCGCTGTTCGGGCGGACGTTCCAGGGCCCGATGCCTGCCCACCACCCCGGCATGGCGAGGCACTACGACCTGCACGCCTGGGTGTGGGCGCCCAACCCCGCCGGCACCTTCGCGCTGTTCAACCCGACGCTGAGCTGCTGACGGACGGGGCGGCACGCGGGCGGCTCGACGGGCACGGACGTCCTCCGCGTCCCGGACGCCGGCAGGTAGTTCTACCGATGCGCAGGGTGGGCGTGCTCTCCAGCATCGGGGGGCCCACCGCTCGAGAGGCAGCGTGGTCGCCATGTCGATGAGGCCGACGTGCAGCCCGTTGTCGTCGTCGAGCGGCATCCGTCGAGCAGCGGGTGTGGCGGTGTTGGCGACCGCCCTGGTGGCCTGCGGCTCCGCCAGCCCGTCCGCCGAGCCGAACGACCGCGTCGAGGTCGCGAACGGGCCGAGCCAGTCGTCGGCTCCTGCCGGTGGGCAGTGGTCTGCGGACGGTGCGTCGTACGGCGTTGACGGGGCCTCGTGGCCCGGCAGCATGCAGGACGCCCGGACCCTGCTCGCCGCGCTGCCGGCCGAGCTCGGCGGCGAGGCGCGTCAGTACCTCCCGAAGCTGTCGGACAGCGAGGACTTCGAGGGGGAGCCGGCAGGGGCGGGAGACGAGTCCGCGGTCGTCGCCTACGGCAAGGACCTCTCGCTGCTCGTGTCGGACGACGCCATGTCCGGAGGACCGGAGACCCCGCCCGAGATGGTCGGCGCGCAGGCCAGCCTCGCCGCCATGTTCGGACTGATGTACGCCTGCGACATGGACACCTACGAGGGCACGATCGAGCGGATGCCCGGGGGGTACCCGGGGCCGGGGATGGCGGCGGTGGACGCCACGACGCCGGCCTGGTTCTCCTGCCGGATCGACGGTGCGGAGGGGGCGGAGGACTTCACAGCGCAGGCCGTGGGATGGACCAGCAGCGAGACGGCCTGGCTCGCCATCGGTCCCGACGACGCGGCGGTCCGGCAGTTCGTCACGGCGCTGCACCAGGCGGCTGACAGCCGAGCACGGCCAGGACGACCTGCTGCGCCACGGCGTAGGTTGTCGGGATGATCTCCGACACCGTGCGGGTGCCCCTGGCGCGACTGGCCGCCGAGACCGGCTGGGAGGTCAAGCCCGAGGGTGCCTGCAAGGACGTCCGCTGCGTCCCGCTGCCGGCCGGAGTGCAGGACGGCAGCAGCGTCGACCTGCCGGCCTTCGCGGCTGCGCTCGGGCTGCCGCTGCTGCACGACGGCGAGGAGGGCCTGTGGTCCCTCGGTCCGGAGTCGGGTGGACGCGCGCTGTCCTCCGTGCAGGCCCCCGAGCTGGTGCTGCCCACCCTCGACGGCGAGCCGTTCGAGCTGGCCCGGCTGAGGGGCAAGAAGGTGCTCATCGCCGCGTGGGCGAGCTGGTGAGGCTGCCGCTTCGACCTGCCGGTCTGGCAGGCCCTGCGCACCGAGCTCGCGCCGTCCGGCTTCGAGCTGCTCAGCGTCGCCATGGACACCGGCGGCGCTGAGGCCGCTCGCCCGTTCGTCCCGGACGACGTCGGCTTCCCGGTGGTCGTGGACGCTGCCCACCGCCTCGGTGAGCTGTTCGGCGTCGTCAACGTCCCGAGCGGCATCTGGATCGACGAGGACGGCGTGATCGTCCGTCCGCCGGAGACCGCCTACCCGTCCTTCCCGGCCTTCGCCTCGATCGACGTCGACGACCCGCAGGTGCAGGCCTCGACCCCGCCGGCTGCCCTGCAGCGACTGCGCACGGTCATCCCCGAGGTGCGCAAGATGCGGATCGACCCGGAGGGCTACGTCAGTGCGCTGCGCGACTGGGTGGCGCGCGGCAGTGACTCGCCCTACGCGCTGTCGGCCGACGAGGTGCTCGAGCGGTCCCGCCCCCGGCCGCGCGAGCAGGCCGAGGCAGCGGCCGCGTTCGCGTTGGGCCAGCACCTGCACCGCACCGGCCGAGCCGAGCGGGCGGTCCGGTGGTTCCGCGAGAGCCACCGGCTGCAGCCGGACAACTGGACCTACCGCAGGCAGGCGTGGACCTTCGCGGACCCGGCGCAGGGTCCGACGGAGCAGTACGACGGCGACTGGCTCACCGACGTCCGCCGTGAGGGCGCCGAGAACTACTACGAACCCCTCGAGCTCGAACCCCGGCGGTGACGGCTCGCTGCCGCCCTAGCGTCCGACGACGCGGACGTCCAGCGCCGGGTAGTCCACGTCGTCGAGCTCGAAGGCGATCCCGAGCTGGACGTCGGCGTTGACTCCTCTCACCAGCCCCGGCCGCGCTCCGCAGGCGGGACGGTCGTCGGGGCAGTCCATGGGCGCCAGCGGGAGGCGCACCAGCTTCTCGCGGCCGGTGCACGGGAGGGACACCCCCTGTTCCGTGAGGCTCACGTTGGTCGGGGCGGGGTTGCCCAGTGGGTCCCCGAAGAAGGGGTCGTGGGGCTGGCTGACCGACCCGTGCTCCACGGTCGCCGTCGTCCCCGCCACGCAGTTGACCTTGATCGCGATGAAGGACGTGTGGACCGGACCCACGATCCTCACGTAGCCGGGGATGTTGCCCCTGTCGGGGACGGCGACGGCCCCGGCCGGTGCCGGGCCGAGCAGCCCCGCGCCGATGAGAGCCCCCGCGAGGACGAGCGCAACGCGCTTCATGGGCGCAACCTCCACCGTCGTGACCGGACCGTAGCGGGAACGTACGCGGCGCGGAAGCGGGCCGCAGGGCTTCGGGGCAGTCCGTCGGGGGGCGGCGGCCGACGGCGGGGGTGGCACCGGTCAGGTGTCGGACCCGGTCCCTCGGGCTGCACCGGGGCAACTGGGTGGAAAGTCGTCGTCTGCCCGCGCGACTGCCGAGGCGTCGCTACTGTCGGACCCACGCCACGGGTCGGCCCCCTGCACCGGTCGACCGTCGTCTGGACGAGATCACCGGGCAGGTGAGGATGTACGACCGGACCAGCGGTCTGTGCCTGTGCGGCTGCGGGTGGACCGGCGCGCAGACCGACCGCAGCGCCGCAGCGCCGCCTCCTGCGGGCACGAGGCCGAGCCCGCTGGTGCAGGCGACGGCTCACGCCGCCGGTCCTCACCGCGCGCGCCGGTGGCACCTGCCGTCCCTCGCCCTTCCTCGGCGCGCACCCCGACGCTGACGCCTGCCGCACGCGCGGGCGTGGTCGCGCGGCTCGGGACCGCCCTGCTGGTGGACGCGCTCCTCGCCTTCGTCGTGCCCATGCCGTTGCTGGTGTGGACGGCGTTCTTCTGGCCGGGCTGGGCCCCGAGACTGTGCGACCCGCCCGCCGACGACGCCGGCACAGGATGCGAGGGCCTGTACCTGCTCGTGTTCCTGCTGGTGCTGCCGCTGGCGAGCATCGTGATCGGTGTCCTCTACACCGGCGTGTCCCTGCGGCGCGGCCGCACACCGGCGATGGTCCTGCTCGCGCCGAGCGTGCGCCTGCGCCGCTCGGGCGGGATGTCCACCGCCGGCTGGGCCTCGGCGCTCGGGACCGCCGTCGTCCTGGCGCTGGGCGGGGTCTGGGCGCTGCACGCCTTCATGTCGGGCCGGCTGATCGGCTTCTGAGACGACGTCGGCCTTGCGCGGTGGTCGGGGGAAGGCAGGGGTCAGGGCTCACCCGTCAGGGCGTCGCTCGAGGGCTGGAGCCCCTTCTTGGTGGCCGGTGGAGGACGGGTCTAGGGTCGGCGCATGTTCGAGGTGCCGCCGCGTGACCTGCTGCCCGAGGACCTGCGGCAGCGGATCGCTGAGGTCGAGGACAAGTCCGGCTTCGTGCCGAACGTCTTCCTGTCGCTCGCCCGGCGTCCCGCCGAGTGGCGCGCGTTCTTCGCCTACCACGACGCGCTGATGGACAAGGAGACGCCGGCGCTCACGAAGGGCGACCGAGAGCTCGTGGTGGTCGCCACGAGCGCCGAGAACCGCTGCCTGTACTGCGTGGTCGCCCATGGCGCGATCGCCCGTATCCGCGCGCGCAACCCGCGCATCGCCGACCAGGTGGCCACGGACTGGCGCAAGGCCGAGCTCGACGACCGCCAGCGCGCGGTGCTCGAGGTCGCCGTCCGGTTCGCGGTCGAGCCGTGGACGGTCACGCCGGAGATCCTCGAGACGCTGCGCGCCCACGGCCTGTCCGAGGACGACATCTGGGACGTCGGTGCGATCAGCGCCTTCTTCGCGATGTCGAACCGGCTGGTCCACCTCACCGGCACCATGCCGAACGACGAGTTCTACCTGATGGGTCGCACACCCCGCTCCGGCTGAGCCGGCAACGGGCCGTCAGCCGGGCCGGACGACGACACGCAGTGGTCCGCCGTCCGCGCCCGGTCGCCCTCGACCTTGCGGCCGACGGCTCCCGCCTGCATGGCGTGATCCTGGACAGCACCCGACGACACGAGGTCGGTACGCCCTCTCAGCGGGGGGTCTGCGTGCCGGGCACGAAGCGGGCGCCGTGCCCGGGGACGATGTGGTCGGCGACCTCGAGCACCCGCTCGCGCGAGGCCCGCAGCGCCTCGCGGTCCGGGGCGTACGGGTCCTCCGCCGGTCCCTCGTCGGTCCACCACAGGTGGGTGAGCGCGACGACGCCCTCCGCAGTGCCGACGAGCGTGGTGACGTCCTGCGGCGTGTGGCCGGGAGTGGCGAGCAGGACCACCGAGGGCGTCAGCTCGGCGCCGTCTGCGCCACGGCGGGTCCAGCGGTCCCCGTCGTAGACCGCCTGCATGTCGTGGACCG
>CADCUE010000124.1 GCA_902805805.1 uncultured Frankineae bacterium | reverse complement strand
GGGCCGCGCCCGCGGCGGCGGGGAGCACCGCCAGGCCGGCGAAGGCGCAGCCCGCGGCGGTCAGCAGCGCGGTCGGCAGCAGTGCCCGGCGGCGGGCGGGCAGGCGTGCGTGAGCAGAGCGGACGTTCTGGGGCACGGGTCAAGGGCTCCGTCGTCGTGGGCCGGCAGCCGGACGCCGGCCCGTCGCCGGGTCGTCCGCGCTGCCTCACCGGATCGCCGAGGAGGGGACTCGGACGCGGTTCGTTACCACGACGTTATGCGGACGGTGCGGACCTCGTCAAAAACGGCGTGTCCCCCGGCGCGACCGGGGAGCTCCCACCGGTGCTCCGGTCGATCGACGAGACTCCGGCGTGGACGGTGGAGCCGTCCTCGTCGAGGTGGGCCAGCAGCGTCGCGATCGAGTGCACGACGCGCCCGTCGATGGGCAGCGACATGTGGCCGACCCCGCGCAGCAGCACGTTGCGGGCGGCCAGGTCCGGGTGGTCGACGCGAGCGGACCGCTTGGGCACGATGAGCTGGTCCAGGTCGCTCCAGAAGGCCACGAACCGGGTGCGGCAACCGGGCGCCGGCCTGGCCAGCTCGTCGAGCAGCTCGGAGCCGGGGCGCAGCTGCCGGACCAGGCGCGACGGCAGCAGGTGCGCGGCCCAGGTGCCCGAGTGGGGGCTGCCGAGCGTGACCAGCGTGTGCACGCGGGCGTCGCCGCCCATGACCTGCACGTAGTAGCGGGCCACCACTCCGCCCAGGGAGTGGCCGACGACGTGCACCCGCTCGTGACCGGTGGACTCGCAGGTCTTCTCGACCAGATCGCAGAGCAGCACCGCGGCGGCGCGGACGTCCTGCGTGAACGGGCTGTAGTTCAGCGTCAGCACGCGCCCGAAGCCGCGGCGCCGCAGCGCCCGGCGCAGCAGCGTGAAGACCGAGCGGTTGTCGACGAGCCCGTGCACCAGCAGGATCGGCGTGCCGGCCGCGACGACGTCTCCGAGCAGCAGGCCGCGCTGCACGGGCGGCAGGTCGTCGAGGGTGAAGCGCCCGGCCGACTCGCGGAGCGGCGCGCGCACCTGCTCGTCGAGGACGCCGAGCGGGTAGAGGGCCAGGTGCGCCACGGACCACAGGGCCTCGGTGCCCGCGCCGCGCAGGCCGGCCGGGCTGCACACGGCACGCACTCCCCGGCGGGTCGTGCGACCCAGGCGCAGGAGCGCAGCGCGGGGGTCGGGCACGGGTCTTCCTCCACGGGACGGGGTGCAGGGCGTTCCACCCGGGACGGTACTTGCCCGCGCCGCCCGCCGTGACGAGCGTCACAGGAACGCGGCGGGATCGTGACCCGACCGCAGGGGGGACCGACCGGGTGCGCGTAGCCTGCGCCCACTCGCCGGCGGCGCCGCTGCGCCGGTCCTCGCCGTCCTCGGAGGCCACCCGTGACCAGTCCCGGCCGCATCCGCGTCGTCGTCGCCAAGCCGGGCCTCGACGGCCACGACCGGGGGGCCAAGGTGGTCGCCCGTGCCCTGCGCGACGCCGGCATGGAGGTCATCTACACCGGCCTGCACCAGACGCCGGAGCAGATCGTCGAGACGGCGGTGCAGGAGGACGCGGACTGCATCGGCCTGTCGGTCCTGTCCGGCGCGCACCTCACGCTGTTCCCGCGGGTCGTGGAGCTGCTGCGCGCCCGCGGCGCCGACGACGTCGTCGTCTTCGGCGGCGGCATCGTCCCCGAGGACGACATCCCGGTGCTGCTCGACGCCGGCGTGGCGCAGGTCTTCACCCCCGGCGCCACGACGCAGTCCATCGTCGACTGGGTGCGCGAGAACGTCGGGACGCCCGCCGCCCCCTGAGCCGTCGGTCACACCGCCTCGGGGCGGCGTCGGTCCTCGCCTGGCACGTGGCTACCCTCGCCCGACAGTCCCGTGCAATCCCCCGTCGAGCAGACAGGACGCCCTGTGGATCTCATGGAGTACCAGGCGAAGGAGCTGTTCGCCAAGCACGGCGTGCCCGTGCTGCCCGGTGAGACGGTGGACACCGCCGAGGCTGCGCGCGGCGTGGCCGAGCGGATCGGCAAGCCCGTCGTCGTCAAGGCCCAGGTGAAGACCGGTGGCCGCGGCAAGGCCGGTGGCGTCAAGCTCGCCGACACCCCCGACGAGGCGGTCGAGAAGGCCGCCGCCATCCTCGGTCTCGACATCAAGGGCCACCTCGTCCGCAAGGTCCTGGTCACCGAGGCGAGCGACATCGACGTCGAGTACTACGTGTCGTACCTGCTCGACCGCGCCAACCGCTCCTACCTGGCGATGTGCAGCTCCGAGGGCGGCATGGAGATCGAGCAGCTGGCGGTCGAGCGCCCGGAGGCGCTCGCCCGCGTCCCGGTCGACCCGGTGCAGGGCGTCGACGCGGCCAAGGCCCGCGAGATCGCCGAGGCCGGCAACATCCCGGCCGACGTGATCGACGAGGTCACCCGGATCCTGCAGGCCATGTGGGAGGTGTTCGTCGAGGAGGAGGCCACCCTCGTCGAGATCAACCCCCTGTGCCGCACCCCGGACGGCCGCATCGTGGCCCTCGACGGCAAGGTCAGCCTCGACGCCAACGCCGAGTTCCGGCACGGCGACGTCTTCTCGGCGTACGCCGACGTCGTCGCGGCGGACGACCTGGAGGGCCGGGCCAAGGCCAAGGACCTCAACTACGTCAAGCTCGACGGACAGGTCGGGATCATCGGGAACGGCGCGGGCCTGGTGATGAGCACCCTCGACGTGGTCGCGTACGCCGGGCAGGCGCACGGCGGCGTGAAGCCGGCCAACTTCCTCGACATCGGGGGCGGGGCGTCGGCCCAGGTGATGGCCGACGGGCTGGAGATCATCCTGTCCGACTCGGACGTCAAGAGCGTGTTCGTCAACGTCTTCGGCGGCATCACGTCCTGCGACGCGGTGGCCAACGGCATCGTGCAGGCGCTCGGCATGCTGGGCGAGCAGGCCACCAAGCCGCTCGTCGTGCGGCTCGACGGCAACAACGTGGAGGAGGGGCGCCGCATCCTCGCGGCGGCCGCTCATCCGCTGGTGACGGTCGTGGACACGATGGACGGCGCGGCCGACAAGGCCGCCGAGCTCGCTGGGAGTGCTTCCTGATGGCGATCTTCCTCACTGCCGACAGCAAGGTCATCGTCCAGGGCATCACCGGCTCCGAGGGCACCAAGCACACCCGTCGCATGGTCTCGTCGGGCACGAAGGTCGTCGGTGGCGTCAACCCCCGCAAGGCCGGCGAGAAGGTGGACGGCATCCCGGTCTTCGCGAGCGTCGCCGAGGCGATGGCGCAGACCGGCGCCGACGTCAGCGTTCTCTTCGTGCCGCCCGCCTTCGCCAAGGCCGCGGTCGTGGAGGCCGTCGACGCCGGGATCCCGCTGGCGGTCGTCATCACCGAGGGCATCCCGGTGCAGGACAGCGCCTGGTTCTGGGCGTACAGCCAGGGCAGGGGCACGCGGATCATCGGTCCGAACTGCCCCGGTCTGATCAGCCCCGGCAAGTCCAACGCCGGCATCATCCCGGCGACGATCGCCCCGAACCCCGGCCGCATCGGCCTGGTCAGCAAGAGCGGCACGCTGACCTACCAGATGATGTACGAGCTGCGGGACTTCGGCTTCTCGACCGCCATCGGCATCGGCGGCGACCCGGTGATCGGCACGACGCACATCGACGCGCTCGAGGCGTTCGAGGCCGATCCGGGGACCGACGCCATCGTCATGATCGGCGAGATCGGCGGCGACGCCGAGGAGCGGGCTGCCGACTACATCGCGGCGTCCGTGACCAAGCCGGTCGTGGGCTACGTCGCCGGCTTCACCGCTCCTGAGGGCAAGACGATGGGGCACGCCGGCGCGATCGTGTCCGGCTCGTCCGGCACGGCGCAGGCCAAGCAGGAGGCGCTCGAGGCCGCAGGGGTGAAGGTGGGCAAGACGCCGTCGGCCACCGCCGCCCTGATGCGCTCGATCATGCAGAGCCGCACCGAGTCGAGGCTCTGAGGGCCATGACGGTGGGTCGCCAGCCCATCACGGCGTGACATCGGTCTCCGCCCGGCGAGCCGCCGCGGACGGGGAGCGCAGGGCTGCGACAGTCGGGCGCGATGACCGAGACCCTCTCGCGCCCCGCCGCCCGTCCTGAGGAGGGCGAGCCGAGCTCGCGTCCGCCGATCGTCGCCGGAGCGGCCGCCGCCCTCGTCGCGGCGGGAGCGGGCCTGCTGCTCGTCGTGCTGGTCGTGGTGGGCGGGTGGGCCGCCGACGGCCGGAGCGCGGGGGGCGTGGGCGCAGCCGCCCGGGCCGGCGC
>CADCUE010000123.1 GCA_902805805.1 uncultured Frankineae bacterium | reverse complement strand
CCCCGGCAGGAGCGGCTCGCCGGGGCCGCCGCTGGCTCGCGGGGCCCGCAGAGCGGGGGCGACGTCGTACGCCGACCTGTCGCAGGGCCGACCTAGACTGGTGCAGGTGAGCCTGTTCGCGGACGAGGACCTCGGGCGCGACGACTACGGCCCCGCGGTGCTGGCCCCCGTCCGGCCGTCGGCCACCGTCGCAGCAGAGCGGCTGCTGGCCGACCTCAACCCCCAGCAGCGCGCCGCCGTGGTCCACGAGGGCGGGCCGCTGCTCATCGTCGCGGGCGCCGGCTCGGGCAAGACCAAGGCCCTGACGACCCGCATCGCCTACCTGCTGGCCGCCCGCGGTGCGCAGCCGGGGGAGGTCCTGGCGATCACCTTCACCAACAAGGCCGCGGCCGAGATGCGCGAGCGCGTGGCGGCGGTCGTCGGCGGTCGCGCCCGAGCCATGTGGGTCATGACCTTCCACTCCGCCTGCGTGCGGATCCTGCGGGCCGAGGCCAAGAAGCTCGGCTTCTCGAGCACCTTCTCGATCTACGACGCCGCCGACAGCCAGCGCCTCATGACCCTGGTCTGCCGCGACCTCGACCTGGACCCCAAGCGCTTCCCGGCCCGCTCGATGAGCAACCAGGTCAGCGATCTGAAGAACGAGCTGGTCGACCACGAGACGTTCCGCTCCCGGGCGCAGACGGTCGTCGAGAAGCAGCTCGCCGAGGTCTACGCGAGCTACCAGGCGCGCCTCAAGGAGGCCAACGCCCTCGACTTCGACGACCTCATCATGACGACGGTCGACCTCTTCCAGGCCTTCCCCGACGTGGCGGAGCACTACCGGCGGCGGTTCCGCCACGTGCTGGTCGACGAGTACCAGGACACCAACCACGCGCAGTACGTCCTCGTGCGCGAGCTCGTGGGCGCCGCAGGGGGGCGGGGCGACCGGCTCACCGCGCCGGGCGAGGTGGCCCCCGCCGAGCTGTGCGTCGTCGGTGACGCCGACCAGTCGATCTACGCGTTCCGCGGCGCCGACATCCGCAACATCGAGGACTTCGAGAAGGACTACCCCGACGCGACCGTCGTGCTGCTCGAGCAGAACTACCGCTCGACGCAGACGATCCTCACGGCCGCCAACGCGGTGATCGCCAAGAACCCGAGCCGCAAGGACAAGCGGCTGTGGACCGACTCGGGTGACGGGCCGCCGATCGTCGGCTACGTCGCCGACAACGAGCACGACGAGGCGGCCTTCGTCGCGGCCGAGGTCGACCGGCTCGGCGACGACCACGGCCTCAAGCCGCGCGACGTGGCGGTCTTCTACCGGACCAACGCCCAGTCCCGCGTGTTCGAGGAGGTGTTCATCCGCGTCGGGCTGCCCTACAAGGTCGTCGGCGGGGTGCGCTTCTACGAGCGCAAGGAGGTGCGTGACGCGCTGGCCTACCTGCGCGTGCTCGCCAACCCGACCGACACGGTCAGCCTGCGCCGCATCCTCAACACCCCGCGCCGCGGCATCGGCGACCGGGCCGAGGCCTGCCTCGAGGCGTTCGCCTCGCGGGAGCGGGTGCCGTTCGCCGAGGCGCTGCGCCGGTGCGACGAGGTCGGCGGCATGGCGACGCGCAGCGCCAAGGCGGTCACGGAGTTCGCCGCGCTCCTGGACGAGCTGCGCACGCTCGTCGCGGGCGGCATGCCGCCGGCCGAGGTCCTCGAGGCGGTGCTCGACCGCACCGGCTACCTCGCCGAGCTCGCCGCCAGCACCGATCCCCAGGACGAGAGCCGGGTGGAGAACCTCAGCGAGCTCGTCGGCGTCGCGCGGGAGTTCAGCGAGCGGGTGCCCGACGGCGGTGTCGCCGAGTTCATGGAGCAGGTCTCGCTCGTCGCCGACGCGGACCAGATCCCCGACCCCGACGGGGAGAACGACGGCGTCGTCACGCTCATGACGCTGCACGCCGCGAAGGGGCTGGAGTACCCCGCCGTCTTCCTGACCGGTCTCGAGGACGGCGTCTTCCCGCACCTGCGCACGCTCGGCGACGAGCGCGAGCTGCAGGAGGAGCGCCGGCTGGCCTACGTCGGCATCACCCGCGCCCGCGAGCGCCTCTACCTCTCGCGGGCGCACCTGCGCAGCGCCTGGGGCCAGACCTCCTACAACCCGCCGTCGCGCTTCCTCGACGAGGTGCCCGACGCGCTCGTCGACTGGCAGCGCTCCGAGTCGTCGGTCAGCGCCCCGGCGCCCGCGCTCACCCGCACGGCCGACCGGGTCGCCGGCACGGCCCTCGGCAAGAAGGCCGGTGTCGGCCTGCGGCCCATCCCCGACCTGGAGATCGGGGACCGGGTGACCCACGACGCCTTCGGCCTCGGCACCGTCACCGCGACGCGGGGCGCCGGCGACAGCACCCAGGCGGAGGTCGACTTCGGCGGCGCCACGGGCGCCAAGTGGCTGCTGCTGCGCTACGCGCCGCTCGAGAAGCTGTAGGCGGCCGGCTCAGCGCACGGCCCGCAGCTGCAGCACGCCGAGCCCACCGGCGAGCGCACCGACCGCGAGCGCGAGCGCCGCACCGCCGAAGGAGAAGGCGCCGAGCACGACGAGCACCACCGTCGCCGCCTCCCAGGCGAGGTTCCCGCCCGCGGCGAGCAGCACCGTGCGGCGCAGCAGCCGCCCCGAGGTCCGGGACAGCAGCGCCGCGTCCAGCGCCCAGACGACGAGGGCGGCGCCGACCCAGCGCACGACGGACGGCGGCACGTCCGGGCCGAGCACGTCGGCGACGGCGGACGGCGCCGCGGCGGCGAGCAGACCGGTCAGACCGCACACGGCTGCGTCCAGGCGGAGCAGCCCCGCCGGGTCGGTGGTCCAGGTGCGGGTCGGGTGTGCCAGAGCAGTGGTCATGGGGTCCTCCGGAGGTCCGGTGCCGCCGGCAGCTCCGGCGGCGATGGCAGGACGATGGACCGGCCTCGGCACCGGGTCCATGACCTCTGAGGTCATGGCCACGCCCGCCGTCCGGTCGCTACGGTCGGTCCATGAGCGCCGTCGGACCTCTGCTGCGATCGTGGCGGGAGCAGCGGCGGATGAGCCAGCTGGCGCTGGCCGACACGGCGGAGGTCAGCACCCGGCACCTGTCCTGCGTCGAGACCGGCCGGGCCCGGCCCAGTCGGGCCTTCGTGCTGCACGTCGCGGAGCACCTCGACGTCCCCCTGCGCGGCCGCAACGAGCTGCTGCTCGCCGCCGGGTACGCGCCGGAGTACGGCCAGACCGATCTCGACGCCCCGGAGATGGCCCCGGTCCGTGACGCCCTCGACCTGGTGCTCGGCCACGCCGAGCCGTGTCCCGCGCTGGTCGTCGACCGGCACTGGGACCTGGTGCGCGCCAACGCCGGGCTGTCGCTGCTGCTCGACGGGGTCGACCCGGCGCTGCTCGTGCCACCGGTCAACGTGCTGCGGGTGAGCCTGCACCCGGACGGCATGGCCGCCCGTCTGGAGGACCTCGCCGGCTACAGCGCCCACGTCCTGTCCGCGCTGCGCCGTGAGGCGGCGCTGCTCGGCGACCCCGTCCTGCTCGACCTGCACGAGGAGCTGACGACCTACCCGGGAGTGAGCACGGGCGGACCGCCGACGACACGACCGGGCGTCGTCCTGCCGGTGGTCCTGCGCACGCGATGGGGCCGGTTGTCGTTCCTGACGACCGCGGCCCGGTTCGGCACGGCGGCGGACGTCACGCTCGCCGAGCTGACGGTGGAGTCGTTCTTCCCGGCCGATGCCGAGACGGCGCAGCGGGTCAGGGCCGCGTCGGCGTGACGCCGCGGGCCCGCAACCACGGCACCGGGTCGACGGGCCTGCCGCCGACGCGGATCTCGAAGTGCAGGTGGGGGCCCGTCGAGGCCCCGGAGTTGCCCTCCCGGCCGAGGTAGGTCCCCGCCGGAACGACCTGTCCCTTCGTGACGAGGATGGCGGACAGGTGGGCGTACAGCGACACCGTCGCGTCGGCGTGCTGCAGCCGCACGACCTGGCCGTAGCCGCCCTCGACACCGGCCGACAGGACGGTGCCGGCCGCGACGGCGCTCACGGGGGAGCCGATGCCCGAGGCCAGGTCGATCCCGGCGTGCAGCCGGCCCCAGCGGGGGCCGTAGCCGGAGGTCAGCGCGCCGACACCAGGGCGGACGAACGACGGCCGGGGCCGGGGCCGGGGCTGCGGCGCAGGCCGCGCGACCGGAGCGGGAGCGGCGGCAGGAGGGGGCGCTGCGGCAGCCGCAGCGGCCACCGGAGGTCGTGGCGCCCGGTCACGGGAGGCCCGCTCCTTGCTCCTGAGCGCGGCTGCCGCCTCGACCGCCG
>CADCUE010000122.1 GCA_902805805.1 uncultured Frankineae bacterium | reverse complement strand
AACCTGACCCGTGTGCCCGCCGGGCGAGCGCCGGACCACGGTCAGTCGGGCCGTGGGCCGACAGTGACAGCCAGTCCCACGAGGTTCCTCGGAGTGCACAGCACGCACGATCACAACCCCGTGACCAGCGACGACAGGAACCGATCATGACGCGGGTAGGGATCCCGAAAGAGGTCAAGGACCACGAGTACCGCGTGGCCATCACGCCCGCGGGCGTGCACGAGCTGGTGGCCGCCGGCCACAGCGTCGGCATCGAGAAGGACGCCGGAGCCGGCTCCTCGATCACGGACGACGAGTACGTCGCTGCCGGCGCGCACATCGTCGGCACGGCGGACGACGTCTGGGGGGAGGCCGACCTCGTCCTGAAGGTCAAGGAGCCGATCGCGTCGGAGTACCCGCGCCTGCGCCGGGACCAGGTCCTGTTCACCTACCTGCACCTCGCCGCCTCCCGGGAGTGCACGGACGCCCTGCTGAGCGCCGGGACGACCGCCGTGGCGTACGAGACGGTGCAGCTGCCCGACCGCTCGCTGCCGCTGCTCGCCCCCATGTCCGAGGTGGCCGGGCGGATGGCGCCGCAGGCGGGGGCGCACTTCCTCGAGCGAGCGGCCGGTGGGCGCGGCGTGCTGCTCGGGGGAGTGTCCGGCGTCTACGCCGGCAAGGTCGTCGTCCTGGGCGCCGGGGTGTCCGGGCTGAACGCCGCGGCCATCGCCCTCGGCATGCAGGCCGAGGTGCTCCTGCTGGACAAGAACGTCGCCCGGCTGCGCGAGGTCGACCGGATCTACCAGGGCCACATGCAGACCGTCACGTCCAACACCTTCGAGGTCGAGCGGGCCGTCCTGGACGCCGACCTGGTCATCGGTGCGGTCCTCGTGCCGGGCGCCAAGGCCCCCACCCTGGTGAGCGACGAGCTGGTCGCGGCCATGAAGCCCGGTGCGGTGCTCGTCGACATCTCCGTCGACCAGGGCGGCTGCTTCGAGTCGACGCGTCCCACGACCCACTCGGACCCGGTCTTCGAGGTCAACGGCTGCCTGTTCTACTGCGTCGCCAACATGCCCGGGGCCGTGCCGAACACCTCGACGTACGCCCTGACCAACGTGACGCTGCCGTACGTCGTGGAGATCGCCAACCGCGGCCTCAAGGCGGCGGTCACCGCCTACCCGGAGCTCGCCCCTGGCGTCAGCACGGTGGACGGCAAGCTGGTCCCCGCGCCGGTCGGCGAGGCCCACGGCCTGCCCGTGACCCCCTTGGCCGAGGTGCTGGTCTGAGGCCCGCGTGAGTCGTGGGTCCGAGCCGGCGGCCGCCCGTGCCGTGGGCGCCTACCTCGACCACCTGGCCGTCGAGCGGGGCCTGGCCGCGAACACGCTGAGCTCCTACCGGCGTGACCTCGACCGGTACGCGGCGTTCCTGGCCGCTCAGGACCGGACCCGGCTCAGCGACGTCGACGAGGCCGCCGTCGCCCAGTTCCTCGCCTCGCTGCGGACCGGCGACGACCAGCACGGACCCCTGGCGGCGTCCTCGGCAGGCCGGGCGGTGGTCGCGGTGCGGGGACTCCACCGCTTCGCGCTGCGCGAGGGGTGGACGGCCGACGACCCGTCGCGCGAGGTCAGACCGCCGGCGCCGGCCCGCCGGCTGCCCAAGGCCATCGCCGTCGACCAGGTCGAGGCCCTGCTGAGCGCCCCTGACGAGACCACCGCGCTGGGGCTGCGCGACCGGGCGCTGCTCGAGCTGCTCTACGGCACGGGCGCCCGCATCTCCGAGGCCGTCGGCCTCGACGTGGACGACCTCGACCGGGCTGCCGGGCTGGTCCGGCTGGACGGCAAGGGCGGCAAGCAGCGCGTCGTGCCGGTGGGCGGCTACGCGACCCGGGCGGTCGAGGCCTACCTGGTGCGCGCCCGGCCGGCCCTCGCCTCGGCGGGGAGAGGATCGCCGGCCCTGCTGCTCAACGCCCGCGGCGGTCGGCTGTCGCGGCAGAGCGCCTGGACGGTGCTGCGCTCGGCGGCCTCGCGGGCCGGGCTGCCCGTCGAGGTGTCGCCGCACACGCTGCGCCACTCGTTCGCCACCCACCTGCTCGACGGCGGAGCCGACGTGCGCGTCGTGCAGGAGCTGCTCGGGCACGCCTCCGTGACGACCACGCAGGTCTACACGCTGGTGACCGTCGACCGGCTGCGCGAGGTCTGGGCCTCCACGCACCCGCGCGCGCAGAGCTCCTGAGCCGACCGCCGGACCGGTCGCGCTCGTTGAGCGCGCCTGCGGCGAGCACCTAGAGTCGCCGACGACGTGGCAGCCCGAGACCGAGAGCAGGACCGCATGGCGAAGTCGACGTCCGGGTCACGGTCCGGAGCCGACGGGCCGGCCGGTCCGGTCGGCGCGACGCGCGTCGTGCGGGCGCGGGGCTCGTCCGAGGGCGCCCCGGCCCGCAAGGTCCGGGCGGTCCCGAGCCCGCCCCGGTCGAAGGTGGCGCCGGCCGGTGACGGCGGTCCGGTGACGATCCCGTACTCCGCCGCCGCCGGAGCGGCCGCCGGCGTCGGTCCCACCGGCCGACCGGCGCCGGTCTTCCCGCTGCCCAAGCCGCTGCGCCGCCACGGTCCCGCGCGCATCCTCGCCATGTGCAACCAGAAGGGCGGCGTCGGCAAGACGACCAGCACCATCAACCTCGGGGCCGCCCTGGCCGAGGCCGGCCGCCGGGTGCTGCTCGTCGACTTCGACCCGCAGGGGGCCCTGTCGGTCGGGCTGGGCGTCAACCCGCTCGCGCTGGACCTCACCGTCTACAACCTGCTCATGGACAGCAGCGTCGGCGTCGAGGACGTCCTGCTCGAGACCGAGGTGCCCGGCCTCGACCTGCTGCCGGCCAACATCGACCTGTCCGCGGCGGAGGTGCAGCTGGTCAACGAGGTGGCGCGCGAGCAGACCCTCAAGCGGGTCCTCGCGCCGGTGGCCCCGGACTACGACGTGGTCCTCGTCGACTGCCAGCCCTCGCTCGGGCTGCTCACCGTGAACGCGCTGACCGCCGCGCACGGCGTCATCATCCCGCTGGAGTGCGAGTACTTCGCGCTGCGCGGCGTCGCGCTGCTCGTCTCCACCATCGAGAAGGTGCGCGAGCGCCTCAACCCCGACCTGGTGGTCGAGGGGATCCTGGCCACGATGTACGACTCCCGCACGGTCCACGGGCGCGAGGTGCTGGCCCGGGTCGTGGAGAGCTTCGGCGACCGGGTGTTCCACACGGTGATCAACCGCACGGTCCGGTTCCCCGAGACGACGGTCGCCGGCGAGCCGATCACGACGTACGCCTCGAGCTCCAACGGCGCCGCGGCCTACCGCGACCTGGCCCGCGAGCTGCTCGCCCGATGAGGCCCTCCCGCCTTCCGGCCCCTCCCGCGCGCGGCTGAGGTGCTGTACGCCCTGGGCGACCCCCTCTCGTTGGTCGTGCTGGTCCTCAGCTTCGCCGTCGCCGCGACGCTGCACGGCTGGGTGCAGTCGGTCGTGGCCGTCCGCCGCGGGCACCGCGGGGCTGCCGCGGCCGGGCGCACCCGGCCCGATCCGCGACGGCACGTCGACCCGTTCGGCGCCGTGGCCGCGGCCATCGCCGGGGTCGGCTGGGCACGACCGGTCGAGCTCCCCGACCGCCGCCGCCGCGGGGCGCTCGTCACGGTCCTGCTGAGCGGCGCGGTGGCCAACCTCGTCGTGGGCTTCGGCGCTCTGGTCGCGTTCCGGCTCGCCGGCGGCGCGTGGAACGGCGCCTCGATCACCCTGCTGCAGTACGGCATCGGCGGCGACCTGGTCCTGAGGGTCCTGCTGCTGTTCGGCCTCAGCAACGTCTTCGTGGGCGCCCTGTCGCTCGTCCCGCTGCCCCCGCTCGACGGCGGCCGGCTGCTGTTCGCGCTCGGCCCGCGCACCTCGGGGTGGCAGAAGGCGGAGTACCAGCTCGACGAGCGCAACATCGGCGTCGCCGTGCTGCTCGCGCTGCTGCTCATCCCGCTCGGCGGACCGCAGGCGCTGCTGCCCGTCCTGCTCGAGACGGTCGTGGGACCGTTCGTCGAGCTGGTGACCGGTGGCTGAGGCGACCCTGAGCCCCGAGCGGGTCTTCTCGGTCCACCTCGACGTCTTCGAAGGGCCGTTCGACCTGCTGCTGCAGCTCATCGCCCGGCACCAGCTCGACGTCACCTCGCTCGCCCTCGCCCAGGTGACCGACGAGTTCCTGTCCCACACCCGCGCGCTCGGCACGACGTGGGACCTCGGGCAGGCGACCGAGTTCCTCGTCGTCGCCGCCACGCTGCTCGACCTCAAGGCGGCCCGGCTGCTGCCGCAGGAGGTGGCCGAGGACGAGGAGGACCTCGCGCTGCTCGAGGCCCGCGACCTGCTGTTCGCCCGGCTGCTGCAGTACCGCGCCTACAAGTCGGCGGCCGCTGGGTTCGCCGAGCTGATGGCGTCCGAGTCGGTGCGGCACCCGAGGTCGGTGGGGCTCGAACCGAGGTTCGCCTCGCTCCTGCCCGAGGTGCTGCTCGGCCTGGGGCCGCAGCAGTTCGCCGCGCTGGCGGCCCGGGCGCTCGCCCCGCGCGAGCAGCCGCAGGTCGCGGTCGACCACGTCCACGGCGGCACGGTGAGCGTGCCGGAGCAGACGGCGCTGCTGCGCGACCGGCTGCGGCGCACCGGCGGCGGGTCGTTCCGCGCCCTCACCGCGGACTGCGCCTCGACGCTGGAGGTCGTCGCGCGCTTCCTCGGCCTGCTCGAGCTCTACCGCGAAGCGGTGGTCGCCTTCGACCAGGTCGAGGCGCTGGGCGATCTGCACGTCCGCTGGACGGGGGAGGGGTGAGCCGTACCGCGGAGGGCGCGGACCCCACTCCGACGCAGGACGTCGCGGCGGCGCCGTCGCTGGCGGCACGGCTGGAGGCAGTGCTGCTGGTCACCGACGAGCCGGTGCCCGCCGTCGTGCTCGCCGGCGTGGTGGCGCACCCCACCCCGGACGTCGAGGCGGAGCTGGTCCGCCTCGCCGACGAGTACACCGCGCAGGGCAGGGGCTTCGAGCTGCGGCACGTGGCCGGCGGGTGGCGCCTCTACACCCGGCAGGAATGCGCGCCGTGGGTCGAGCGTTTCGTGCTCGACGGGCAGTCGGCGCGCCTCACGCAGGCCGCGCTGGAGACGCTCGCCGTCATCGCCTACCGCCAGCCCGTCACCCGCGCGCGCATCAGCGCCGTACGAGGGGTCAACGTGGACGGCGTCGTCCGTACGCTGCTCGCCCGCGGCCTGATCACCGAGGCGGGCCAGGACACGGACACCGCCGGAACGCTGTACCGCACCACCCCGCTGCTGCTCGAGAAGCTGGGGCTCCAGTCGCTCGAGGACCTGCCGCCCCTCGCGCCGCTGCTGCCGGAGCTGTCCGACCTGGCGGACACAGACCAGGACCCCCACCCGTGAGGACCCCATGACAGAGCCCGAGGGCATCCGCCTGCAGAAGGTGCTCGCCGCCGCCGGCATCGGCTCGCGGCGCGCCTGCGAGGTGCTGATCGGCGAGGGCCGCGTGTCGGTGAACGACGAGGTCGTGTCGTCGCAGGGGCGTCGGGTCGATCCCGAGGTCGACGTCATCCGCGTGGACACGATGCGGATCAACACCGCCCGCGGGCTGGTCCACCTGGCGATGAACAAGCCCCGCGGCTACGTCACGGCCATGTCCGACCCGGAGGGCCGGCCGACCGTCGGCGACCTCGTGCGCGACCGCACCGAGCGGCTGTTCCACGTCGGTCGGCTCGACGCCGACACCGAGGGCCTGCTGCTGCTCACCAACGACGGCGAGCTGGCGCACCGGCTCTCGCACCCGTCGTACGAGGTCCCCAAGACCTACCTCGCCGAGGTCATCGGCCCGGTCGCCCGCGACGTGGGCAAGCGGCTGCGCGAGGGCGTCGAGCTCGAGGACGGGATCGTGCGGGTCGACTCGTTCAAGCTGGTCGACAGCAACAGCAACCGCGTGCTGCTCGAGCTGGTGCTGCACGAGGGCCGCAAGCACATCGTGCGGCGCGCGCTGGCCGAGGTCGGGCACCCGGTGCAGCGCCTGCTGCGCACCTCGGTCGGACCGGTGCAGCTCGGCTCGCAGAAGCCCGGCAAGATCCGCAACCTGACGCGCGAGGAGCTGGCGGGCCTGTTCGCGCTCGTCAAGATGTAGCGCGCCCCGGTCGCGTTGCCGCAGATGTGGCGATCACGCCCGCTCGGCACCGGCCGGAGATCGCCACATCCGGGCGCCACGTCCGGCCAGACGGCGAGCACGAGCCGCCACGTCCGGCCAGCTGGCGGTCAGGGGCCCCCGGCCCCGCGGATGTGGCGATCACGGGCCGCCCGCCCGCGGATGTGGCGATCACGCACGCTCGACCCTCCCGGTTGATCGCCACATCCGACGCGCGCCCTGGTCGCGTTGCCGCAGATGTGGCGATCACGCCCGCTCGGCACCGCCCGGAGATCGCCACATCCGGTCGCCACGTCCGGGCAGACGGCGGAACGGGCCGCCCGCCCGCCCGGATGTGGCGATCACGGGCCGCCCGCCCGTGGATGTGGCGATCACGGGCCGCCCGCCCGCGCGCGGATGTGGCGATCACGGGCCGCCCGCCCGCGGATGTGGCGATCACGGACGCTCGACCGGCCCGGATGATCGCCACATCCGACCCGCGCCCCTGTCGCGTCGCCGCAGATGTGGCGATCACGCCCGCGCGGCACCGGCCGGTGATCGCCACGTCCGCCGCCCTAGGCTGATCGGCATGGCAGTACGAGCCGTGCGCGGCGCGATCCAGGTGGACGAGGACGACCGCCAGCAGGTGCTGGACGCGACCACCGAGCTGCTTCAGGCGATCCTGGAGCGCAACGCCCTCACGCAGGAGGACCTCATCAGCGTCGTCTTCACGGCGACGCCGGACCTGACGTCGGAGTTCCCGGCCTACGCCGCCCGTCAGATGGGCTTCGTCGACGTGCCGCTGCTGTGCGCCGGCGAGATCGACGTGCCGGGTGCCATGCCACGGGTGCTGCGGGTGCTCGCGCACGTCGAGACCGACCGGCCGCGCTCGGACGTCCATCACGTGTTCCTGCGCGGCGCGGCCGCCCTGCGTCGCGACCTGCCGGCCTGAGGTGACCGCAGGCCTGCTCGTCGTGGGCACCGGCCTGCTCGGGACCTCCGTCGGGCTGGCGCTGCGGGGGGACACCGACGTCGTGCTCACCGACCGGGACGCGGCCGCGGTGGCGACCGCCTGCGCCCGTGGCGCCGGCCGCCGGTGGGACGGAGCGGAGGCTGCCGATCACGTGCTGCTCGCGGTCCCACCGCTCGTCGTCGCGGAGGAGCTGGTGCGTCTGCAGCGGCTGGGCGTCGGCACCACGTGGAGCCACGTCTGCTCGGTGCAGGCGCCGGTGCAGGTGGCCGCGGCAGCCGCCGGCGCCGACGTCGAGAGCCTGTGCGGCACGCACCCGATGGCCGGCAAGGAGTCCTCCGGTCCGGGCGCCGCCACGGCCGAGCTGTTCGCCGGCCGGCCCTGGGCGCTGTGCCCCTCGCCGAGGACGGGCCCGGCGGCCCTCGCCGCGGCGCGCTCCCTGGCCGAGCGCTGCGGCGGAGTGCCGCTCGAGCTGCCTGCCGAGGAGCACGACGCCGCCGTGGCGCTCGCCAGCCACCTGCCGCAGGTCACCGCCAGCGCGCTCGCCGCGGTGCTGCTGGCCCGGTCTGCGGGGGAGGTGCGCCTGGCCGGACCGGGCCTGCAGGACACCAGCCGCATCGCCGCCAGCGCGCCGGCGCTCTGGGTCGAGGTGCTCAGCCAGAACGCCGCTGCGGTCGCCCCGCTGGTCCGTGACCTGGCCGACGAGCTGGGGCGGGCCGCGGCGGCGCTGGAAGCGGTCGACGGCGGACGCCTCGAGGACCTGCTGGTCCGCGGCAACGCCGGTCGGGCCCTCGTGCCCGTCAAGCGCGGCGAGACCGACCGCGACTTCGCGCTGGTCAGCGTCTCGGTGCCGGACCGGCCCGGGCAGCTCGCCGGTGTGCTGGTCAGCGCGGCCGAGGCGGGCATCAACGTCGAGGACGTGCGGGTCGAGCACCTGCCCGGTCGCCCGAGCGGGGTCATCGAGGTCCTGGTGGCTGCCGACGCGCGGGAACCGGCCCGCGCTGCCCTTGCCGCAGCCGGCTGGGACGTCCTGGTCTGATCTGCCGGCGGGCGTGCGGCGGGGAGGCAGGCCCGCGAGGACCGGCAGGCGCGCAACTAGGCTGGCCCTTCCCGTCCCGCCGCCTGTCAGGATCCGACGTGCCCTCCGCTCCGACCAAGGTCATCGCTCTGGACGGCCCCTCGGGGTCCGGGAAGAGCACCGTCGCGCGCGGGGTCGCCCGTACGCTCGGCTGGCGGTACGTCGACACGGGCGCGACGTACCGGGCCGCGACGCTCGCCGTGCTCCGCGCCGGCACGGACCTCTCCGACCACCTGGGCATCGGCAAGGTGGTCGCCGACGCCGACATCGAGGTCTCCACCGACCCGGCTGCGGCCGCCGTGCGCCTGGCGGGCGAGGACGTCACCACGGTGGTCCGTGGCCCCGCGGTCACCGCCGCGGTCAGCGCGGTCAGCGCCGTGCCCTCGGTGCGCAAGCACCTGGTGGCGCTGCAGCGGCGTCTCGCGGGCGACGCCGGGGCGGTGCTCGAGGGCCGCGACATCGGCACGGCGGTCTTCCCCGACGCCCCGGTCAAGGTCTTCCTCGACGCGTCCGCGGAGGTGCGCGCCGCCCGCCGTGCCGGGGACAGCGATGCAGGGGTGGCGGTCGGCGGTGGTACGACGGCGACGGTCGACGCGGTGGCGGCCGATCTCGCCCGCCGGGACCGGCTCGACAGCAGCCGGGTCACCAGCCCGCTGAAGGCCGCGGACGACGCGGTGCACCTCGACAGCAGCAGCCTCGACGCCGAGCAGGTCGTCGGCCGGGTGCTCGACCTCGCCCGGAGGGCGGGGATCACCGGATGACGGCCGCTCCGGTGGACGCCCCGGCCCTTCGCCGCCGCGCCACCGGGACCGTCAAGCCCCCGGTCGTGACCGGCGTACGGCTCGTCGGCACCGCTCTGGCGCGAGCTGTCCTGGCCCTGCGCGTCGAGGGCCGGGAGCACGTGCCCGTCAGCGGACCGGTCCTGGTGGCCGGCAACCACAGCGGCATCCTCGACGGGCCGCTCGTCTTCTTCCTCTGCCCCCGCCCGGCCACCCTGCTGACCAAGTCGGAGGTCTTCGTCGGCGTCTGGGCCCGCGCCTGCGGCTGGCTGGGTCTCATCCCCGTCCACCGCGGCGCCGCCGACCGGGCGGCCCTGCGCGCCGGCCTGACCCACCTCGAGCGCGGGGGCGTGCTCGGCGTCTTCCCCGAGGGCACGCGCGGCACCGGCAGCTTCGACACGGTCGCCGACGGCCTTGCCTACCTCGCCCTGCGCAGCGGAGCCGCCGTCGTCCCCCTCGCCGTCCACGGCACCGGCGCAGCGCTGCCGAAGGGCCGGCTCGTCCCGCGGCTGAGGTCCCCCGTCACCGTCGTGTTCGGCCCCCCGGTCCCGCTCGCGGTCGCCGGAGACCCCCGCGCCCGCTCGACCGTCCGGGCCGCTGCGCAGCAGCTGCGCGAGGGACTGGTCGACCACCTCCGACGTACGACTCCGAAGGCCTGAGATGACCGAGATCGACCTCCCGCTCGACGACAGGACCGCGCCGCAGCCCGTCCTGGCCGTCGTCGGCCGACCGAACGTCGGCAAGTCGACGCTGGTCAACCGCATCCTCGGTCGCCGCGAGGCGGTGGTCGAGGACGTCCCGGGCGTGACCCGCGACCGGGTCACCTACGACGCGCAGTGGCGCGGTCGGCGCTTCACCGTCGTCGACACCGGCGGGTGGGACCCCGACGCCGTGGGCCTCCAGAAGGCGGTGGCGGCGCAGGCGGAGGTCGCCGTCGCTGCTGCGGACGCTGTGCTGTTCGTCGTCGACGTCAACGTCGGCGCCACCGACAGCGACGAGGCGGTCGTGCGCGTGCTGCGCAAGGCGGGCAAGCCCGTCGTCCTGGTGGCCAACAAGGTCGACGACGAGCGGGGTGAGGCGGACGCTGCCATGCTCTGGTCGCTGGGGCTCGGTGAGCCGTACACGGTCTCGGCCCTGCACGGGCGGGGGAGCGGTGACCTGCTCGACGTCATCCTCGACGCGCTGCCCGAGACGCCGGCCGAGCGCTTCGACGAGCAGGCCGGGCCGCGTCGCGTCGCGCTGGTCGGCCGGCCGAACGTCGGCAAGTCCTCCCTGCTCAACCGGCTGCTCGGCGAGGACCGGGTGGTGGTCGACAGCGTCGCCGGTACGACGCGCGACCCCGTCGACTCCCTCGTCGAGGTCGGCGGCGAGACGTGGCGCTTCGTCGACACGGCCGGTCTGCGCCGCCGGGTGTCGCACGCGTCCGGGGCGGAGTACTACTCCTCGCTGCGCACGCAGGGGGCGATCGACGCCGCGGAGGTGGCCGTCGTCCTGCTCGACGCCAGCGAGCCGATCAGCGAGCAGGACCAGCGGGTCATCGGGATGGCCGTCGACGCCGGCCGTGCCCTCGTGATCGCCTTCAACAAGTGGGACCTGGTCGACGAGGACCGCCGCCCGCAGCTGGTCAAGGAGATCGAGCGCGAGCTCGCCCGCGTGCAGTGGGCGCCCCGGCTCAACGTCTCGGCCATGACCGGGCGGGCCGTGGACCGGCTGGCGCCTGCGCTGCACACCGCGCTCGAGGGCTGGGAGACCCGGATCCCGACCGGCAAGCTCAACTCCTGGATCGGTGACCTGGTCGCCGCGACGCCGCCCCCCGTGCGCAGCGGCAAGCAGCCGAAGATCCTGTTCGCGACGCAGGCCGGGACGCGGCCGCCTCGCTTCGTGCTGTTCACCAGCGGCTTCCTCGAGGCGGGCTACCGGCGGTTCGTCGAGCGCCGGCTGCGGGAGGACTTCGGCTTCGCCGGCAGTCCGATCGAGGTCAGCGTCAAGGTCCGCGAGAAGGGTCGCAAGGCCTGACGGGCGCCCCGGCGCTGCTAGGCTCACCACGCTCGCACCGGTGCTCGTCTGCCTGCGAGGTGCTGGTCTCGGGCTGTGGCGCAGCTTGGTAGCGCACTTGACTGGGGGTCAAGGGGTCGCAGGTTCAAATCCTGTCAGCCCGACCGAGGACGTGCAGGTCAGAGGCGGTGTCACCGGAGACGGGGCACCGCCTCTGCTGCGTCCGACCACGGCTGAGCTCTGCCCGGTCGAGGGCGCCCGCCTGCGCAGTGCGGCGACCTGCCGGACACCA
>CADCUE010000121.1 GCA_902805805.1 uncultured Frankineae bacterium | reverse complement strand
TGCTCAAGCGCCACTACGCCCGCTACACGCCCGAGGTCGTCGAGCGGGTCTGCGGTGTGCCGCAGGACCAGTTCCTCGCCGTCTGCGAAGCGGTGACCGCCAACAGCGGCCGTGAGCGCACGACGGCGTGGGTCTACTCCGTCGGCTGGACCCACCACTCGACCGGCGTGCAGTACATCCGCGGCTCGGCGATCATCCAGCTGCTGCTCGGCAACATGGGTCGTCCGGGCGGCGGGATCATGGCGCTGCGTGGCCACGCCAGCATCCAGGGCTCGACCGACATCCCGACGCTGTTCAACCTGCTGCCCGGCTACCTCCCCATGCCGGTCGCCGGCCAGCACGACTCCCTGCAGGACTACATCGCGACCATCAGCAAGAAGGGCATGAAGGGGTTCTGGACGGGAGCCGACGCCTACACCGTCAGCCTGCTCAAGGCCTGGTACGGCGACGCGGCCCAGCCGGAGAACGACTTCTGCTTCGACCTGCTCCCCAAGCTCACCGGGGACCACGGCACCTACCAGACCGTGATGGACCAGATCGACGGCAAGGTCGAGGGCTACTTCCTCGTCGGCCAGAACCCCGCCGTCGGCTCCGCGCAGGCCAAGATGCAGCGGCAGGGACTGGCCAGCCTCAAGTGGCTGGTCGTCCGCGACGTCAACCTCATCGAGTCGGCGACGTTCTGGAAGGACGGTCCGGAGATCGCCACCGGTGAGATGCGCACCGAGGACATCGCCACCGAGGTGTTCTTCCTGCCGGCCGCCACCCACACCGAGAAGTCCGGGTCGTTCACGCAGACCCAGCGCATGGTGCAGTGGCGCCACAAGGCGGTGAACCCCCCGGGCGACGCCCGCGCCGAGCTCGACTTCTACTACGAGCTGGGCAACCGGCTGCGCGCGCGGCTGGCCGGGTCGACCGACCCCAAGGACCGCGCCCTGCTCGACCTGACCTGGGACTACCGCGTCGACGAGCACGGTGAGCCCGACGCCGAGTCGGTGCTCGCCGAGGTCAACGGCACGTTCCTCACCGGCGAGCACGCCGGCCGGCCCCTGCCCGGCTTCACCGCCATGCGCGCCGACGGCTCGACCGCCGGTGGCTGCTGGATCTACGCCGGCATCTACAAGGACGGCGTCAACCAGGCCGCCCGCCGCAAGCCCGGTCACTCGCAGAACTGGGTCGCCAACGAGTGGGGGTGGGCCTGGCCGATGGACCGGCGCACCCTCTACAACCGCGCGTCCGCGGACCCCTCGGGCAAGCCGTGGAGCGAGCGCAAGGCCTACGTCTGGTGGGACGAGGACCAGGCGAAGTGGACCGGCCACGACGTGCCGGACTTCCAGGTGGACAAGCCACCGTCGTACCGCCCGGAAGAGGGCGCCAGCGGTCCCGAGGGCATCGCCGGCGACGACCCGTTCATCATGCAGGCCGACGGCAAGGGCTGGCTCTACGCCCCGAGCGGTCTGCTCGACGGGCCGATGCCGGCGCACTACGAGCCCCACGAGTCGCCCGTCAGCAACCCGCTCTACGGCATCCAGGGCAACCCGACGCGCCAGGTCATCAAGCGCAAGGACAACCTGTCCAACCCGTCGGCCGGCGAGCCGGGCGCCGAGGTCTTCCCGTACGTGTTCACGACCTACCGGCTGACCGAGCACCACACCGCCGGCGGCATGAGCCGCTGGGTGCCCTACCTCGCCGAGCTGCAGCCGGAGATGTTCTGCGAGGTGTCGCCGGAGCTGGCCGCGGAGCGTGGCCTCGAGAACCTCGGCTGGGCCACGATCACCACCTCGCGCACGGCGATCGAGGCCCGGGTCCTCGTCACCGACCGCGTGGCGCCGCTCGACGTCGCCGGCAAGGTCGTGCACCAGATCGGCCTGCCCTACCACTGGGGCGTCGGCGACGAGGCCTTCGTCAGCGGCGACTCGGCCAACGACCTGCTCGGGCTGGCGCTCGACCCCAACGTGCACATCCAGGAGAGCAAGGTGGGCAGCTGTGACATCACCCCGGGTCGCCGACCGACCGGGGAGGCCCTGCTGCGGCACGTCGACGAATACCGCAGCCGGGCGGGCGTGACCGTCGAGACCGGCAACGAGCAGGCGCGGCGGGTCGCGCCGGCAGGGACCGGCTCGTGAGCGGCAACTCCTTCTACGGGCCGCTCGACCCGGCGCCCGACGCCGGCTGGACCGACGCCCCGAAGCGCAAGGGGTTCTTCACCGACACCTCCGTGTGCATCGGGTGCAAGGCCTGCGAGGTGGCGTGCAAGGAGTGGAACGCCGTCCCGGAGGACGGGCTGCTCATGCTCGGCAGCTCCTACGACAACAGCGGCTCGCTGGGTGCCAGCACCTGGCGCCACGTGAAGTTCATCGAGCAGCCCAAGCCGCTCGGGGCCCAGGAGGCCGGCTTCGAGGGCACGGCCGCGGGTCCGGCTCTGACCGACGTGCTCAACCGGACGGCCGATTCCGCCCTGTCGGGCGACCGCAGCCTCCTGGGCACGACGACGGCGCCGTTCGAGGTGCTCCCACCGTCTGCGAAGGCCGCACCTGTCGACCTCGGCATGCCCGGGGCGGCGCTGCCCGGCGCGGCCGACGGCGCCCAGCGGACCGAGTTCCGCTGGCTCATGGAGTCCGACGTCTGCAAGCACTGCACCCACGCGGCGTGCCTGGACGTCTGCCCGACCGGGTCGCTGTTCCGCACGGAGTTCGGCACCGTGGTGGTCCAGGACGACATCTGCAACGGCTGCGGCTACTGCGTCGCCGCGTGTCCGTTCGGGGTCATCGACCGGCGGATCGGTGAGAAGGGCGTGACCAAGAACGTCGGCATCGCGCAGAAGTGCACGCTCTGCTACGACCGCATCGGCGACGGGCTCGAGCCGGCCTGCGCCAAGGCCTGTCCCACGAAGTCCATCCAGTTCGGCGACGTCGACGAGCTGCGCGAACGGGCGGCGCAACGCGTCCAGACGCTGCAGGCCGCCGGCGTGCACGACGCGCGGCTCTACGGCGAGGACGCCGGCGACGGCATCGGCGGCCTCGGCGCGTTCTTCCTGCTGCTCGACGAGCCGGAGGTCTACGGCCTGCCGCCGGACCCGGTCGTGACGACCCGCGACCTGCCGGAGATGTGGCGCAAGGCCGGCTACGCCGCCCTCGCCATGCTCGCCGGCGCTGTCGCGGTGTTCGGGGTACGCGGGTGACGACCTCGCGCAGCCGGGGCACGCACAACGACACCGCTTACGACGACACCGCGCACGACGACACCGCGGGCGACGTCGCACGCGCGACCGGCGAGGGCGGCCCCAACACGGTCACGCGCGCCGGCAGCGCCGACCCGCGCCCGGGGGAGGACGCCGTCACCGGCCAGGCCGGCGGGCGGCGGCGCAAGGGCGGCGGCGGCAAGGGCGAGCGGGCGATGGTGCCACCGGCGGAGTTCACCTCCTACTACGGCCGGCCCATCGTCAAGGCCGCGCCCTGGGAGCACGACATCCCGGCCTACCTGTTCATGGGCGGCGTAGCGGCCGGCTCCTCGCTGCTCGCCGCGGGCGCCGACCTCACCGACCGGCCGGCGCTGCGGCGCACCGGCCGGCTCGGCGCCATCGTCGGCCTCACGCTCAGCATGGTCGCCCTGGTCCACGACCTGGGCCGCCCCGAGCGCTTCCACCACATGCTGCGCGTCGCCAAGCCGACGTCCCCGATGTCGGTCGGCACGTGGATCCTCACGCTCTACGGCCCCTTCGCCGGGCTCGCCGCCGTCGCCGAGGGCCGCGGGCTGCTGCCCCGCGCACTGCGGGACGGCCTGGTCGGGAAGCTGCTCGGCCTGTCCGGACGACCGGCGGGCATCGTGGCGGCGGTCACCGCGCCGGCGGTCGCGTCGTACACCGCCGTGCTGCTCACCGACACCGCCACGCCGACCTGGCACGCCGCCCACCGCCACCTGCCGTTCGTCTTCGTCGGCTCGGCGTCGGCCGCCTCCGGCGGCCTGGGCATGATCGGCGCCCCGGTCCACGAAGCCGGCCCGGCACGACGACTCGCGGTCGGCGGCGCTCTGCTCGAGCTCGCGGTCGAGCACAAGATGGAACAGGCGATGGGCATCACCGCCGAGCCGCTCCACACCGGCCACGCCGGTCCGCTCATGCGGGCCAGCAAGGCCCTGACCGTGCTCGGCGCTGTCGGCGCCGCCACGCTCGCCCGCAGCAGCCGCGCGGCGGCGGTCGTCTCCGGCGCCGCACTGATGGCCGGCTCGGCCTGCCTGCGCTTCGGCGTCTTCGAGGCCGGCCAGGCGTCCGCGAAGGACCCCAAGTACACCGTCGTCCCGCAGCGCGAGCGTCTCGCACGCGGGCAGGCGGAGCGCCATCCCGGCGGCACGACGTCCCCCCACCAGTCCCCACAGAAGAGGTAGCCATGGCCGCGCTGTCGTTCCTGGACAAGGAGCACTCGGTCGCCAGACCGGGTTTCAGCCGGTGGCTCGTGCCGCCGGCCGCGCTCGCGATCCACCTGTGCATCGGCCAGGTCTACGCGTTCAGCGTGTTCAAGACCCCGCTCGTCGAGAGGTTCGAGACCAGCGAGACCGCGATCGCGATCGTCTTCTCGATCGCGATCGTCATGCTCGGCCTGTCGGCCGCCTTCGGCGGCAAGTGGATGGAGCGCAACGGGCCCCGCAAGGCGATGTTCCTGTCGGCGGTCTGCTTCTCCTCCGGACTGCTCATCGGTTCCCTGGGCGTCGCCACCGAGCAGCTGTGGCTGCTGTACCTCGGGTACGGCGTCATCGGCGGCATCGGTCTGGGCATCGGCTACATCTCGCCGGTGTCGACGCTGATCAAGTGGTTCCCGGACCGGCCGGGCCTCGCGACCGGCATGGCCATCATGGGCTTCGGTGGGGGAGCCTTCATCGCCTCGGCCCTGTCGGCCCGGCTGCTGGCCGGCTACACCGAGATGCCGGCTGACGCCGTGCCGACCGACGCCATCGTGCCGGCGTTCGTCACGCTGGGTCTCGGCTACCTGGTCTTCATGATGTTCGGCGTCTTCACCGTGCGGGTGCCACCCGAGGGCTGGCGTCCCGACGGCTGGACGCCCAAGGAGAACGCCGGCAACAAGATGATGACGACGGCCAACGTCTCGGCCGACAACGCCATCAAGACGCGGCAGTTCTGGTGCCTGTGGATCGTGCTGTTCTGCAACGTCACCGCCGGGATCGGCATCCTCGAGCAGGCTGCGCCGATGATCCAGGACTTCTTCCCGGACGAGGTCACCCCGGCCACGGCCGCGGGCTTCGTCGGTCTGCTGTCCCTGTTCAACATGGCCGGCCGGTTCATCTGGTCGTCCACGTCCGACTACATCGGGCGCAAGCCGACCTACATGATCTACCTGGGTCTCGGCGCGGTGCTGTTCTTCTTCCTGGCCACCGCCGGCAACACCGCCGTCCCGGTGTTCGTGCTGCTCGCATGCGTGATCCTGTCCTTCTACGGCGGTGGCTTCGCGACGGTCCCCGCCTACCTCAAGGACATGTTCGGCACCTTCCAGGTCGGCGCCATCCACGGCCGGCTGCTCACCGCCTGGTCTGCCGCCGGTGTCGCCGGTCCGCTGATCGTCAACGTCATCACCGGAAGCCAGCGCAACGCGGGCTTCGACGGGGCGGCCGCCTACCGCCTGTCCCTGCTGGTGATGGTCGCCTTGCTGGTGGTCGGCTTCGTCGCCAACCTGCTGGTGACGCCCGTGTCGGAGAAGTACCACGAGAAGACGTCCGCGACGGACGACCGCGAGATGGCCACCGCCGGCATCGGCGGCCCGACCGAGGACACCAGCAGCAGCGCCGGTGCTCCCACCACTGACAGGAAGGCCACCCGATGAGCTCGCAGACCAGTCACAGGATCGGCCCCGACGGCGGCGCGGCGCCGACCGGCGGGTCGAGCGGTCGCGACAAGCCGATGAGCGGGCTCGGCGCTCGGCTGGCTGTCGCGTGGACCATCGTCGGAGTCCCCCTGGCGTACGGCATCTACGAGACGGCGAAGAAGGCCTCCGCACTGTTCACCGGCGGCTGACGCTCTTGCGCGCGGCGGTCCTGCCCGTCGTCCCGTCCGTGCTCGCACGGACCAGGACGACGGCGGGACCGCCGCGGCCTGTCTGGACCGAGGTGCGGCTGATGCCCCTCAGCGGTCGGCGGGCAGGACCCCTCCCAGGGCCTGCGCGCTGATCAAGCCGGTCGCGGCGGCGTGCCGGGCTGCGGTGGCGGTGTCGGGGACCAGCTCGAAGGGCACCTCCGCGTCCCGGACCTGCTGCGCCACGGCATGCACCGCGCTGTCGCGGCTCGGGTCGGTGACGTCGCGGACGTAGACCGCGAGGACCCGGCCCGGTCGGGCGAGCACCACGTCGCGGTAGATCTCCGGGTCCTCCTGGCCGCTGTCACCGATGAGCACGAACGGCAGGTCGGCGTAGAGGTCGAGCAGACCGAGGATCACCTCGGACTTGTGCGTCGCGTGACCGCCGCTGGGAAGCGTGTCCTCGTCCCAGCCCCAGGCCCGCAGGAACAGCGGTCCGTGCGGGATCTGCTGCAGGTCGAGGAACGCCGTGACCATGTCGTAGAGGTTCCAGGGGCTCGACGACACGTAGAACAGCGGTCGGCTCGCCGGTCCCGGACCGCCCTCCTGCAGCGCTCGGTAGAACGCCCCGACGCCTGGGAACGGGGACCGGGTCGCGGCGTTGCTCAGCAGCACGGTGGCGACGGCTCGCAGGGGGTTGGTGACCCCGCTGCGGATCACGGTGTCGTCCAGGTCGCTGATGATCCCGAACGCCGCGTCCTGCGCCGGGACCAGCACCGAGCTCACGAGCGGCGCGGCGGTCGTCCCGTGCGCCCCGGGCTCGAGCAGCGTGGCCGACACGTCGTGCCACCCCGCCGCGAGCGGCTCGGCGGGCTGCAGGTCGGCGCGGAACCAGCCGTCGGCGTCGGACCGCACCTCGACGGCTGTCTCGCCCAGGCGCACGAGGACCCGCGCGTCCGGGACCGGTGTCGCCGTGAAGCGACGGACGGTCGCCTCGAGGTTGTCCCACCAGCGGTCGCCCGGCCGCGGGGGCGCCACCCCGGTCTCCTCCCGCACCCTGCCCTTGACGTGCACGAGCCGTCCGGTGCCATGGCCGCGGAACGGGCGCGCCTCCTGCGGACGCATCAGGCCGAGCGAGCGCTTGGCGTGCAGCACCACCCGGTCGACGGCCTCCTTGACCGCCGAGGTGGTCGAGGGGAGTCGTGCCCGTGCGCTGTGCGAGGCCATGCGGTGCACTCTTGCGCACACCGCTACGCCGCGGGGCCTATCTGACCGTCAGGACGGCGTCCCCCGCGGCCACGACCTGGCCCACGACAGGGCAGCCCGGCACCTCGCCGACGACCAGCAGCCCGCCGCTCGTCTGCGCGTCGGCGAGCAGCAGCAGCTCGTCCTCGTCCACGCCGGACGCCAGGTGCGGACGCACCCAGTCGAGGTTGCGCCGGGTCCCGCCGCTGACGTAGCCGTCGCGCAGCGCCTGCCGGGCGCCGTCGAGGTACGGCACGGAGGCCGCGTCCACGACCGCGCTCGTGCCGCTCGCCCGCATCATCTTGTAGAGATGGCCGAGCAGGCCGAAGCCCGTGACGTCGGTGGCTGCCCGCGCGCCGGCGGCGACCGCGGCGACGGAGGCGTCGCGGTTGAGCCGCACCATGCTGGCGATGGCCTCCTCGAAGCTGTCGCCGGTGGCCTTGTGCCGGTTGTTGAGCACGCCGACGCCGAGCGGCTTGGTCAGCGTCAGCGGCAGGCCGGCCACCGCGCTGTCGTTGCGCAGCAGGCGCTCCGGGTCGACGAGCCCGGTGACGGCCATGCCGTACTTGGGCTCGGGGTCGTCGATGCTGTGGCCGCCCGCGACGAAGCACGCCGCCTCCCGCGCCACGTCGTTGCCACCACGCAGGACCTCCGCCAGCAGCTCGGTCGGCAGGGTCGCCCGCGGCCAGCCGACGAGGTTGACGGCGACGACCGGCCGCCCGCCCATCGCGTAGACGTCGGACAGGGCGTTGGCCGCGGCGATGCGGCCCCAGTCGTACGCGCTGTCGACCACGGGGGTGAAGAAGTCCGCGGTGGCGACCACGGCGGTGCGCTCGTCGATCCTCACCACGGCCGCGTCGTCGCCGTCGTCGAGACCGACGAGCAGGTCGGGCGAGGTGTGGCCGGTGAGGCCGCGGACGACGTCCTCGAGCTCGCCCGGCGGGATCTTGCAGGCGCAGCCTCCCCCGGAGGCGTACTGGGTCAGGCGGTACGTCGTCACCGGTCCAACCTACGTCGCCATGCTGCGACGGGTGAACGGCGTCGGCACGGCGTGACCGGAGGATAGCCCTGCGTTACCATAGCGCGTCGGTCGAGCTCTCAAGGGAGTCTTCGCGTGCCCGCTCGCAGTCGTGCTCGGTGCGGCTTGGCCAGTCTGCTCCTCGCCGCCCTCAGCGCCGTGGCGCTGCCCGGCCCGGGCGCCGGAACCGCCACGGCGACCACCGCGTCCTCGGACGCCGCTCGCAGTGCCGTCCCGATGGCGCGCGTCGACCCGTCGCTGACGTCGCTGGGGACCGGTCAGGTCTCGGTCGTCGTCCGGATGCACCCGAGCGCCACGACCGGGGGCCTGGAGTCGGTGGAGCACCAGGTGCGGCGTGTGGGCGGCCGGGTCACCCAGGCGCTGCCGCTGATCGACGGCTTCGCCGCCAGCCTCCCCGCCGCAGCCGTGCACCGGCTGGCGCGGACACCGGGCGTCGCCGTCATCTCCGCGGACCGGTCCGTCGAGGTGCAGAGCGGTGGGTGGGACAGCGGGGACTCCCCGTTGGCGCCCCGGGTGCTGCAGGCGCCCAAGACCTGGGCGGCCGGCGTGACGGGCCGGGACGTCACGGTGGCGCTGCTCGACACCGGCGTGGCCGCGCTGCCCGACCTCGCGGGCCGCGTGGTGCCCGTGCGGGACGAGCGGACCGGCGAGGTCGCGTCCTGCTACGACCTGTCCGGTGAGGGCAGCTGCGCGGACAGCTTCGGGCACGGGACCTTCATGGCCGGGCTCATCGCCGGCGACGGGACAGGACACGGAGGAGCGCCCACGGGCACGGCGCCCGACGCGAAGATCCTGTCGGTCAAGGTGGCCGGGAAGGACGGGGCCGCCGACGTCAGCACCGTCCTGGCCGGTCTGCAGTGGATCGTGTCGTTCAAGGAGCGCTACGACATCCGCGTCGTCAACCTCTCGCTCGGCACCGACTCCACCCAGTCCTGGCGGGACGACCCGCTCAACTACGCCGTCGAGCGGGCGTGGGCCGCGGGCATCGTCGTCGTCGTGGCGGCGGCGAACACCGGTCCGGCGCCCGGCACGATCGCCAAGCCGGGCGACGACCCGTGGGTCGTGACGGTCGGCGCCGTGGACGCCAAGGGCACGCCGGGCACCGGTGACGACCGCGTCCCGGACTTCTCCTCCCGTGGACCGACGCGCGACGGCATCGCCAAGCCCGACGTCGTGGCCCCGGGCGCGCGCGTGCTGTCCCTGCGCGTGCCCGGGAGCACGATCGACGTCAAGGCGCCGCCGGCTGACCTGGCCAGCCCCTACCGGAGCGGCAGCGGGACCTCCATGGCGGCAGCGCTCGTCTCCGGGGTCGCCGCGCTCGCGCTGCAGGCGCACCCCACGATGACGAACGACCAGCTCAAGCACGCCCTGGTCGCCGCCGCCCGGCCCGCCGCCTCCGACGACCCGGCCGCCGTGGGGGCCGGTCTGGTGGACGCCGCGCAGACGGCCCTGAGCCCGCAGGCCGGGCTCGCCAACCGCGGGCTCGGCCGGTCCAGCGGCCTGGGCGACCTCGGCACCAGCCGCGGCTCGTTGTCGCTGCAGGTCGACGACCTCATGGGCACCGCCCTGACCGGCCGGCAGACCGCGCAGCTGCTGCTGTGGGACCCCGTCGGCTATGCCTCGGCGGACTGGACCCCGTCGACCTGGTACACATCGGCGCACGCGACGGTCGGCTGGAACACCGCCAGCTGGAACGGCAGCTCGGGTGATCTGACCGGCAACAACTGGACCGGCAACAACTGGACCGGCAACAACTGGACCGGCTCGTCCTGGTACGAGCAGCACGAGGACTCGACGGACTACGGACGGCACGGCCCGGGCTCGGCGTCGTACGGGGCCTGGGAGTGACGGCACCCGGCCTGCCGGCCACGCGACCGGAGCCCGAGCGCCGCACCGGACCGGCCGTCCTGCTGCCGGCGGACGCAGACCTCACCGACGGCTCGGCCCGGCAGTGGCTGCCCACTCTCGTCGCGGCACTCGCGGTCGGTGCCGCCGGGATGGCGGCCCTGGGCAGCCGGCTGCCAGGGGCGCCGCAGGCCGGAGCGGGCGAGCAGCTGGCTCTGCTGCTCCTGCTGGTCCTGGCCGGCTTCCTGGGGCTGGAGTTCCGTGCCGGAGGGCACGGCAACCGCGTCGACCTGTTCGACGCCGCGCTGGCCGCGGCACTGGTGTCGCTGCCGGGATCCCGGCTGGTCCTCGCGGTCGTCCTCGCCAAGGCGTGCGCCCTCGCGGTGCAGCGACTGCCGCGCGACAAGGTCGTGTTCAACCTGGCGCAGTGGTCGTGCGCTGCCTCGGCCGGCAGCCTGGTGTTCACGGCTCTGCGCGCGCCCGGGCCGGTCACGTCGCGCGACCTGCTGGTCGTCCCGCTGGCCCTGCTCACCGTCGCCGCGATCAACGCCGGTGCGGTCCTGCTCGTCCTGGCCGTGGTCGGCGTCCGTCCCACGCTGGAGACCGGTCCGCGCAGCCTGCTGCGGGGCGTCGGCGTCGGTGCCGGGGTCAACCTCCTGCTCGGGCTGCTGTCGGCGGGGCTGTGGACGCAGGCGCCCGAGCTCCGACCGCTCGTCCCGGTCGTGCTGCTGGCGGTCCACCTCGGCACCGGACTGGTCGCCCAGCAGCTGGCCGGGCAGTCACGGCTCGCCGGGCTGCAGCGCGCCGGCGCGACGCTGGCCGGTCCGGACGAGCTCGGAGTGGCGCTGCCGGTGTTCCTGCAGGAGCTGCGCCGGGCGTTCGAGTGCGCGGGGGTCGAGCTCCGCCTGCGCGGCGACGAGAGCGGTCCGCCGCTGCGCGCCGTGTGCGGCTACGACCCCGGACCGGCCTCCACCGCGCCCCTGGTCGACGAGCTCCTGCGGCGCGGCACAGCAGTCCGGCTCGGTCCGGCCCGCGGCGACCGCGACCTGCAGGCCCTTCGAGCCCAGGCCGGATGGCGGGACTGCCTCGTCGCGCCCGTGCGCCACCAGGGCGAGGTCGTGGGGCTGCTGGTCACG
>CADCUE010000120.1 GCA_902805805.1 uncultured Frankineae bacterium | reverse complement strand
CTCCGCCGATCGGCCGGTGCCGGTCTCGGGTCGACCGTCCCGGGGCAGGCGCAGGCAGGCCAGGCCGCTGAGCAGGACCAGAGCCGCCACGGCGAGGAACGCGCCGTCGACACCGGCCAGCCGCACGACGGCCGGCATCGCGAGGTTGCCGAGGATGCCGCCGACGGCCATCGCCAGCGACATGGCGGACACGGCCGTGGCCCGGTGCTCTGCGGTCACGCGCGAGTGCAGGACGGCGGACAGCAGCGGCCAGGTGGCGCCGTGCGCGACGTAGAACGCACCGAAGGCGAGCGCCGCCAGCAGCAGCACGTCGGGTCCGGCGAGCGTCGCGAGCCCGGCGGCACCGAGGACGGACAGCGCTGCGCAGGTGGCGCGGGTCGAGCCGCCCAGCAGTCGGCGCACGCCGGGACCGGCCACGGCGCCGACGGCCGCCACGGCGAACGACGCGGCCAGCACCGTGCCGTACACCGCCGCGCCGCGGTCCGCGCCGCCGGCCAGCTCGACGAAGCGCCCCGGCCCGAGCAGCTCGCAGGCCACCAGCCCGACGCCGCCCACGGACGTCAGCAGCAGCACCAGGCGCAGCGGCCCGTCACCGACCGAGAGGCGTACGGCTCCGCCGACCGTCCCGGGCACCGCTCGTGCACCGGCCACCAGCGCGGCGCGGGCGCTGCCCGGCCGCGGCGGCCGGTCCTCCGACATCAGCGCCAGGACGGCCCCGACGTACAGGAGGTCGAGAGCGGCGGCGACGAGGAACGGCAGGGCGAGGGCGGTGCTCGTCTGCGCGTCGAGCAGCCCGGGCAGCAGCCCGCCGACGACCGCGCCGACCGCAAGGCCTCCTCCGTCGGCGGCGGAGTGCCGCGCCAGGCCGGGGGTGACGTCGGCGCCGGGGTCGAGCGCGTGGACGGTGTCGACGTACCAGGCCTCGAGCGGCCCCGAGTCGAGGGCGCGCCCGAGGCCGAGCGCGAGCACCGCGGCCAGGAAGCCGCCGAAGCCGGTGGACACGGCGACCAGCAGGCACGACAGCACGTGCAGCGCTGCGCCGGCGACGACGACGGGACGCCGGCCGAGGACGTCGGCCAGCCCGCCGGTCGGCAGCTCGAGCGCCACGACGACGACGCCGTGGACGGTGAACAGCAGCCCGATCTCGCGCAGGCTCAAGCCACGGGACTGCGCCAGCAGCACCATGACCGGTGCGGTGAGCCCGACGGGCAGCCAGCGCAGGGCGGTGAGCCCCACGAGGCGCCGCGTCGCCGACCGCACGGTGAGCGGAGGGCTCATGTCGGCCACTCGCGCAGCGGGACGACGTCGAGCAGGACGCTGACCAGGTCGCCGCCCTCGGCCGGCCCGTCCGCCGGGTGGGCCTGCACCCAGCGGTGCAGCACCGCGCTGAGCTCGGCGGCCAGCCGGCGCGCCTGCTCGGGGGTGAGCCGCAGCGCGAAGTCGTTGATCGACGCCGCGGTGGCCCAGGCGGGGTCCAGCTCGTCGCGCTGGGCCAGCCAGGCCGACAGGACGCGCGCGTGGCCGGCCAGCTGCAGGCGGGTCATCTCGTCCTGGACCTGTGCGCCACCGTCCTGCCCGACCAGCTGCTCGGCCTGCCAGCTGGTCATGCGGTGCCGCGCCCGCCACCAGCGCTCCCGGCCGGTGCCGTGCCCCTCGAGCTCCTCGACGAAGCCGTACGCCGCGAGCTGCCGCAGGTGGTAGCTCGTCGACCCGCTGCTCTCGCCGACGCGCTGGCCGAGCAGGGTCGCGGTGGAGGGACCGTCGAGCCTCAGCAGCCCGAGCAGCCGGTTGCGCAGCGGGTGCGAGAGGGCGCGCAGGGCCCGTACGTCCGTGACCTGGACGGTGGGCTCGAGCTCGGGTGACGGGTCGGGCACAGGGCGACGGTAGACCGCAAAGAAAACTTTGCCAAGAGCCCTCTGCAGTCCATGGCGTCCGCGGTGGTCGGGCCGATCGCGGACGCGGTCGTCCCGGTTTGGCCTACCCTGCGGCACGTGCCAGCGCAACGACGTCCGCGTCTGGCGCCGCAGCAGCTGACCGCGGCCATGACCGCCTTCGGGCTGGGCGTGACCCTCCTGGTCGTCGTCGTGCCGCCGCTGCGCTTCGCCTACCGGGCTCCGGCGCTGCACGTGTCCCTCGAGACGGCCGAGGCCTGCGTGGCGCTCGTCGTCGCCTACCTGGTGGGCGGTCGCTTCCGCGCGCACCGGCGGCTGCAGGAGCTCCTGCTGACGTGCGGGCTGCTCGTCCTGGCCGCGGCCAACCTGCTGCTGAGCGCGCTCCCCGTCGCGGTCGTCCTGAGCTCGGGGGAGGAGCTCAGCCGCTGGGCGCCGCTGGCCGTCCGCCTGTTCGGTACGGGCCTCATCGCCGCGGCCGCGCTGGCACCCCCCGGCGCGACCGTGCCGCAGGGACGCGTCCGTGTGGGGGTGCTCGGTGGCGCTCTGGTCGTCGTCCTGCTCGCGGCAGCCGGCCTCGGCTGGGCGGACCGCCTCCCACCCGTCGTGGACCCGTCGCTCGACCTCAGCGACAGCCGCCGCACGCTGTTCGGCGGCCACCCGGTCGCGATCGGGACGCAGGCGCTCAACCTGCTGCTGTACGCCGTGGCCGCCGTGGCGTTCACGCGCCAGGCCGAGCGCTCCTCGGACGACGAGCTGCTGCGCTGGCTGGGGGCCGGCTGTGCGCTCGCGGCCGTGGCGCGCGTGGACTACCTGCTGTTCCCGTCGCTGTACTCCGAGTTCGTCTACGTCGGCGATGCCTTTCGCCTCGGCTTCTACCTGTGCCTGCTGGTCGGCGCGGCCCGGGAGATCAGGTCGTACTGGGCCCGTGCCGCGGTGCTGGAGGACCGCCGGCGGCTGGCGCGCGACCTGCACGACGGCCTCACGCAGGAGCTGTCGTACATCTACGCGCGGGCGCAGCGCCTGGAGCACCACCCGGAGGACCGCGGCGTGGCAGAGCAGCTCAGCGCGGCCGCGGGACGGGCCCTCGACGAGGCGCGGCACGCGATCGGCGCGCTCACCCGGCCGGTCGACCAGGCCTTCGCGCAGTCGCTGCAGCAGACGGTCGACGACCTGGCGCGCCGGTACGACGTCCAGACCGCGACGGCGATCGAAGAGTCGGTGATGGTGACTCCCGAGCAGGCCGAGGCGATCTACCGCATCACCGGAGAGGCCCTGCGCAACGCTGTGCGGCACGGCGGAGCACACTGCGTGACGGTCGGGCTGACGGCGGAGCCGCTCGTGCTGACGGTCGAGGACGACGGTCGGGGTTTCCACCCTGAGGGGGTGGTCAGCCGGGGTTTCGGCCTGACGAGCATGCGGGAGAGGGCAGAAGGCGCTGGAGCCTCGTACGCCCTGACCTCAGCGGACGGCCATGGGACGAAGGTACGGGTGAGCTGGGCTTGAGTGAGCGACTGCGCGTCGTCATCGCCGACGACCACGCGCCGACGCGCGCCGGCGTGCGGCAGGCGCTGGAGCTCGACGGGTGCGTCGTGGTCGCCGCGCTCCCCGACGGACCGAAGGCGGTCGCAGCAGCGCTGGAGCACGAGCCGGACGTGTGCCTGCTGGACATCCACATGCCGGGCGGCGGCATACGGGCGGCCTCGGAGATCTCCAAGGCGCTGCCGGACACGGCGATCGTCATGCTGACCGCGTCGCGGGACGACGAAGACCTGTTCGAGGCCCTGCGGGCGGGGGCGTCGGGCTACCTGCTCAAGGACATGGACCCCGACCGGCTCGCCGCCGCGCTGCGCGGCGTCATCGCAGGAGAGGCCGCTCTGCCCCGCTCGCTGGCGCTCAAGGTCATCCAGCAGCTGCAGTCGCCGTCGAAGCGGCGCTTCCGGCCCAGCAAGAGCTCGGTGGTGGCTCGACTGACCAGCCGGGAGACCGAGGTGCTCGAGATGATGGCGGAGGGGCTGTCCACCGAGCAGATCGCCGAGAAGCTGTTCATCGGCAAGGTGACGGTGCGGACGCACGTGTCGAACGTGCTGAAGAAGCTGCGCGTGCCGGACCGCGAGTCCGCGGTGCGTCTGATGCGGGCCCAGCCGGAGTAGCCGTCGAGGCTCCTCTCAGCTCCTGCCGGCGTGCGAGCGCGCCTGGTCGCTCCGGGCGCGGGTCACGGTGTCGAGCAGCCATCGGGCGGTGGGAGTGTCGAGGTCGGCATCTGCCGGGTCCTGCTCCTGACCGGTGGCGGCGGCCAGGGCGGTGCGCAGGTGGCCGCACTCCAGCTGGGCGTGTCCCAGGCGGCGGTCCAGGTCGTCGGCCCGCCGGCGCTCGGCGGCCGCAGTGCGTCGTGCAAGGGCGAGCTCCCGGCGCAGCTCGGCGAAGAGCGGGTCGACGGCCGACGGGTCCTG
>CADCUE010000119.1 GCA_902805805.1 uncultured Frankineae bacterium | reverse complement strand
GAGAGGTCCGCGTGGCGTCGATGTTGCCGCTGGCGGCCAGCCCGATGCCGCCGGCGATCGCCGCGCCGATGTCGGTGAGGATGTCGCCGAACAGGTTGTCCGTGACGACGACGTCGAAGCGCTCCGGCTGCGTCACGAAGAACATGGACGCCGCGTCGACGTGCGCGTAGTCGGTCGTGACGTCGGGGAACTCGGTCGCGACCGCGTCGAAGACGCGCTGCCACAGCCCGCCGGCGTGCACGAGGACGTTGGTCTTGTGGACCAGGGTGAGGTGCTTGCGCTCGCGGGCCTGCGCCCGGCCGAACGCGTCGCGGACCACGCGCTCGACGCCGTGCGCCGTGTTGAGGCTGACCTCCGTCGCGACCTCCTGCGCCGTCCCGGCGCGGAAGCGCCCGCCGTTGCCGACGTACGGCCCCTCGGTGCCCTCGCGGACGACCACCAGATCGACGGACCGGTCGCCGAGAGGTCCCTGGACGCCGGGGAACAGGCGCACCGGGCGCAGGTTGACGAAGTGGTCGAGCGCGAAGCGCAGGCGCAGCAGCAGCCCGCGCTCGAGCACGCCGGGCGGCACGCTCGGGTCGCCGATGGCCCCGAGCAGGATCGCGTCGTGACCGCGCAGCTCCTCGAGGACGCTGTCGGGCAGCGTCTCGCCCGTGCGCGCGTAGGCGCGCGCGCCCAGGTCGTACTCGGTGCGGTCGACCCCGGGCAGCACGGCGTCGAGCACCGAGAGCCCGACGGCGACCACCTCCGGCCCGATGCCGTCGCCACCGATGACCGCCAGCCGGGTGCTCATGGCAGGCGAGCGTAGCGGCGGTGAGACGGCGGTCTCACCTCATGAGACGCGGTTGACGGCGCTCACGATGGCCCTGAGGGACGAGGTGACGATGCTCGGGTGGACACCGCAGCCCCACAGGACGCGGCCGCCGACGGCCACCTCGAGGTAGGACGCGGCCTGCGCCTCCTCCCCCGCACCGGTGGCGTGCTCGGCGTAGTCGAGGACCCGCGCGTCGAGGTCGAGGTCCTGCAGCGCGTGGACGAAGGCGGCGATCGGCCCGTTGCCCTCGCCGGCCACCGTGCGCGTCTCCCCGCGCCACTGCACGACCGCTTCGATCCGGTCGGTCGCCCCGGTCGCGGACGTGAACGAGACGAGGCGGAGCGGCGCCTCGTGCTGCAGGTAGGTCTGCTCGAACAGCTCCCAGATGCGGGCGGAGGCGATCTCGCCGCCCGCGTCGTCGGCGACCTCCTGCACGACCCGCGAGAACTCGATCTGCATGCGGCGGGGGAGGTCGAGGTGGTGCTCGTTCTTGAGCACGTAGGCGACGCCGCCCTTGCCGGACTGGCTGTTGACGCGGATCACGGCTTCGTACGACCGGCCGACGTCGAGCGGGTCGATCGGCAGGTACGGCACGCCCCACTCCATCTCGCGCACGGGCGTCCCGGCGTCCACGGCCGCCCGCTCGAGGGCCTCGAAGCCCTTCTTGATGGCGTCCTGGTGCGAGCCGGAGAACGCCGTGTAGACCAGGTCGCCGGCGTACGGGTGGCGGGGGTGGACCGGCAGCTGGTTGCAGTGCTCGACGGTGCGGCGCACCTCGTCGACGTCGCTGAAGTCGATCTGCGGGTCGACGCCCTGGCTGAGCAGGTTGAGCCCGAGCGTCACCAGGCAGACGTTGCCGGTGCGCTCGCCGTTGCCGAACAGGCACCCCTCGACGCGGTCGGCGCCGGCCATGACGCCCAGCTCGGCGGCCGCGACAGCGGTCCCCCGGTCGTTGTGCGGGTGCAGCGAGAGCACGACGCTCGAGCGCCGGTCCCCCAGCGCGCGGCCGAACCACTCGATCTGGTCGGCGTACGTGCTCGGCACCGACATCTCCACCGTGGCCGGCAGGTTGAGCACCACCGGGTTGTCCGGCGTCGGCTGCCACACGTCCATGACGGCCTGGCACACCTCCAGCGCGTAGTCCAGCTCGGTGCCGGTGAACGACTCGGGGCTGTACTGCCAGCGCACGGTGGTCTCGTCGCCCAGCAGCTGCTCGGCGTACTTGGCGCACCACTCGGCGCCGCGCACGGCGATGGACTGAATGCCGTCCTCGTCGAGTCCGAACACCACGCGCCGCTGCAGCGTCGAGGTCGAGTTGTAGAGGTGCACCAGCGCGGTGCCGCGCAGGCCCACGAGCGACTGCACGGTGCGCTCGATGAGCTCCTCGCGCGCCTGGGTGAGGACCTGGATCGTGACGTCGTCGGGGACGAGGTCCTGCTCGACGAGAGCCCGGATGAAGTCGAAGTCGGTCGTGCTCGCGGCCGGGAAGCCGACCTCGATCTCCTTGTAGCCCATGCCGACGAGCAGCCGGAACATCCGCATCTTGCGGTCGGCGTCCATCGGGTCGATGAGGGCCTGGTTGCCGTCGCGCAGGTCGACGCTGCACCACTGCGGGGCGCGGTCGACGGCACGGTCGGGCCACGTGCGGTCGGGGAGGTCGACCGGCGGGAACGGGCGGTAGCGGGCGGCACTGGGCATGCGGTCGGTCTGGACGGACGAGCTCGTGGGGTCGGTCATGGCAGCGGGGCTCCGGAGCGTCGGACGGGTGCGGCCAGCACGAGGACCCGCGACGGGGAGCCGGCCTAGGAAGGGGCCCCGTCGCGGCGCGTAAGCAGGAGGCTCAGCGACGTCATCGCGACATCGTACGCGCTGCCGGAGGGGTCCCAGGACGGGTCTCAGGCGGGCGAGCGGGCCAGGAAGCCCGCGACGGCGGTCCGGAACGCCGTCGGCTCGTCGACCCAGGGGAAGTGGCCGGCGCCGGGAAGCACCACGGTGCGCGCGCGAGGGAAGTCCCCTGCCACCACGTGCACCGCCTGCAGCCCCGTCACCCCGTCCCGCTCCCCGCCGACGACGAGGACGGGTGACTCGAGACGGCCGAGCGCCGCGCGCAGCGCCGGGAGGTCCAGCTCGTCGGCCCCGGCGGCGAAGCCGAGCTCGGCGCGCCGGCTCATCTGCCGGTCGGCGGTGGCGGCGTGCGCCTGCGTCCGCTCGTCCCACCGGCCGTAGAAGAAGGGGCGCAGCGCCCGCTGCAGCGCCTGCGCCTGCGAGGCGGGCGCGTCCCGCAGCGCAGCCTCGGCCTCGACCGCGTCGGCGTACCACGGCTCGCCGGCGCGGGCGGCCCGCAGCTGCGGGACGTCGGCGCGCGCGCCGCTGCCGCGCTGCACGGCGTCGGTGGGGGTGACGAGCACGAGCGAGCCGATCCGGTCCGGGTGCGCGGCGGCGTAGGCCTGGGCCACCATCGCCCCGGCGGAGTGGCCGAGCAGGTCGATCCGGTCCTGGCCCAGGTGCTCGCGCAGGGCGTCCACGTCCTCGGCCAGCCGGTCGAACCGCAGCGTCGACGGGTCGGCGGGGACCTCGCTGCGACCGGTCGCCCGTGGGTCCAGCAGCACGAGGGTCCGCTCCGCGGACAGCCCGCCGAGGTCCTCGAGGTAGGCGCTCGCCCGGCCCGGACCGCCGGGCTGGCAGACCAGGAGCGGTCCGGTCCCGGCGCAGTGGAAGGCCAGCCGCGTCCCGTCCGCGGCGGCGAAGCTGCTCACGCCAGCGAGACCGAGCGCACCGACGTCGCCCCGATCGCCTCGGCGATGTCGTCGAGCAGCTCGGACGTCGGCGGGCTGTCGACGGTCAGCGCCATCAGGGCCTGACCGCCCTGCGCCGTGCGGCTGACCTGCGCGCCGGCGATGTTGACGTCGGCCTGCCCCAGCCGCGCACCGACCAGGCCCACGACTCCCGGCCGGTCGTGGTAGCGGAAGAAGACGAGGTTGCGCTCGGCGATGAGCTCGAGGTCGAAGCCGTCGACCTCGGTGAGCTTCTCCACCTGGCGCGGACCGGTCAGGGTGCCGGACACCGAGACGAGGTCGCCGCTCGGCAGGGCTCCACGGACGGTGACCAGGTTGCGGTAGTCCGGGCTCTCCGGGTCGGTCGACAGCGACGTCTCCACGCCGCGCTCGGCCGCCAGCACCGGCGCGTTGACGAAGGTCACCTGCTCCTCGACGACCTCGCTGAACACCCCCTTGAGCGCCGCCAGCTGCAGCACCGCGACGTCGAGCGCCGCGATCTCGCCGCGGACCAGCACCTCGACGTTCGCCGCCACCCCTCCGGCGAGCGCGGTGAAGACGCGCCCGAGCTTCTCGACGAGCGGCAGGGCGGGGCGCAGGTCCTCGGCGACGACGCCGCCCGCCTGCACGTTGACCGCGTCGGGGACGAACTCACCGGCGAGGGCGAGCCGCACCGAGCGCGCCACGGCGATGCCCGCCTTGTCCTGCGCCTCCACGGTCGACGCGCCGAGGTGCGGAGCGACGACCACGCTGTCGAAGGCGAACAGCGGCGAGTCGGTGCACGGCTCGCTCGCGAACACGTCGAGCCCGGCGCCGGCCACGGTGCCCGCCGCCAGCGCCTCGGCCAGCGCGTCCTCGTCGAGCAGTCCGCCGCGGGCCGCGTTGACGATGCGCACCGTCGGCTTGCACAGGGCCAGCTCGTGCCGGCCGATCAGGCCGACGGTCTCCGGCGTCTTGGGCAGGTGGATGGAGATGAAGTCGCTCTCGCGCAGCAGGTCCTCGAGCGGGACCAGCCGCACACCGATCTGCGCGGCGCGGGCCGGCGAGACGTACGGGTCGTAGGCGACCAGCGAGGCACCGAAGGCCGACATGCGCTGAGCGAACAGCACCCCGATGCGGCCGAGGCCGACGATGCCGACGACCTTGTCGGCGATCTCGACGCCGGTCCAGCGGCTGCGCTCCCAGCGACCGCTCTTGAGCGCCGCGTTGGCCGGTGCGAGGTTGCGGGCGCTGGCGAGCAGGAGCAGCACCGCCTGCTCGGCCGCGCTCACGATGTTGCTCAGCGGGGCGTTGACGACCATCACGCCGCGCGCCGTCGCCGCCGGCACGTCGACGTTGTCGAGGCCGATGCCGGCCCGCGCGACCACCTGCAGCCGCGGAGCGGCGGCCAGCGCCTCGGCGTCGATCCGCGTGGCGCTGCGGATCAGGACGGCGTCCGCGCTCGCCAGCGCCGGCAGCAGGGCCGCCCGGTCGGCGCCGTCCACGTGCCGGACGTCGACGGAGTCACCGAGGACGGCCAGCACCGACGGCGCCAGCTCCTCGGCGATGAGCACGACAGGAGTCGGTGCGCCTGCGGTCGTCACGGTCCCTCTCCGGAGCGGTCGACGGGCGTCCGGCGGGGAGGCGGACGGTCGAGCAGCGAGACTAACGGGACGAGCAGGCGGCCCGTGTGCTGCACGCTTCGTGCTGAGGGCGGCACACAACGTGGCGACCTGTCAGGATGCCGAGAGACCCTTGCTCCCGCCCCCTTGGAGTCCGTGTGCGCACCAGCCTGGCCCGGCCGCGCGCCCTCCTGACCGTCCTGGCGGCGGTCCTGCCGGTCGCCGCCCTGCTCGTGCCGGCGGCCGGGGCGAGCGCCGCGGACGCGGGCAGGCCGGCGGTCAGCCTGCGCGCCGCCCTCGTGGCGTCGACCGGTGACGCCGAGGACCTGCCGCACGGCCAGACCCGCCGCAGCAGCGTCCGCACGGCGGCGCTGCGCTCGCTCGCGGTGCCCGCCCCGTCGGTCACGGCGGCGCTGACGGCGGCCCCCGTGTCCCGGATCGACCTGCGCTTCGTCGACACCCCGGGCAACGCCTGGTCACCCCAGGCTCGAGCGGCCTTCCGGGCTGCTGCGGACGTCTGGGAGCGCAGCATCGACTCGCCCGTGCCGATCGAGATCGAGGCCACGGCGCGCAGCCTCGGCCCCGGGGTCCTCGGCGGCGCCGGCCCCTACGACTTCCTGCGCAACGAGGGCACCACGGTGACGCCGGCCGGCCGGGCACCGACCGCCGCGGAGGTGCGCGACGACGTCTTCGAGCCCGTCGCGCTGTTCAACGCGCGGACCGGCCGCGACGCGCTGCCGCCGCGGGGCGCGCAGCGCAACCCCGACATCGAGGCGGAGTTCAACCCGAACGCCGCCGGGCTCTACCTGGGGACCGACGGCCGACCGGCCGCGAACCAGATCGACTTCCGGACCGTCGTCCTGCACGAGATCGCCCACGGACTGGGCCTCACCGGGATGGCGAGGCTCGACGGCGGCCGGGCCACGGTCGGGCTGACCGGGCTCAACGGCAGCACGGGCGTGCGCAGCGGCGTCTCGTTCGACCAGTTCACCTACGCCACGAGCGCCGTCCAGGCCGGGACGGGGGGCACCCCGCTGCTCGCCCTGCCGGACGGCTCCGCGGCGCTGCGGACGGCCCTGACCGGCGGGCACCTCTACTGGTCGGGGCAGACGGCGCTCACCGCCGCCGGCGGCAAGGTGCGCCTGCACGCGCCGGGCACCTGCGGCGAGCAGGGCCCGCAGCGGCCCTGCGCGCGGGGTGAGAGCCCCTTCGTCGAGGGCTCGTCGTACACCCACCTGGACGAGCGCAGCCATCCCCGCAGCAGCCCGCAGGCCCTCATGACCCCCTACCTCGCCGCCGGCGAGGCCCACCTCTCCCCCGGGCAGGTCGCCCTGGGCATGCTGGCCGACCTCGGCTACGCCGTGCCGGCGCTGACCGGCTCGCGCTTCACCCCGGTCGGTCCCGTGCGGCTGCTGGACACCCGCGTCGGCAGGGGTGCGCCCCGCGGCGCGGTCGGTCCAGGCCGAAGCCTCGACCTCCAGGTGGCCGGCGCTGCCGGCGTACCGGCGGGCGCCACGGCCGTGGTCCTCAACGTCACCGGGGTCGCTGCCACGGAGCGGACCGACGTCCGCGTCTACCCGACTCCGGTGACGACGGGCCCGGCCCCCGGCGTCTCGAACCTCAACCTCCGCCTCGGCGTCACCCGCGCCAACCTCGTCACCGTGCCCGTCGGCAACCTCGGGCGCGTACGGCTGCGCAACAGCAGCGGCTCCGTGCACCTGCTGGCGGATCTCGCCGGGTGGTACGCCCCGGGCGCCGCCACCAGCTTCCGGGCGGTCGACCCGGTCCGGGTCCTCGACACCCGCTCGGGGCTGGGCGGGACCGCTGTGGGGCCGGGCGGCACGCTCGACCTGCCCGTCACCGGCACCGCGGCCGTGCCCGTCGGGGCCACCGCCGTCGCGCTGACGGTCACCGCGGTCGGCGCCACCGCGTCGCTCGACGTGCGTGCCTACCCCGGCGGGGGCGACCCGTCGGTCGTGCCGCAGGTCAGCAGCCTCAACGCCGCGTCACCTGCGCCTGTCCCCAACCTCGTGATCGTCCGCGTCGGTCGCGACGGCACCGTGCGGCTGCGCAGCGGCGGCGGGAGCACGCACCTGCTGGCCGACGTCGCGGGCTACTACGCCCCCGGCACCGGCGGCGACCTGTTCCGGGCGGTGACCCCGCGCCGGGTGCTCGACACGCGGATCCGGCTCGGCACCCCGGCGGGTGCGGCGACCCGCCTCGGGCCCGGCTCGGCAGCGGTCCTGAGCACCGGTGGCGCCACGACGGTCCCGCGACGGGCCGGCGCCGTCGTCCTCAACGTCACGGGCGTCGGGGCGACGGCACGCACGGACGTGCGGGTCTACCCCGGCACGGCGCCGGCCGTGCCGCGGGTCTCGCACCTCAACCTCGAGCCCGGGTCGACGTCGGCCGGCCTGGTCATCGCCAAGCTCGGCGGCGCAGCGGTCCGCCTGCGCAACGCCGCCGGGACGGTGGGTCTGGTCGTCGACGCAGCAGGCTGGTTCGGCCCGCCGGCCTGACCTGCGGACCAGCGGACGGCGACGGCCCGGCCACCCCCTCAGGGGCGGACCGGGCCGTCGTCGGTGACGGGACTACTCCCCCGCGTCGTCGATCCAGGCCATCATCGGCCGCAGCTGGGCGCCGACCTTCTCGATCGGGTGGTCGGCGCCGGTGGCGCGGAACTCCGCCAGCTCCTTGCCGCCGTTCTCGTCGTCCTCGATGAGGCGCTTGACGAAGGTGCCGTCCTTGATCTCGGCGAGCACCCGCTCCATCTCCTGCTTGACGGCGGGCGTGATGATGCGCGGCCCGGAGACGTAGTCGCCGAACTCGGCCGTGTCGGAGACCGACCAGCGCATCTTGCCGATGCCGCCCTCGTACATCAGGTCGACGATCAGCTTGAGCTCGTGCAGGCACTCGAAGTACGCCACCTCGGGCTGGTAGCCCGCCTCGGTGAGGACCTCGAAGCCGGCCATCACCAGCGCCGACGCGCCGCCGCAGAGCACGGCCTGCTCGCCGAACAGGTCGGTCTCGGTCTCCTCGGTGAAGGTCGTGCGCAGCACGCCGGCCTTGGTGCCGCCGATGCCCTTGGCGTACGACAGCGCCAGCGCCAGCGCCTGCCCCGAGGCGTCCTGCTCCACGGCGACCAGGCAGGGGACGCCGCGGCCGTCGACGAACTGCCGGCGCACGAGGTGGCCCGGTCCCTTGGGCGCGACCATCGCGACGTCGACGCCGGCCGGCGGCGTGATGAGCCCGAAGCGGATGTTGAGGCCGTGCCCGAAGAACAGCGCGTTCCCGTCCTCGAGGTGCGGCGCCACGTCGGCCTCGTACAGCGTGCGCTGCACGGTGTCCGGAGCCAGGATCATGATCACGTCGGCCTCGGCCGCCGCCTCGGCGGGCGTGACGACCCGCAGGCCCTCCTGCTCGGCCTTGGCGCGGCTCCTGCTGCCCTCGGGCAGACCGACGCGGACGTCGACCCCGGAGTCGCGCAGCGACAGCGCGTGCGCGTGGCCCTGGCTGCCGTAGCCCAGGACGGCCACCTTCCTGCTCGCGATGAGGCCGAGGTCGGCGTCGTCGTCGTAGTAGATCTCGGCCATGGGGGTGGGGCTCTCCTTCGGTGGGGGGTGGGAACGACGAGCCGTGCGTCGCGGCGGAGCCGCGCTAGAGGGTGGCGGAGCTGCGCTAGAGGGTGCTTGGTGCGGCGGAGCCGCGCCGGGAGGTGCGGCGGAGCCGCGCTAGGAGGCGCTGCGCAGGCGCGGCTCGGCGCCGGTCATCGACCGGGATCCGCGGGCGACGGCGACCATGCCGGACTGGACGAGCTCGCGGATGCCGAACGGCTCGAGCACCTTGATCAGGGCGGCGAGCTTGTCGGTCGTGCCGGTGGCCTCGATGGTGACGGCGTCCGCGGCGACGTCGACGACCTTGGCGCGGAACAGCTGCACGGTCTCGAGGACGTGGCTGCGGCTCGTGAGGTCGGCCTTGACCTTCACCAGCAGCAGCTCGCGCTGCACGCTCGACGCGGGATCGAGCTCCACGATCTTCAGCACGTTGACCAGCTTGTTCAGCTGCTTGGTGACCTGCTCGAGGGGCGAGTCCTCGACCGAGACGACGATGGTCATGCGGCTGACCGTGGAGTGCTCGGTCGGCCCGACGGCCAGGGACTCGATGTTGAAGCCGCGCCGGCTGAACAGCGACGCGACGCGGGCGAGCACACCCGGCTTGTCCTCGACGAGGACCGACAGCGTGTGGCGGGTGGTGGCCATGAGGGCGTCCTGGGGGTCGTAGGAGGAAGGGGCGGACGGGTCGTGCGGACGGCGCGGGGACGTCAGCGCTCAGACGTCGTTGGCGTCCCAGACCGGTCGCGTGTCGCGGGCGGCGAGGATCTCGTCGTTGCTCGTGCCGGCCGGCACCATCGGCCAGACCATGGCGTCCTGCCCGACGACGAAGTCCACGACCACCGGCATGTCGTCGACGGCCATCGCCTTCTCGATCGTCGCGTCGACGTCGGCCGCGCTGTCGCAGCGCAGTCCCACGCAGCCCATGGCGTCGGCGAGCTTGACGAAGTCGGGGACGCGCTTGGACTGCAGGTTGGTGTTGGAGTAGCGGCCCTCGTAGAACAGGGTCTGCCACTGCCGGACCATGCCGAGGTTGCCGTTGTTGATGATGGCCACCTTGATCGGGATGCCCTCGATGGCGCAGGTGACGAGCTCCTGGTTGGTCATCTGGAAGCAGCCGTCACCGTCGATCGCCCACACGGTGGCGTCCGGCCGGCCCACCTTGGCGCCCATGGCGGCGGGGACGGCGTAGCCCATCGTGCCGAGCCCGCCGGAGTTGAGCCAGGTGTAGGGGTGCTCGTAGGTGATGAACTGGCTCGCGAACATCTGGTGCTGCCCGACGCCGCTGACGTAGACCGCCTCGGACCCGGCGATCTGGCCGAGCCGGGTGATGACGTGCTGCGGTGCGAGGGAGCCGTCGCTCGGCTCCTCGTAGCCCAGCGGGTAGGTGGTGCGCCAGCCGTCGAGCGTCTTCCACCAGCCGGTGAGGTCGGCGCGCGAGCCGGCGCGGTAGAGCTCCTGCACGGCCGGCACCAGCTCGGCGATCGTCTCGCGGCAGTCCCCGACGATCGGCACGTCCGCGGTCCGGTTCTTGCCGATCTCGGCCGGGTCGATGTCGGCGTGGATCACGGTGGCGCCCGGCGCGAAGGTGTCCAGCTTGCCGGTGACCCGGTCGTCGAAGCGCGCCCCGAGGCAGATGAGCAGGTCGCTCTTCTGCAGCGCGGCGACGGCGGCGACGTTGCCGTGCATGCCCGGCATGCCGAGGTGCTGCGCGTGGCTGTCCGGGAACGCCCCGCGGGCCATCAGCGTGGTCACGACCGGGATGCCGGTCAGCTCGGCCAGCACCCGCAGCTCGGCAGCGGCGCGGGCCTTGAGGACGCCGCCGCCGACGTAGAGCACCGGTCGCTTCGCGCTCGCGATCAGGCGCGCTGCCTCGCGGATCTGCTTGGCGTGCGGGCGGGTCGTCGGGTGGTAGCCCGGCAGGTCGAGCACCGGCGGCCAGGCGAAGCGCCCCTTGGCCTGCAGCACGTCCTTGGGCAGGTCGACGAGCACGGGGCCCGGCCGGCCGGTGCTGGCGAGGTGGAACGCCTCGGCGATGGTGCGCGGGATGTCGTCGACCGACTGCACGAGGAAGTTGTGCTTGGTGATCGGCATCGTGATGCCGACGATGTCGGCCTCCTGGAAGGCGTCCGTGCCGATGGCCGCGCTCGGGACCTGCCCGGTGACCGCGACGAGCGGCACGCTGTCCATGTAGGCGTCCGCGATGGGGGTGACGAGGTTGGTCGCGCCCGGACCGCTCGTCGCCATCGTCACGCCGACCTTGCCGGTCGCCTGGGCGTAGCCGGTGGCGGCGTGCCCGCCGCCCTGCTCGTGGCGGACGAGGATGTGGCGCAGCTTCCGGCTGTCGAACAGCGGGTCGTACGCCGGCAGGATCGCTCCGCCGGGGATGCCGAAGACGACCTCCGCACCGGCGCTCTCGAGCGAGCGCACGAGCGACTGGGCTCCGGTGAGGCTCTCGGACATCTGCGGTCTTCCTCCGGCGTGATGGCTGGCGTCTGGGCAAAAAAAGACCCCTCGTGCCCGGGGCACGGAGGGGTGAGCGCGACTGCCGGGGCGGCAGGCGCGCTAGGGAACTACGAGGAGGCTGAGCACAGGACCACAGTGCGTCACGCTGCAGCCGGAGTCAAGGGAAGTGAGACAGCCGTCCCGCACAGTGGGACAGGCGCCGCGCCCTGTCGGG
>CADCUE010000118.1 GCA_902805805.1 uncultured Frankineae bacterium | reverse complement strand
GGCCGTGTGCCCCATGCGCGAGCCGGTCTCGACGCAGGCGACCTGCACGAAGCGGGCGAACACGTGGGCCAGCGGCAGGAACAGCAGCGTGCTGCCGGTGCCGTCGAACAGCTCGGGGAGCATGTGCCGCGGCGCCCGGCACACGGTGAGCAGGTTGCGGTGGGTGAGCTCGCAGCCCTTCGGCCGGCCGGTCGTGCCGGAGGTGTAGATGATCGTCGCGAGGGTGTCGGCGGTGACCGACGCCCGGCGGGCCGCCAGCTCGGTCTCCGGCACCTCCCGGCCCGCCGCCACGAGCTCGTCGAGGCCGCCGGCCTCGAGCTGCACCACGGTCGAGAGGTCCGGCAGCTGCCCGCGCACGCCCTCGACGAGGGCTGCGTGCGCCGCGGTCTCGAGCACGATCGCCACGGCGCCGCTGTCGCTGAGGTTCCACTGCACCTGCTCGGCCGAGGACGTCTCGTAGATCGGCACCGCGACCGCGCCCGCCGTCCAGATGGCGTAGTCGCACAGCGTCCACTCGTAGCGGGTGCGGCTCATGAGCGCGACGCGGTCGCCGGCCTGCACGCCGCGGGCCACCAGCCCGGCGGCGACGGCCCGCACCTCCGTCGCGAACTCCTTGGCCGTGACGTCGGTCCAGCGGTCGCCGGCCTTGCGGGCGAACTGCAGGCTGTCGGGGGACGACGCCGCGCGCTCCTCCAGGGCGTCGGTCAGCGCCGCGGCCGGACCGACGGTGACGGCTGCGGGGGTGGAGAACTCCTGCACGTGAGCTCCTCGACGCTGCGGGGACGGCTGCCCGACCCTACTCGTGCGCCGCCTTCAGGACCTGCCCGTCGCTGCCGATGTCGCCGACGTGGAGCAGAGGACCGCGGTGGGCGCGCGCTGCGCGCGGTGCTCGGCCTCGGTGCGGCCGGGCGCCCCCTGGTGCACGCAGTGCTACGCCCCGGCCGGCGCCCCAGCGGCTCCCGCGCCCGAGGTGCGGCCGGCCCCGGCCACAGGACTGCCCGTCGTCGAGCCGGTCGGCAGCGCCCCGCTCGCTGCCACGTCGACCGGGACCTGGCCCTGCAGCACCTGCTCGCACCCCAACGACCTCGCCCTCCCGGCGTGCGGTGCGTGCGGCACGCCGTTCCTGGCCGCGGTGCGCGACGACCGTCCCACCGTCGTGCTGCCGGTGGTCGGCGACGTGCTCGCGCTGTCGGCGCCGCGGCGGGTCGCGCTGGCCCTCGGCGCGGTCGTCGTCCTCCTCCTCCTCACCTGCGTGCTGGCCCTCCTGCTGGCCTGACTCGCCGACGTGCGGCGGTCCCGGGAGTACTAGCCTCCCGAGCCATGGCCGACCTCGCGAGCAGCACCATCACCATCTCGGCGCCGCCCGACGCGGTGATGGCGGTCATCGCCGACATCGACCGCTACCCCGAGTGGACCGGCCAGATCAAGAGCGCCGAGGTGCTCGACGCCGCCGCTGACGGCCGTCCCCGGCAGGCCCGCTTCGTCATGGACGCCGGGGTGCTCAAGGACGAGTACGTCCTCGAGTACGACTGGCACGCCACGGGCGTCGCCTGGCACCTCGTCGGGACCTCCGCCGTGCAGAAGTCGCAGGTCGGGTCCTACGCGGTGGCGCCGCGCGGCGAGGGCACCGAGGTCACGTACTCCCTGTCGGTCGACATCGCGATGCCGATGCTCGGCATGTTCAAGCGCAAGGCCGAGAAGATGATCATGGACTCGGCGTTGAAGGAGCTCAAGAAGCGCGTCGAGCAGCTGGGGCGGTAGGGCCCGTGCGCCTGCTGCTGTTCACCGGCAAGGGCGGTGTCGGCAAGACGACCGCCTCCGCCGCGACCGCCGCCGCCGCCGCGGCGCGGGGGAGCAAGACCCTCGTCCTGTCGACCGACCCCGCCCACTCGCTCGCCGACGCCCTCGGCACGCCCCTGACCGGCGAGCCGACCGAGGTCGACACCGGGCTGTACGCCATGCAGGTCGACACCCAGGCGGCCTTCGAGCGCACCTGGCGCGACGTGCAGGGCTACCTGCTCGGGCTGCTCGAGCGGGCCGGCGTCGACGCGCTGCAGGCCGAGGAGCTGACCGTCCTGCCGGGCGCGGAGGAGGTCCTCGCCCTGCTCGAGGTCACCCGGCAGGTCACCACCGGGCCCTGGGACCTCGTCGTCGTCGACTGCGCCCCGACGGGCGAGACGCTGCGGCTGCTCGCGCTGCCCGAGGCGCTGTCGTGGTACGTCGAGAAGGTCTTCCCGGCGCACCGCAGGGCGCTGCGGGCCGTGCGTCCGCTGCTGTCGCGGGTGTCCGGGCCGACCGTGCCGCGCGACGACCTGTTCGACGCCGTCGAGCGCCTGCACCGCGAGCTGCTGCAGGTGCGGGCCGTGCTGACCGCCCCGTCGACGTCCGTGCGGGTGGTGCTCACGCCCGAGGCGGTCGTCGTGGCGGAGGCCCGGCGCACCCTCACCTCGCTGGCGCTGTACGGCTACCGCGTCGACGCCCTCGTCGCCAACCGCGTCTTCCCGACCGGCTCGGCGGAGCCGTTCCTCGCCGGCTGGGCCGCCTCGCAGGCCGAGCAGCTCGCCGCGGTGCGGGCCGACGCCGGCGGCCTGCCGGTGCTCGTGTCGCCGTACCGGCCCGCCGAGCCGGTCGGCCTCGCCGACCTCACCGCCCTGGGGCGCGAGCTGTACGGCGACGTCGACCCGGCCGACGGCGGGGACGGCGACGACCTGGTGGCCGTCGCCCGCACGGCCGACGGCTTCGAGCTGTCGCTCGCCCTGCCGCTGGCGCGCCGCGAGGACCTCTCGCTCGGCCGGTCGGGCGACGAGCTGGTCGTCACCGTCGCCGGGCACCGCAGGGTGCTGGCGCTGCCGAGCGCCCTGCGCCGGTGCCTCGTCGCGGGGGCGCTGCTGCGCGACGGACGGCTGCGCGTGCGCTTCGAGCCCGACCCGGCGCTGTGGATGTCCCGGTGACCGGCCCGGACGGGCCGCAGGTCGGCTCGGCGGCGCAGGAGGCGGCGCGGCTGTTCGCCGCCGTGGAGGACTGGGCCCGCACCCGTGGCGAGGCCGGCGCCGCCGAGCACGGGGGCGCCGGCACGCCGACGTGCGGCGTGTGCCCCGTGTGCTCCGGCATCGCCCTGCTGCGCGACGTCCGCCCGGAGACCGTGGAGCACCTGCTGGACGCCGCGGCGTCGGTCGTCGCGGCGGTGCGCAGCGCCGTGGTGCCGCCGGCGGCACCGGACGGCAGCCGCCCGTCCGGCGGCGTGCAGCACATCGACGTGCGGGAGGGCTGAGCGTGCGCACCACCACCTACACCGTCGGCGTGGACGTCGGCGGGACGAAGGTCGCCGCCGGGCTGGTCGACGAGGCCGGGACGATCCTGCGGCGCACCCGCCGGCCGACGCCGTCGGCGTCGCCGGACGACGTCGAGGACGTCATCGCCGCCTGCGTCGCGGAGCTGTCGGCGGGCACCGAGGTCGAGGCGGTCGGCATCGGGGCCGCGGGCTTCGTCACCGCCGACCGCGCCACGGTGCTGCTGGCGCCGAACCTGTCGTGGCGCGACGAGCCGCTGCGCGACGGCGTGGCCGAGCGCGTCGGGCTGCCGGTCGTCGTGGAGAACGACGCGAACGCCGCGGCGTGGGGCGAGTACCGCTTCGGCGCCGGTCGCGGCGAGGAGCACCTCGTCCTCGTCACCGTCGGCACGGGCATCGGCGGCGGGATCGTGCTCGACGGCGCGCTGCACCGCGGGCGGCACGGGATCGGCGGCGAGATCGGCCACATGCAGATGGTGCGCGACGGCCGGCGCTGCGGCTGCGGGCTGCGGGGCTGCTGGGAGCAGTACTCCTCCGGCCGGGCGCTGCTGCACGAGGCGCGCGAGATCGCCGGTGCTCAGCGGGAGTACGGCCGGCGGCTGCTCGAGCTGGGCGGCGGGACGCTCGAGGGCATCGAGTCGGTCGAGGTCACGCAGGCCGCGCGCGAGGGCGACCCGGCGGCCCTCGAGTGCTTCGCCGTCGTCGGCAGCTGGCTGGGTCAGGGGATGGCCGACCTCGCCGCCGTCCTCGACCCCGGGGTCTTCCTGCTCGGCGGTGGCGTCTCGGACGCCGGCGACCTGCTGCTCACGCCGACGCGCGAGGCGTTCCGCGCGCGGCTCACCGGTGCCGGCAGCCGGCCCGAGGCGGAGGTCCGGCTGGCCGCGCTGGGCAACGACGCCGGCATCGTCGGGGCTGCCGACCTCGCGCGCACGCGGTAGGCAGCGCAGCGCCGACTGGGCCAGACGGAGCAATGGTCACCCTGGGCCATGGACCATCGACAGCGAGTGAGGCAGGGTCGTGCGCATGACGACGACCACCTCCCTCGCCCCGGCCCCTGGAGCTCC
>CADCUE010000117.1 GCA_902805805.1 uncultured Frankineae bacterium | reverse complement strand
CCTGCGGTGCCGTCTCCCGCAGCAGCGCCGTGCTCTGCGGCCCGCGGCCGTGCAGGTTCACCGCCAGGTCGGCGGCGTGCAGGGAGCGCTCGAGCGGCGCCAGGGCAGCGGTGTCGACGACCTCGTCGACCGCGCCGCTCAGCCGGGCGAGGTCGGCGAGCCCGGCCGGCATGGCGAGGACGATCTCGGCGTCGGGACGGGCCCGGCGCAGGGCCCGCAGCGCCGGCACGGCAGTCAGCAGGTCGCCGAGCCCGAGGGCCCGCAGGACCACGACCCTCACCGGCGGCCCCGTCGCAGCTGCGCGGGCAGGCGGGCCCAGCCGGCGAGCCACCAGGACGTCGCGGCGACCGGGATCGCTGCCGACGTCACGGTCATCGTCGCCACCTCGCGGGCCGTGCGCGGCCCCGGGACGATCCGCCGGCGGGCGAAGTCGGCGGTCAGGGCGGCCCAGACCGGCAGTCCGACGGTGCGCGTCCGGGGGTGTGCGGCCGCGAGCAGGCACAGGGTCGTCGCGAGGTGCCACGGCCGCCGGCCCGGCGGGACCGCCGCCCGCGCACGCCAGTCGCGACCGTGCAGCACCCGCATGAGGACGTCGTCGGCGTTGCCGCGCTGGCTGCGGATGCTCTGCCGCCAGCCGGCCGGTCGCACCGGGTGGTCGACCGACCGGGCTCCCCGCACGATCCGCCAGCCCGCCGACGTCACGCGCAGTCCGAGGTCGGCGTCCTCGCGGTAGGCCCGCGGGAACCGCTCGTCGAAGCCCCCGACCTGGTCGAGCGCCTCGCGGCGGTAGGCCATGTCGGCGGTCGCCCACACCGCCGTCTGCAGGCCGGCGGTGCTGCGCTCCCAGTCGGTCGGCCGACGGGAGTCGGGCAGCGGCACGACGATCCGGCCCTGCGTGGCCCCGACGTCCGGGCCGCAGGCGGTCAGGTCGCGGTGCAGCTGGTCGACCCAGTCGTCCGGCGGCAGGACGTCGTCGTCGAGGAAGGCCACCCACGTGGCGTCGGTGGCGCGCCAGCCGGTGTTGCGGGCGGCCGCGGGCCCGCCGCCCCGGGAGCGCAGGACGCGCACGCCGTCCGGCAGCACCAGGTCGGCCCCGGACGGCCGGTCGTCGACCACGACGACCTCGACCCGTCCGAGCAGCGGCGCGAGGGCGGCGTGCAGGGACGGCCGGCCCACGGTCGGGACGACGACCGCGACGGTCGTCCCGCTCACCCCATGTCCTGCGCTGCGGCCACCTCCGCCGCGCCGGTCGTCGGACGTGCCCGGCGGACGGCGAACGGGCCGAGCGCCAGCAGGTCGACCGGCCCGGACCCGAAGCACTCCAGCGCGTCGCGCGGGTCGTCGACGATGGGCCGGCCGGCGGTGTTGAGCGAGGTGTTGACGACGACCGGGATGCCGGTCTTCGCCGCGAAGCGCTCCAGCATCCGGGCGACGAGCGGCTCGTCGGCCGGGTCGACCGTCTGGATGCGGGCGCTGCCGTCGACGTGCGTGACGACGGGGATCCGGTCCCTCCACGCCGGCTGCACCCCGTGCGTGAACAGCATGTAGGGCGACGGGATCGGTCCGATGAAGACCTCGTGCGCGCGGTCGAGCAGCACCATCGGCGCGACGGGCCGGAACTGCTCACGACCCTTGACGTCGTTCATGCGCTCGAGGTTCTTGGCGTAGCCCGGGTGCGCCAGCAGCGAGCGGTGCCCGAGCGCACGGGGACCGTACTCGGCCCGTCCCTGGAACCACGCGACCACGCCGTCGTCGGCGAGGCACTGCGCGACCTCCTCGGCGATGTCGTCGGGCCGGGTGTACGGCACCTGCGCCGTGATCAGCCACTGCTCGAGCTCGTCGTCGGACCAGGACCGGCCCAGCGCCGCGGTGCGCATCGGCTGCACGTCGTCGCCGAGGGCGTGCGCCACGTACATCGCGCCGCCCAGCGCCGTGCCGGAGTCGCCGGACGCCGGCTGGACCCAGATCTCCTCGAACGGGCTGGCGTCCCACAGCACGCTGTTGGCCACGCAGTTCAGGGCGACGCCACCGGCCAGGGTGAGCACCCGGTCGCCGGTCCGGCCGTGCAGCCAGCCGGCCAGCTCGAGCAGGACCTCCTGCAGGCGGATCTGGACGGTCGAGGCGAGGTCGGCGGAGTCGGAGTCCACGTCGTCGAAGGCACCGGCGCCGCGCTTGACGTACGACGCCCACTCGATCGGCTCGACGACGAAGCCGCCGTCGCCGGTCGTCCGGACGAGCGACCGGAACTCGTCCAGCCACCGCGGCGTGCCGTACGACGCGAGCGCCATCACCTTGTACTCGTCGCTGCTGCGCCGGAAGCCGAGGTGCTCGGTGACCTCCTCGTACAGCAGGCCCAGCGACGACGGCAGCGGCTGCTGCGCCAGGATCTCGAGGTCACCGCCGCGGACCCGCCCGGCGAGGTAGGACGTGCGCTCGCCGCGGCCGTCCAGCGTCATGACGGCGCTGTCGGCGTGCGGGGCGGCGAGGTAGGCCGAGGCGGCGTGCGCCACGTGGTGCGGGACGAACCGGACGATGCCCGGGTCGAGCCCGGGCAGGGCGGTGCGCAGGAACAGCGGCGCGCGCTGCGCGTACAGCGTGCGCATCGGCTCCCAGCCGTCGGTCATGACCCGGTCGAGGGTCATCCCCTCGATCGGGGGGCACAGCGCCGGGTCGTAGGAGTAGGCGACCGCGTCCAGGTCCTCGGGGGACAGGCCGGCCGAGGCGAGGCACCACCGGGCCGCCTGCGCCGGGACCTCCCACGCGGCGAACGGCACGTTGTCGTGGCCGTGCTTGCGCCGGTTGAAGCGCTCCTCCTCGACGGCGGCGACGGTGACCCCGTCGACGACGAGCGCGGCGGCGGGGTCGTGGAAGACGGCGTTGATGCCGAGGACGGTGCTCACGCCGGCCAGCTGTCTTCCCACATCGACGCCACGACCAGCTCGTAGACGTGGCAGCCGGGCGGCTGGGTCAGGACGTGGACGACGTTCAGCGCGACGTCCTCGGCGCGGTTGAGCCTGGCGTCCGGACCGGGCTTGTACTGGTCGTCGCGGTCGTCGAAGAAGCTGGTGTGCATGCCGCCCGGGGTCAGCAGGGTGACACCCACCTCGCCCTTGAGCTCGGCCTGCAGCCCGCGGGTGAAGCCGACGACGCCGAACTTGCTGGCCGTGTAGGCGGTCGCGTCGCCGAAGACCCGGTGGCCCAGCGTCGAGGAGACGGTGACGACGCGGGGGTTCTCGCTGCGCCGCAGGTACGGCATCGCCGCCCGGACGGTCGCCGCCGTGCCGAGCAGGTTGACCATGACGATGCGGTCCCAGTCGGCGCCGTCGAGCTTCTCGAACGGCGCCGGGAAGTCCATGCCGGCCGCGGTGACCACGGCGTCGAGCGTGCCGCCCGCGCCGTCGACGAGCCGGCGCACGGCCTGCTCGGCGGCGCGGGTGTCGGACAGGTCGACGATCTCGTGCGGGACGCCGTCGACGGGGACGCGGTCGAGGCCGAGCGGTCGCCCGCCGGCCTCGCGCACGGCGGCGACGGTCGCGGCGCCGAGACCGCTCGCGGCGCCGGTGATCAGGACGGTGCCGAGGGCAGGGCGAGAGCTAGGCACGGGTGGCTGCTTCCTGGATGAGAGAGGTGGTGGACTTGCCGGTCAGGTAGGGCAGGACGACCGCCTGGCCGCCCCACCCGCCGAGGACGGGGGCCTCGGGCAGGTCGGTCAGGGCGTAGTCGCCGCCCTTGGCCCAGACGTCGGGTCGCAGCCGCTCGAGCGCGGCCACGGGGGTGTCCTCGTCGAAGACGACGACCGCGTCGACGGAGCCGAGCGCGCGCAGCACGGTCGCGCGGTCGACCTCGGACTGCAGCGGACGCGACGTGCCCTTGAGCCGGCCGACCGACGCGTCGGAGTTGAGCAGCACGACGAGGCAGTCGCCGAGCGCTCGGGCCTGCTGCAGCACCGCGACGTGCCCGGCGTGCAGCAGGTCGAAGCAGCCGCCGGTCGCGACGACCGTGCCGCCGGCGGCGCGGACGCGCTGCACCACCTGCTCCGCGCTCTCGGAGGTGGGACCGCCGGAGGGGGAGGGCCGGCCGACGCGCACGGACGCGGCGCCGCCGGCGGCGACGAAGGCGCTCGCCGACGCCACGGCCCCGGCGACGGCCTCGGACGGCAGGGCCCCGTCGGCGAGCAGGCCGGCGGCCGTGGAGGCGAACCGGTCCCCGGCTCCGCACGGGTCCGGGCAGGGCACGTCGGGTGCGGGCACGACCGAGGGGGCGCCCTCGCCGCTGACGAGCAGCGCCCCGCGGCCCGACAGGGTGACCGACACGGCGGTGGCCGACCAGCGCCCGGCGAGCTCACGCGCGCGGGCCGTCGTCGCGGTCAGCAGCGCGCCGTCGTGCCCGGGCGCGAAGTGCCGTGCTTCCGCGCCGTTCGGCGTCGCGAGGGTGACGCCGGCGACCGGCTCGTCGCCCCGCGGGTGCGGGTCCCAGACGACGGGGGCCCGGCCGGCGGCGGCCGCCGTCAGCGCCCCGCGCATGCCGGGGGCGGAAGCGACCCCGCGGCCGTAGTCGGCCACGAGGACGGCGTCGGCGTCGGCCAGGACAGCCGCCGCCTCGGCGGTGAGCGGACCCACGGCGCCGCCCGCCCCGCCGCGGTCCAGCCGGAGCAGGGAGCGACCGGAGCTGCGGACCCGGACCTTCTCCGGCGTCGCGCCGTCGAGCCCGAGGTCGACGACCCGTACGCCGGCCTGGGCGAGCAGGCCGGCCAGCTCGCGACCCGGCGGGTCCTGCGCGAGCGCCGTGACGAGCACGACGTCGCGACCGTCCGCCGCGGCGAGCAGGGCGGCCAGCCCGGCACCGCCGGGTCGCGGGACGTCGACGGGGGAGTCGACGACGGGGACGGGGGCGTCGGGGCAGAGCCGGTCGACGGTCCCGGTCAGGTCGCGGTCGAGCAGCGCGTCGCCGACGACGACGAGGCTCACGAGCCCGCCGGGGAGGGCGCGAAGGCCTCGGCGGGCGAGGTCGTGGCGGGCTCGCTGCCGTCGTAGGTCGCGCTGCTGGCGTGGTCGGCCCCGACCTGGAGGTCGACGGCGGCGCAGAGCAGGTGCACGGCCACCTGGTGGATCTCCTGCACCGTGGCGGTGGCCGGCGCGGCGACCGCGATCGCGTCGTCCGCCGCCTCGGTCATCGCGTTGGGACCGTTGCCGGTGAGCGCCCAGACGGTGAGCCCGCCGTCGCGGGCGGCCTGCATCGCGGCGAGGACGTTGCCGCTGCGGCCGCTGGTCGACAGCCCCAGGAAGACGTCGCCGGGACGCCCGTGGGCCTGCACCTGGCGGCTGAAGACGCTGTCGTAGCCGTAGTCGTTGGCGATCGCCGTGACCGAGGACGTCTCGGCGTGCAGCGCCAGGGCCGACAGCGCGGGGCGGTCGTCCCGGTAGCGGCCGACCAGCTCCGCGGTCAGGTGCTGGGCCTGCGCGGCGCTGCCGCCGTTGCCTGCGCACAGCAGCCGGCCGCCGCCGACGAGCACGGCGGCCAGGTGACGCCCCCAGGCGTCGACCCGGTCGGTGTCCAGCGCGGGCAGGGCGTCGAGCAGCGCGCGGACGTGCGCGGCGCCGGAGAGCAGGGGAGCGGTCATGACGACACCTCTTCGTCGAGCAGTTCGGCCAGGGGCAGGGGGAGCAGGTCCTCGTACGACTGCAGCGTCTGCGCCGCCACGCGGTCCCAGGAGTACTTCGCGCGCGAGCGGCGGGCGCCGGCGCGGCCGAGCGCGGCCAGCCGCTCGTCGTCGCACAGCAGGTCGCCCAGCGCCTCGGCGAGCACGTCGGGTCGGCGCGGTGGGACGTGCACGCCGGTGCGCCCGTGCACGACGGTGTCGATGATCCCCCCGACGGCGGACGCGACGACGGGCACGCCGCAGGCCATCGCCTCCAGCGGCACGATGCCGAACGGCTCGTACCACGGCACGCACACCGCGAGGTCGGCCGAGCGGAACAGCGCCGGCAGGTCCTCGCGCCCGACCCGGCCACGGAACACCACCCGGTCGGCGACGCCGGCCCGGTCGGCGAGCCCCCGCAGCCGGGCGACCTCGGGATCGGAGTCCAGCTCGGCGGCGTCGGGCCCGCCCGCGACGACGAGCTCGGCGTCGGGCCCGCCGGCCGCGCGCAGCCGTCCGAGCGCCTCGATGGCGTTGCCGACGCCCTTGCGCTCCACCAGCCGCCCGACGCAGACGATGCGCCGCAGTCCTGGGGTGCGCGGCTCGGGCTGCACGCCGGGGTGGAAGGTCGTCAGGTCGACCCCGCAGGGGACGACCGAGATGCGCCGGCGGTCGCCGCCGAGCCGGAGCAGCTCGAAGACCTCGTCGGTGCAGGTGGCCACGATGCGGTCGGCCTCGCGCACGAGAGCCGACTCGACGTCGAGCCGACCCGCCGGGCTGGTGTCGCGCTCGCCCTGGTGGCGTCGCTTGACGACGCCGAGGGCGTGGAACGTCAGGACCACGGGGATGCCGAGCGGCCGGGCGGCGGCCAGCGCAGCCCGGCCGCTCATCCAGAAGTGGGCGTGCACGACGTCGGGACGCCGGGCCCGCCACTGCCGGTGCAGGTCGGCCGCGAAGTCGTCCATGTAGGGCAGCAGGTCGTCCTTGGGCACGGCGTGCGGGGGCCCGGCCATCACGTGGTCGACCGTGACCCCGGGGCTCATGCGCACGCGGCGGCGCAGGGCGACGTCGTCCCGGCGGGTGTGGACGACGACGTCGGCGCCGTGCCGGGCCATCCCCTCCGCGAGGGCGGCCACGTGGACGTTCTGGCCGCCCGCGTCGACTCCGCCCAGGACCGCCAACGGGCTGGCGTGCTCGGAGACCATCGCGACTCTCACAGCAGGCTCCTCATGCGTTGGCCGCCGTACGGCGGGGGGCGAGCGACGGCGCCAACGCTCGCACGGCGTCGACGGCGGCCGTCACCGGCACGCCGTCGAGGCACGGATGGCCTGGTACGGGGCAGGTCTTGGCCCGGCTGAGCGCGCACGCAGCGGACTGGTCTCCCAGCAGTCTGTGCGGAACCTGCCACGGCCGCCACCGCTCGGCGGGCACGACGGGGGCGAACAGCGACACCACCGGCGTCCCGACGGCGGCAGCCAGGTGGGCGGGCCCGGTGTTGCCCACCACGACCACGGCGGCCCGGCCCAGGACGTCGGCCAGCTCGGCCAGACCGGTCCGTCCGCCGAGGTCGACCGCTCCGGGCGCGGCCACCGCGGCAGTGAGGCCGACCTCGCCGGGGCCTCCCGTGACCACGACACGACAGCCGTCGCCGAGCAGGGCCTGCACGAGGTCTCGGGCCCACTCCGGACCGGGCGCGCGGGCCGGCACGGACGCGCCCGGGTGCACGACGACGTACGGGTCCTCGCCGGTCAGCAGCGTCGTCGTCGGCAGGTCGCGGCGCACCTGCAGTCCCGCGGCATCCCCGGCGGGCAGGGCGAAGCCGGCTGCCTCGGCCAGTCGCAGCTGGCGCTGCGCCTCGTGCAGCCCGGAGTCGGGCAGCTGCAGGCGGAGGTCCAGCAGGGAGCCGGGGTAGTCCTCGCTGACGGCACCGACCCAGGGGACGCCGGCCAGGCGCAGCACCAGCGCGGTGGGCAGCGGGCTCTGGTGGAAGGACGTCAGCACGAGAGCCCGGTCGGCGGCCACGGCGCGCACCTCGGCGACGACCCCGGCGATGTCGGCCGGGTCGACCGGGGCGGGATCGGCCACGATCCAGGGACAGGCCCAGACGAGGACCTGGTCGACACCGGGCAGCAGCCGGGCCGCCGCGGCGCCCTGCGGCCCGACGAGCAGGACGACGCGGTCGCCGGCCGCTGCGACGGCGCGCACGGCCGGACCGGCGAGCAGCACGTCCCCGTCGCTGTCCAGCCGGACGACGAGCGTGGTCGTCATGGCCCTTCCTCCGACGGGTCCTCGTCCGGCAGGAGCAGGGCGACCGCTGCCCGGAGGTCGGACGCGACCGGCACGCCGGCCCGCCGCGCCCGCTCGACCTCCTCCGGCCGGGTGACCGGTGTCGGGACGAGGACAGCCCGGGCGCCGGCGGCGAGCGCCGCACCGACGTCGGCGCCGATGTCCCCGACGACGACGCACGTCTCGGGTGCCACACCCAGGGCCCGCGCGGCGGCGAGCACCATCCCGGGCGCCGGCTTGCGGCAGGAGCAGCCGTCGTCCGGGCCGTGCTCGCAGACGAAGACCGGGCCGAGCGGGCCGACCAGGTCCTGCAGCCGCGCGTTGACCGCGTCGACCTGCTCGCGGGTGAGCAGACCCCGGGCGATGCCGCTCTGGTTCGACACGACGGCGGTGGGCACTCCGGCGCTCCGCAGCCGCTCGAGCGCGGCGCGGGCCCCGGCCATCGGCTGCACCAGCTCCGGGTCGCCGTTGTAGGGCACGTCGACGACCAGCGTCCCGTCGCGGTCGAACAGGACGGCACAGGGACGGACGGCGGCGGGGCCGGCCGTCACCGGCCGGCCGCGCAGGCGCGCATGCAGACCCGCAGCCCGGTGCACGGGCACGTCGGGGCGGATGGCTGCATGGGCGTCGTCTCCCCGGGCTGTCTCCGACGAAACAAGCACCTTACGGAAGTGCAGGATGGCGTCAGGGTGATGTGGCGAGCAGGACAGGTCAGCCGGCGAGCTGCTCGGACACCGGCTCCCGCAGCAGGGCGAGGACCGCCTTCTCGATCGCCCCCTGGAAGGCGGGGGAGCCGTACGACGCCTGCTCGCCCAGGACCTCGAGGTCCGGCGCGATCGTCACGTCGTTCTCGTAGAGGTCGATGATCCGGGGGTCGATGTAGCTGGAACGGCAGACCGCAGGCGTGTTGCCGAGCTTGTCGGCCACCTCCTTGACCACCCGGGTCACCGCCCGCTTGCGCGCGGTGGCGCTGTCGGCGTGGGTGGACACGGCCAGGCCGACGGCCGCCATGACGGTGGCCGACCAGGTCCGGAAGTCCTTGGCGGTGTCCTCACCGCCGGTGACCTCGCGGAGGTAGTCGTTGATGTCGCCGCTCCTGATGTCGACCCAGGCAGCACTGCGGCCCGGTCCGCTGCGGTAGGCGAGCAGCTCCGGTCCACCGCCGCGGCGCTGCTTGAGCTGCTTGACCACGGTCGCGACCTCGGGCTCCACGAGCGAGCGGTGCCAGAGCTTGCCGCTCTTGCCGGTGTAGTCGAACACCACCTCGAGGTCTCCCGAGGCGCTGGTCGTGACGGTGACGTGCTTCTTGAGCAGCGTGGCGAGGCCGTACGACTGGTTCTCCGACGCGTACTGCTCCCCGCCGATGCGGAAGAAGCCGAGGTCCAGCAGCCGCACGGCGCAGGCCAGCACCCGCGTGCGCGTCAGGCCCTCCGTCGTCAGGTCGGCGCGCAGGCGCTCACGGGCGGCGGGCAGCCGGGCGGCGAAGTCCAGGATGCGGTCGTGCTTGGCGAGGTCGCGCTGGACGCGCCACGCGTCGTGGTAGCGGTACTGCCGTCGGCCCTTGGCGTCCACCCCGGTCGCCTGGATGTGCCCGGTCGCGACCGAGCAGATCCAGACGTCCTCCCAGGCGGGGGGCAGGACCAGCGCCTCGATCCGGGCGAGGACCGCCTCGTCGGTGACCGGGGTGCCGGCGGCATCGACGTAGCGGAAGCCCTTGCCCTTGCGGACCCGCGTGATGCCCGGTCCGGAGCAGGAGACGCGCCTCAGACGGACCACCGCAGTGCCTCTCGTCGTCGGTCCTGAGGTCGTCAGACCTCTGGCTCGAGGTGCATGGCCGACTCCTCGGCGCTGTAGCCGCCGAGGTCGGTGCCGACGTCGCCGGCGACCAGCTCGGCCTCGGTGTCAGCCCGTGCACCCTCGTCGGTCTCGACCAGTCTGCCGACGCCCTGACCGGCGCGCTCGTCGAAGGGCGTGTCGGCGCCGGAGCTCTCGTCGGCGGGCAGGTCCACCGCGGCGAGGACGTCGTCCTCCTCACGGGCCAGCCGGGCGTCCAGCGGCTCGCCCTCGGCCTGCTCAGCCGCCGTGGTGCCCCACTCGTCGACGGCGATCGCCGTGTCGTGCGGCGGCTCCATGACCGCCTCGGTGTCACCGGCGACCAGCTGGGTGGGGTCGGAGAACCCGGGGTCCGGGATGCCCTCGGCCTCGGCCTCGGAGGGCTTCTCGGGGATGCGGGAGCTCATGGCGTTCCTCTCTGGTGCTGGCGGCGCTGCTCGTCCGTACGGGTGGCTGGACGGGCCGAGGGCCGCCTGTCAGCGCAGGCGACCCTCGGCAGGCGTTCGGGTGGGGCTAGGACTGCTTGACGGTCGTCCCGCTGCCGGGCGTGCTGGCCTCGATCGTCGTCTTGAAGGCGGCGAGCGCCTTCTCGACCTTGTCCTGCGGGTCGCTGAACAGCTTGGCGATCGCCTCGCCGAGCAGACCGGCGGGCGGGTCGTACTGCAGGCTGACCTCGACGCCGGTCGTGCCGCCGTGGTCGTCGAAGCGGACCGCGCCCGCGTTCTTGACCTCGAGAGCGCTGCTGTCCTCGGTCGCCCATGCGATGCGGGTGCCCGGGACGTCCTCCACGATCTTGGCGTCCCACTCGACGGTCTTCCCGAGGGGTCCGGAGACCTTCCAGTGGGTGACGTGCGTGCTGCCGTCGCGCGGCGTCACGGACTGCACGTCCGGCATGATCTGCGGCAGGTTGGTCAGTCCGCGCCACCAGGCGTAGCACTGGTCGGCAGGAGCGTTGACCTCGACGTAGTGGGCGACAGCACCCATGACGGTGTCCTCTCTTCCGGGTTCAGGGGGGAGTGGATGGGCGAGCAGGTCTCAGGCGGTCAGAGGGTGTCGCTGGGGCGAGCGCCGCTGACCGGGCCGGTGGCGCCGGTGTTGGCACCGGTGCCCAGGTCGACCACGACGACGTCCGTCTCGACGGGCGCGGGCGGCGGGAAGCCGGTGCCGGTGGTCGTGGTGCTGCTGCTCGTCGAGCTCCCGACCTTCTCGGTCACGGTGCTCTTGGCGGTGTCGGCGACGGACGAGGCCGTCTCCTTGACCGTGGCAGTGGCGTTCTGGACCGCCGGCATGCCCGCGATCTCGCGGAACTTCGCCTCGATCTGGACGTAGCGCTCCTTGCCGGCCTTGGCGCCGAGCACGTAGCCGGCGCCGGCGGCGGCAGCGAGGGTGAGCTTACGGAACACGGTGGCCTCCAGGCGCAGTGTGTGAAGTGATCGTCCCCGCGTCCCTACCCCGCCTGAGCCTCTCAACCACACCGGCGGCGGGCGGTGCGGGAGAGACGGCCGCGTGGCCTGCGGCACAGCACCCGGCTGTGCCGCGTGCGCTAGTCTCAGCCCTCGCAGCCGGCGTGCCGGCGCGGTCCCCCGTAGCTCAATTGGCAGAGCATGCGACTGTTAATCGCAGGGTTTCTGGTTCGAGTCCAGACGGGGGAGCACACCAGAGCCGCAGGTCAGCGGCCTGCAGCGGCTGTTGCGCGTGCCCGTCGAGGGCCGGACTGCAGCCACGTCTGTAGCCACGAGCCAGCCCCCGTCCTTCACGATTATTTC
>CADCUE010000116.1 GCA_902805805.1 uncultured Frankineae bacterium | reverse complement strand
CGCAGCACCGACGACGCCGAGCGCGCGACGTGCGCGGGGTCGAGCTCGGTCACCGCCCCCGCCGCCCAGCCGAGCCAGGACGGCCGCGACCCGGCGGCACCGCCGACGGAGTTGACGAGCGTGAGCGAGCGGACCAGGTCGGGCCGGTCGCTGGCCAGCTGCAGGGCCACCCCGCCGCCGAAGGAGTGGCCGGCCACGAACACCGGACCGCGCTCGCCCAGCACCTCGAGCAGGCGCGTGATGCGGTGGGCGTACGCCGGCAGGTCCATCCGGGCCCGCGGCAGCCCGTCGCTGCCGCCGAAGCCGGGCAGGCACGGCGCGACGACCCGCAGACCTGCGGCGGTCAGCCGGGAGATCCCGTCGACGTAGCAGGCCGGCGACAGGCCCCACCCGTGCAGGAACAGCAGCGGGTCGGCGCACGGGTCGCCCGCCTCGAGCACCCGCACGACGGCGCGGTCCACCTGCACCTCGTTCCAGGTGTGCAGGACCTCGGCCACGCCGTCGGATCGGCAGAAGGGCCGACCGGGTTGAGGGTCAGGCGCGCTCGTGCCCCGGTCCGCCCGCGGTGTGCAGGACGGCGTGCCGTTCGACGAGCTGCTCGTGGCCGAGGGCGTCCTGCACCTCGCCGTGCGCCAGCACGAGATGGCCGAGCATCTTCTCCTGGTCGGCGACCAGGTCGCTCCAGGTGCTGACCAGGTCGGCGGCGGCGACGAGCGCCTCCAGCCGGACGCGCAGCGGGAGCAGGAGCAGCTCGCGCTCCAGCACGGTGACGAGGTCCTCGGGCAGCAGCCGTCGCGGGTCCTGCTCGTCCGGGCCGGTCAGGTCGACGAGGCCGTCGAGCTGCTCGTCGTCGTCCTCGTCGGAGGCCAGCAGGGGGAAGTCCTCCCCGTCGTCCTCCTCGTCCTCGTACTGCGCCTCGACGTCCTCGAACGACATCCCCGCCTCGGCCGCCCACCGGGCCTCCTCCTCGACGTCCACCTCGTCGGGCAGCGCGGCGAAGAACGCGTCCTGCCAGCGCTCGACCAGCTCCTGCACGGCGTCGCAGCGCTCGAGCACGCTGCCCAGGTCGGCCGGTCCCGGCTGCAGCAGCGCCGCCTGGAGGGCGCGCACCGCGCCGGGAGGCAGGTCCTCGAGCGGATCGGCGGACGACACGGTGTGCACGACGCCTCGCGAGTCCCTGAACACCGGGCCACCCTAGGAGTGCGGCCGGCGACGGCCTAGGGTGCCCCGGTCAGGTCGGCGAGCGACAGGAGTGGTCCGTGGGCGAGTACGTGCGGCTCGAGGTCGAGGACGGCGTGGGCACCCTGCGGCTCGACCGGCCGAAGATGAACGCGATCGACGCGCAGCTGCGCACCGAGCTGCGCGCCGCGGCGGTCGAGGCCCGGGACCGCGAGGACGTGCGCGCCGTCGTCCTGTACGGCGGTGAGCGCGTGTTCGCCGCCGGCGCCGACATCAAGGAGATGTCGACGCTGTCCTACGCGCAGATGCTGTCGTACGGCACGGCGCTGCAGGAGGCGTTCACGCTCGTCGCGCGCCTGCCCAAGCCGGTCGTCGCCGCCGTCACCGGCTACGCACTCGGTGGCGGCTTCGAGCTGGCGCTGACCGCCGACTTCCGCGTGGTCGGGGAGCGCGCCAAGGTCGGCGTCCCCGAGATCACCCTGGGGATCGTCCCCGGCGCCGGCGGCACCCAGCGGCTTCCCCGGCTCGTGGGGCCGGCCAAGGCCAAGGACCTCGTCTTCACCGGTCGTCACGTGGCCGCCGAGGAGGCGCTCGCGCTCGGGATCGCCGACCGCGTGGTGCCCGACGCCGGCGTCTACGACACCGCGCGAGAGCTGGCCGCGCAGTACGCCTCGGGACCCGCGGTCGCCCTGCGCGCCGCCAAGCAGGCGATCGACGACGGGCTCGAGCTCGACCTCGACAGCGCGCTGCGCCTGGAGACCGCGCTGTTCGCCGGCCTGTTCGCGACCGAGGACCAGAGCACCGGCATGGCCTCCTTCCTCGAGCAGGGACCGGGGAAGGCGCGCTTCAGCGGTCGGTGACCAACCGCACCCCGCTCGGGTCGTGCTGAGCGTTACCCACAGGTAATCTCGCCGGCACGGGCCGGTGGCCGACCCCGACTTGCACGGCGTTACGGTGGCCGTCAACCTCGAGGCGGCGGGCCGCCCGTCGAGCGCCGCTCGTGCCGCGCACGCCCGCACGCCCCTGCAACCGCTCGTCCCACTCGGAGGTCGGCGCCCACGTGAACATCGTCGTACTGGTCAAGCAGGTCCCGGACACCTGGGCCGAGCGCAGGCTGTCGGACAGCGACAAGACGTTGGACCGCGCGTCGGTCGACGTGGTGATGAACGAGATCGACGAGTACGCCGTGGAGGAGGCGCTGCGCCTCAAGGAGTCGTCCGGCGGCGAGGTGACGATCCTCACGATGGGCCCGGAGCGGGCGGTGGAGACGATCCGCAAGGCGCTGTCGATGGGCGCGGACAAGGCCGTGCACCTGACCGACCCCGCGCTGGCCGGGTCGGACGCGGTCCAGACGTCCTACGCGCTGGCCACGGTGCTGGAGACGCTGGAGTACGACCTGGTCATCGCCGGCTCGGAGGCCACCGACAGCCGCATGTCGATCATGACGGCCCTGCTGGCCGAGCGCACCGGCCGGCCGCAGCTCTCGGGCGCCCGCAAGGTCACCGCCGACGGGTCCGGGACGGTCCGGATCGAGCGGCAGACCGAGAACGGCTACGACGTCGTCGAAGCCGCCACCCCCGCCCTGGTGTCGGTCGTCGAGAAGATCAACGAGCCGCGCTACCCGTCGTTCAAGGGGATCATGGCGGCCAAGAAGAAGCCGCTGACGACGCTGTCGGTCGCCGACGCCGGCATCGACGCCGGTCAGGTCGGGCTCGCCAGCGCTCCGTCGCAGGTGGCGTCGTTCGCCACCAAGCCGCCCCGGTCGGCGGGTCAGGTCGTCAAGGACGAGGGGGACGGCGGCGTGAAGATCGTCGAGTTCCTCGCGTCGCAGAAGCTCGTCTGAGAAGGAGTCGCACACATGGCTGAGGTCCTGGTGCTGGTCGACCACGTCGACGGCAACCCCAAGAAGGTCTCCTACGAGCTGCTCACCCTCGCCCGCGAGCTCGGCACCCCGTCCGCCGTGGTGCTCGGCGCCGGCGCGTCGGCCGCCGCCGACAAGCTCGCGGCGTACGGCGCCGAGACGGTCTACGTCAGCGAGGCCGAGGAGCTCGACGCGCACGTCGCCGGGCCCAAGGCTGCGGTGCTGGCGCAGCTGGTCTCGGCGAAGAGCCCCGCTGCGGTGCTGCTGCCCAGCAACGTCGAGGGCAAGGAGGTCGCCGCCCGCCTGGCGATCAAGACGGGCAGCGGCCTGATCACCGACGCGGTCGGGGTCAGCGCCGACCTGACCGCCGAGCAGCCCATCTTCGGTGGCAGCGTCGTCGTGCAGTCCCGCGTCGCCGCCGGCACGCCGGTCATCACGGTGCGGGCCAACTCCACGGCCCCCTCGGAGTCGCCCGCGGCCGGCACGGTGGAGCAGGTCAGCGCAGAGTTCAGCGAGGCCGACCGGGCGGCGCGCGTCGTCGACCGCGTCGTGGAGGACAAGGGCGGTCGCCCTGACCTCGGCGACGCGTCGATCGTCGTGTCGGGTGGCCGTGGCGTCGGTGCCGCGGAGGGCTTCGGCGTCATCGAGCAGCTCGCCGACGCGCTCGGCGCGGCGGTCGGTGCGTCGCGCGCGGCCACCGACGCCGGCTGGTACCCGCACCAGAACCAGGTCGGCCAGACCGGCCGGACCGTCTCCCCGCAGCTGTACATCGCCGCCGGCATCTCCGGGGCGATCCAGCACCGCGCCGGGATGCAGACCAGCAAGACGATCGTCGCCATCAACAAGGACCCCGAGGCGCCGATCTTCGAGCTGGCCGACTTCGGCCTCGTCGGTGACCTGTTCAGCGTGGTGCCCGCGCTGACCGAGGAGATCGTCAAGCGCAAGGGCTAGACCCCGTGCTGCCCGACGGCCCGGCCCCTCATGGGCCGGGCCGTCGTGCGTACGGGGGCGTCCCGGCTGGTGGGGGATCGGTGCGCGGCGCGCCGGCGTGTCGGGACAGCTGAGCGCCTCCCGGGTGGGTGTACGGGGGCGGGCCGGCTGGTGGGGGATCGGTGCGCGGCGCGCCGGCGTGTCGGAGCAGCTGAGCGCCTCGCGCGGGCGGGCGTGAGGGGGCGTCCCGGCTGGTGGGGGATCGGTGCGGGGCGCGCCGGCGTGTCGGAGCAGCTGAGCGCCTCGCGCGGGCGGGCGTACGGGGGCGTCCCGGCTGGTGGGGGATCGGTGCGCGGCGCGCCGGCGTGTCGGAGCAGCTGAGCGCCTCGCGCGGGCGGGCGT
>CADCUE010000115.1 GCA_902805805.1 uncultured Frankineae bacterium | reverse complement strand
GCGTAGCCCAGGCGGCGCAGCCAGGTGGCCATGACCGACAGCGACTGGTCGCCGGCGAGGAAGCCGGGGATGAGCAGCACCGGCTCGCCGTCGCCCCGGGGCAGCCCGACGCCGCGCCAGACGGGGTCGGCGAGCAGGCGGGCCAGCTCGGCCTGCCAGCGGAACTCCCGCAGGTGCGTCCCCCACCAGATCGGCTCCACGACGGCCGCCACCGCCGTCGCCGCGGCGTCGGCCACGGGGCTGCTCTCGGGTGTCGGCTCGGCGCTCGCGTGCGTGCTCACGGGGTCACTCCTCGGTGTTGCGGCTGTCCTGCCCAAGAGTGTGCCCTCTCGCGCGCGGACGAGCGCACCCCCGGGAGGGTGTCGCCTGCGGCCGCCTTGCTGCGGACACCTCCCCGTCCGCCTGCTCCTCGGCGGCCCTTCCGCCCGCTCAGCGGGTCCGCCCAGTGGCGGACCTGGACGGTGGTCCAGCCGCTCCACAGCCGACCCCGCCCTCCACAGCCGACGTCCGCGCGCGTCGGCGACCTGGCCGCGCACCGGACAGTGCCCGGCGTGGACGTCGTCGAGGTGCTGGCAGCGGCAGCAGCCCGGCAGGGCGTGCTGAGCCGCCAGGAGCTGCGCTCCGCCGGAGTCAGCGACGCCGGCCTGGCCCGGGCGCTCGCCCGGGGCCGGGTGGTGCGCGTGCGCCGCCGGGTGTACGCACTGGGCCCGCTCCCGGCGCTGCCGCGGTTCCTCGTCACCGACCAGGGCGTGGACGCGAGCGTCGTGCCGCTCGTGCGCGCCGTGCTGCTCGAGCTCGGACCCGCCGCCGCAGCAGCCGGGCGGACGGCGGCCGTGCTGCGCGGGTGGGGCCTGCTGCACGAGCCACGCCGGGTCGTCGAGGTGGTGGTGCCCCACGGGCACGACTGCTCCCCGCTCGGGGTGCGGGCACGGCAGGCTCGCCGCGTCCGCGCCGAGGCCCTCGTGCCGCTCCGCGGGCTGGCGCCACTGCCCGTGACCACCGCCGTGCAGACCGTCCTCGACTGCGCGATCGCGCTCCCGCGCCTCGACGCCACGGTGGTGGCCGACAGCGCCCTGCGCGCGGGCGAGGTCTCCGTCGAGGAGCTGCGGGACGCCGTGGCCCGGTTGCCCGGGCGATGGGAGGCGGCGCGCGCTCGGCGGGTCGTCGAGGGCTGCGACCCCGAGTGCGGTTCCGTGCTCGAGTCGGTGCAGCGGGTGCGCATGGTGCTCGCCGGCCTCGACGGCTTCTCGACGCAGGTCGTCGTGCGGACGAGTCCGGTGCTGCGCGTCGACTTCTGCTTCTCGGCCGCTCGGCTCGTCGTCGAGGTCGACGGCGCCCGGTGGCACCCGGACCCCAGGCGGGACCAGCAGCGCGACAACGCGCTCGCCGCACTGGGCTGGCGCGTGCTGCGCTTCACCTGGCACGAGGTGGTGCACGACAGCGCCCGTGTGCTCGCCACCGTGCGGGCAGCTCTCGTGGCCGGATGCCCTGCCGTCCACCGCGCGGCCTAGTGGGCCGAAGGGTGCTCCCCCGCCAGGCTGCGCGCCGAGGTGGACGGGCACCCGTCCACCTCGCCGAGCGGTCCGCGGTGCGGGAGCGCTCGCGACCGACTCCCTCCCGGGGCAGCTCGAGGTGCAGCGTGCCGGCCAGCACGAGGAGGTCGTCCGTGTCGTCGTGGACGTGCTCGGGGGAACGCACCCGCTCCGCGCGCGACCTCGACGTCAGAGTCGTTCACCGCCGCGAGCAGGTCTCGTCGGAGCCGGCGAAGCCGTCGTCGAGGCGCAGGGGCTCCGTCCTGCCCGCAGTGTGCCCCGCCCGGTCGGCCGGCAGGACCGCTCGCCCGCGAGCTGGTCGTCCACGACAGCCCGTCGCCCGAGCGGCTGCAGGACGGTGGGGTCCTGGCCGATGTCCTGCGTCTGCCCCGAGCCACGGCTCCGGATCGGCGAGGTCAGGTCAACGGGCGGTGCGTCGGTCGAGCGCGGCCCACACGGCAGCGGTCCAGGCGGCGGCCCACAGCCAACCGCCGACGACGTCGGAGGCCCGGTGCAGCCCCAGGACCAGCTGCGCTGCTGCTGTGCCGAGCACCGCCACCGTTCCGGCTGCGGCGACAGGGACCAGCCCCCGCGTGCCCCGCACCGCGAGCAGCAGGGCGACGACCAGCGCAGCCGTTGCGGCGGCATGCCCACTGGGGAAGCTGAACGGCGAGACCGCCACGGACGGCGGCAGCAGATCGGGCCGGGGACGACCCACCAGGTGCTTGAGCAGCGTGGTGCCCACCAGCGCACCGGCGACCGACATCGCGCACAGCACGGCGTCGCGTCGGCGCCCGAGCCGCAGCAGCAGCAGGACGGCGAAGCCGGTCATCACGGCCGTGCCCGTGTAGCCGGTCAGCGGGTCGACCGTCAGCGCGAGGGCACGCGGACCGCCCATCGAGGACAGGCGGGCGAGCGCACCGTCGCCGGGCAGCTCGCCCCGGACCCGGACGAGGACGGCGAGCGAGCCGAAGGCCAGGAGCAGCCCAGCGGCGATCCGCCCCAGCACCGTCCGCGGCACAGCGACGAGTGTCCCAGAGCAGCGGGCCGCGGAGCCTGCGACGTGAGCCGTGACGTCATGCTGGTGACCGCGTGCGTGGCGTGCACCAGCGTCCCCGGCTCGCCGGCCACGACCTCGGCGGTCAGCCGTGGAGCCGCCGGGCGCAGGTCTCGTCGAAGCGCACGAGCAGCCCGATCACCTGGGCCGTCCTACTCCCACTCGATCGTGCCGGGCGGCTTGCTCGTCACGTCGAGCACGACCCGGTTGACCTCGCGCACCTCGTTGGTGATCCTCGTCGAGATCCGCGCGAGGACGTCGTACGGCACGCGCGACCAGTCGGCCGTCATCGCGTCCTCCGACGACACGGGGCGCAGCACCACCGGGTGGCCGTACGTCCGGCCGTCGCCCTGCACGCCGACCGAGCGCACGTCGGCCAGGAGCACGACCGGGCACTGCCACACGTCACGGTCCAGGCCGGCGGCCGTGAGCTCCTCGCGGGCGATGGCGTCGGCCTCGCGCAGCAGGTCGAGGCGCTCCTGCGTCACCTCGCCGATGATGCGGATGCCGAGGCCGGGGCCCGGGAACGGCTGGCGCCACACGATGGCCTCCGGCAGCCCGAGCTCGACGCCGACGCGGCGCACCTCGTCCTTGAACAGCGCGCGCAGCGGCTCGACCAGCGCGAACTGCAGGTCGTCGGGCAGCCCGCCGACGTTGTGGTGGCTCTTGATGTTGGAGGTGCCCGAGCCGCCGCCGGACTCCACGACGTCGGGGTAGAGCGTGCCCTGCACGAGGAACTCGACCGGCTCGCTCGACTCCCCCACGATCGCCCGGGCCTCCTGCTCGAAGACGCGGATGAACTCCCGGCCGATCGCCTTGCGCTTGGCCTCCGGGTCGGTGACCCCGGCCAGCGCGTCGAGGAAGCGCTTGGCGGCGTCCGCGACGCGCAGCTGGACGCCCGTGGAGGCGACGAAGTCCTGCTCGACCTGCTCGGCCTCGCCCTTGCGCAGCAGCCCGTGGTCGACGAAGACGCAGGTCAGCTGGTCGCCGACGGCCCGCTGCACGAGGGCCGCGGCCACGGCCGAGTCGACGCCGCCGGACAGCCCGCAGACGACCCGCTTGTCGCCGACCTGGGCGCGGATGGCGGCGACCGAGTCCTCGACGATGTTGACCATCGTCCACGTCGGCCGGCAGCCGGCCGCCTCGAGCAGGAACCGCTTGAGCACCTCCTGCCCGTGCTCGCTGTGCAGCACCTCGGGGTGGAACTGCACGCCGTAGAGCCCGCGGCCGGTGTCCTCGAACGCCGCCACCGGCGTCTGCGGTGTCGACGCGGTGACGGCGAAGCCGTCGGGGGCGGAGGCCACCGCGTCGTTGTGCGACATCCAGACCGACTGCGACAGGGGCAGTCCGGAGAACAGCACCCCCGGGTCGACGACGGCCAGCGCGGTGCGGCCGAACTCCGCCGTGCCGGTCCGCGCCACCGTGCCGCCCAGGGACGCGGCCATCGCCTGGAACCCGTAGCAGATGCCGAAGGTCGGGATGCCGGTGTCGAAGAAGCCCGGGGACACCTGCGGGGCGCCGTCGGCGTAGACCGACGACGGACCGCCCGACAGGATCACGGCCTGAGGCGCGCGCGCACGGATCTCGTCGGCCGTGATCGTGTGCGGGACGATCTCGGAGTAGACGTGGCACTCGCGCACCCGACGCGCGATCAGCTGCGCGTACTGCGCGCCGAAGTCGACGACCAGCACCGTGTCCACACTGGCCTGCGGTCCCGTCACCCCCGGGAGGCTACCGGCGCCGAACGGCGTCCCCAGCCGCCTGCTCGCGGCTTGCGAGTCGGCCGCAAGCGCAGGACAAGCGCTGCCCCGCAGGATCTCCCCGACCACAGGAGCACGTCGGAGGGGGAGAGTCATGACGCGTTGGCTGCACCGGCTGGGGGGCTCGGCCGCGGCCCACCCGTGGCGGACCGGAGGGGTGTGGCTGGCGGCGCTGGCCGCCGCCTTCGCGCTCGTCGCCGGCTTCGGCGGCACGCCGCACGATGACTACGACGTGCCCGGGCTGCCGGCCCAGGCCGGCACCGACCTGCTCCGCGAGCAGTTCCCGGCCGTGTCCGGGGCAGCTGACCGGGTCGTCGTCCACGACCGCCGCGGCGCCGCCGTGGACCCCGTCGCCGTCGAGGCGCTGCGCGAGCGGCTGGCGGACATGCCGCACGTCAGCGGCGTCGCGCCGGCCCGCACCTCCGCCGACCGCGCGACCGTGCTGCTCGACGTCCGCTACGACGTCCCCGTCACCGACCCCGACCTCATGGGCGAGCTCGGTGCGCTCGAGGACGCCGTGGCGCCGACCGAGGCCGCCGGGCTGCAGGTCGAGCTCGGCGGCGACGTCCCCGACAGCGCGAGCCTGGAGATCGGCGGCACCGGCGAGCTCGTCGGCATCGCCGTCGCGCTGGCGCTGCTCGTGCTGACCTTCGGCTCCGTGGTCGCCGCCGGCGTCCCGATCCTCGTCGCGATGCTCGGCCTCGCCGTCGGCTCCGCCGGCGTCCTGCTGCTCGCCGCCGTCACCGACGTGAGCACCTCCGCGCCCACGGTCGCGACCATGGTGGGGCTCGGCGTCGGCATCGACTACGCCCTGCTGCTCGTCAGCCGGCACGTCGAGCTGCTGCAGAGCGGGTACGGCGTCCGCGCCGCCGCCGCCCGGGCCACCGCCACCGCCGGCCGGTCCGTGGTCTTCGCTGCGGCGACCGTGCTCGTCTCGCTGATGGGCCTGCGCCTGGCCGGGCTGTCGACGTACTCGACGTTCGGTTCCGCGACCGCCCTGGCGGTCGTGTCCGTCGCCGCCGCCGCCCTCACGCTCGTACCGGCCGCCCTCGCGCTCGCCGGCCACCGCGTCCTGCCGCGCCGCACCCGCCGCGGCCGGTCCGCCCGCACCGCCGTCCCGCTCACCGCCCGCTGGGCCGAGCGCGTCGGCCGCCGGCCGCTGCCCTGGGCCCTCGGCGCCCTCGGCCTGCTGCTCGGCCTGGCCGTGCCGACCCTGGACATGCGCCTGTGGCCGGCCGACACCAGCGCGCAGCCGGCCGACAGCACGACCCGGCAGGCGTACGACCTCGTCGCCGAGGGCTTCGGGCCCGGCGCCAACGGCCCGTTCCTCGTCGCCGTCGACCTCGACCGCGTGCCGGTCGCCTCCCTGCCGGCGCTGGTGCAGGACCTGTCCGTGGCCGAGGGCGTGGCGCAGGTCGCCGGGCCGGAGCTCTCCCCGACCGGCGGCGCGGCCCTGGTGGTCGTCGAGCCGACGACCGGACCGAGCGACGAGGCGACCACCGAGCTCCTGCAGCGCCTTCGCTCGGACGTCCTGCCGACAGGTGCCGAGGTCACCGGGATGACGCCGGCGCTGGTCGACATCACCGAGCTGCTGACCGAGCGCATCTGGGTGGTGATCGGCTTCGTGGTCAGCCTGTCGTTCCTGCTGCTCGCCGTGGTGTTCCGCTCACCGGTCGTCGCGCTCAAGGCGGCGCTCATGAACCTGCTGAGCATCTCCGCGGCCTACGGCGTCGTCGTCGCCGTCTTCTCCTGGGGCTGGGGCGCGGGTCTGCTGGGGCTCGACCACGAGGTGCCCGTGTCGAGCTGGGTGCCGATCCTGATGTTCGCCGTGGCGTTCGGGCTGTCGATGGACTACGAGGTGTTCCTGCTCTCCCGCGTCCGCGAGGAGTGGCTGCGCACGGGCGATCCGCACCGCAGCGTCGTGACCGGCCTCGCCGCCACCGGCCGGCTGATCTCCGCCGCGGCCGCGATCATGGTCGCCGTCTTCCTCGGCTTCGCGGCCGAGGGCGACCTCGTCCTGAAGATGATGGGCGTCGGCCTGGCCGCCGCCATCGCCGTGGACGCCACCGTCGTACGGATGGTCCTCGTGCCCGCCTCGATGGCCCTGCTCGGCCGCTGGAACTGGTGGCTGCCCGCGTGGCTGGACCGCCTGCTCCCCCACCTCGACCTCGAGCCCGAGGCCGACGTCCCCGCTCTGCCCACCCCCCGCCCCGCGACCGACTCCGCGCCGGCCCTCGTCGCTCACAGGCGGTGACCTCGACGCCCTTCCGGGAGGCGACCCGGCCCCTGATCCCTAGCCCGCGCCGTCCTGAGAAGTGGCGATCTCGCGAGCCCGGACCGGCCCGTCGATCGCCACTTCCCGGGAGGGCCGGCCGACCCGGACCGGCAGCAGATCCCTAGCCCGCGCCCATCCCGACGCCCTGGGCGCGCTGCAGGCTCTTGCCCTCGGTCGTCACGGCCGGCGCGACCATGACCTCGACCTTCTGGAACTCCTTGATCGAGCTGTAGCCCGTCATCGCCATGGCGCGACGCAGCCCGCCCATCAGGTTGGTCGTGCCCTCGTCGGTGCGCGCGGGTCCGAGCAGGACCTCCTCGAGCGTGCCGACGGGGTCGACGCGCACCCGCGTGCCGCGGGGCAGCTCCGGGTGGTAGCTGCCGTGGCCCCAGTGCCAGCCACGACCGGGCGCATCGGTGGACCGGGCCAGCGGGCTGCCCATCATCACGGCGTCGGCGCCGCAGGCGATCGCCTTGGCGACGTCGCCGCCGGTGCGCATGCCGCCGTCGGCGATGACGTGGACGTAGCGCCCGCCGGACTCGTCGAGGTAGTCCCGGCGCGCGCCGGCCGCGTCGGCGATGGAGGTCGCCATGGGCACGCCGATCCCGAGCACCCCGCGGGTGGTGTTGGCCTGCCCGGGCCCGACACCGACGAGGATGCCGGCCGCTCCGGTGCGCATGAGGTGCAGCGCGCTCATGTAGGTCGCGCAGCCGCCGACGAGCACCGGCACGTCGAGGTCGGCGATGAAGCGCTTGAGGTTGAGCGGCTCGCTGCGCGAGGACACGTGCTCCGCGGACACCACCGTGCCCTGGATGACGAACAGGTCCACGCCGCTGTCGAGCACCGTCTGCGCGAACTGCACCGTCCGCTGCGGCGTCAGCGACGCGGCGACCGTCACACCGGCGTCACGGATCTGCTTGACCCGAGCGGTGATCAGGTCCGGCTCGATCGGCTTGGCGTAGATCTCCTGCATCCGCGCCGTCGCCGTCTCCTCCGGCAGCTGCGCGATCTCGTCGAGCAGCGGCTCGGGGTCGTCGTAGCGGGTCCACAGGCCCTCGAGGTTGAGGACCCCCAGGCCGCCGAGCTGCCCGATGCGGATGGCGATCTCGGGCGACACCACGCCGTCCATCGCACTGGCGACGAGCGGCAGCTCGAAGCGGTAGGCGTCGATCTCCCAGGCGATGGAGACGTCCTCCGGGTCGCGGGTGCGGCGGGAGGGGACCACCGAGATGTCGTCGAAGCCGTACGCCCGCCGGGCGCTCTTGCCGATCCCGATCTGCACGCTCTCGTTGCTCGACATCAGGACCGGCCCCCGTAGTTGGGCGCCTCGACGGTCATCTGGATGTCGTGCGGGTGGCTCTCCTTGAGCCCGGCCGCGGTGATGCGCACGAGCTGCGCGTCCTGCAGCTCGGCGATGGTGCTCGCGCCGCAGTAGCCCATGCCGGCCCGCAGCCCGCCCACGAGCTGGTGCGCGACCCCGGCGAGCTGCCCCCGGTAGGGCACCTGGCCCTCGATGCCCTCGGGCACGAGCTTCTCGTCGGACAGCACGTCGTGCTGCATGTAGCGGTCCTTGCTGTACGACTGCGCCTCGCCGCGCGAGCGCATGGCGCCCAGGGACCCCATCCCGCGGTAGCTCTTGTACTGCTTGCCGTTGACGAACACCATGTCGCCCGGGCTCTCCTCCACACCGGCCAGCAGGCTGCCGAGCATCACGGTGTCGGCGCCGCAGGCGATCGCCTTGGCGATGTCGCCGGAGTACTGCAGCCCGCCGTCGCCGATGACCGGCACGCCCGCGGACCGCGCCGCCCGGGCCGCCTCGAAGATGGCCGTCACCTGCGGGACACCCACCCCGGCGACCACTCGAGTGGTGCAGATCGACCCGGGACCGACCCCGACCTTCACCGCGTCCGCGCCGGCGTCGACGAGCGCCTGCGCGGCCGCGCGGGTCGCGATGTTGCCGCCGATGACGTCGACGCTGCGGGCGCCGTCCTTGACCCGCGCCACCATGTCGGCGACCGCGCGCGCGTGCCCGTGGGCGGTGTCGACGACGACCGCGTCGACCCCCGCCTCGACCAGCGTCATCGCCCGCTTGAAGGAGTCGTCGCCGACCCCGACCGCGGCCGCGACGACGAGGCGCCCGTCGGCGTCCTTGGTCGCCAGGGGGAACTGGTCGCGCTTGACGTAGTCCTTGACCGTGATGAGCCCGCGCAGCCGGCCCCCCGCGTCCACCAGCGGGAGCTTCTCGATCTTGTTCTTCTGCAGCAGCGCGAGGGCGTCCGGACCGCTGATGCCCTCGGCGCCCGTGACGAGCGGCATGGGGGTCATGACCTCGGCGACCCGACGGGTCAGGTCGGTCTCGAAGCGGGTGTCGCGGTTGGTGACGATGCCCAGCAGGACGCCGTCGGCGTCGACGACCGGCAGACCGGAGATGCGGTAGCGCCCGCACAGGCGGTCGACGTCGGCCAGGCTGTCCGACGGCGAGCAGGTCACCGGGTTGGTCACCATGCCGGCCTCGGACCGCTTGACGAGGTCCACCTGCGTGGCCTGGTCCTCGATCGACAGGTTGCGGTGCAGCACGCCGACGCCGCCCTGGCGGGCCATGGCGATGGCCATGCGGGCCTCGGTCACGGTGTCCATGGCGCTGGACAGCAGCGGCGTCCGCAGCGTGATGCCGCGCGACAGCCGCGCGCTGGTGTCCACCTCGGAGGGGATGACGTCGCTGGCGGCCGGCAGCAGCAGCACGTCGTCGAAGGTCAGCCCCAGCAGCGGGAACTTCGCGTCGTACGCCGCCCGGTCCGACGCTGCGAGCTCCTCGGAGGGGATCATCTGCACCTGCCTCGGGGCTGGGGACGGAGCCCCAGCCTAGGTCAGGCCCGAGACGCGCTCAGGTGACCAGGCCCCGGCGGAAGCCGAGCGCCACGGCCTGGGCGCGGTCGTTGACGCCGAGCTTGCGGAACAGCCGCCGGGCGTGCGTCTTGATGGTGTCCTCGGACAGGTAGAGGTCGCGGCCGATCTGGCCGTTGCTCTTGCCCTGGCTCATCCCGGTCAGGACCTGCAGCTCGCGCTCGGTGAGCTGGCCCCCGGGCGGGGACGTGCGGACGGCCTCCCGTACGGCCAGCGCGCGGCGCAGCGACGGCTCGACGAGGTCCATGCCGTTCAGGGCGTGGGCGACGGCGGCGCAGAGCTCCTCGTGGCTGACGTCCTTGAGCAGGTAGCCGCGCGCACCGTGCGAGACGGCAGCCGCGACCTGGTCGCGGTCGTCGGCGGCGGTCAGCATGATGACGCGGGCCTTGGGGTGCGCGGCGACGAGCCGGCGGGTCGTCTCGAGACCGCCCAGGCCCGGCATGCGGACGTCCATCAGGACCAGGTCGGGCTGCTCGTGGGGGAAGCGGGCGAGGACCTCCTCGCCGCTGGCGGCCGTCTCCACCTTGTCGACACCCGGGACGCCGGCCACGAACTGGCGCAGCCCCTCCCGGACGATGCGGTGGTCGTCGCAGATCAGGACGGTGGTCATGGGGCTTCCTCGGTCAGCGGGGTGGGGGACGAGCCGGTCAGGAGCAGGTGGGGCACGGGCGGGTCGTTCGGCGGGGCGTCGAGGGGCAGGTGCAGCCAGGCGCCGTCAGGGGTGACCCGCAGCGTGGCGCCGACGGCGCGGGCGCGCAGCAGCTCGGCGGCGGGGTCGGGGACGGGGGCGTCGAGGGTGAGGCGCAGACCGTCGCCCGCCCGGCGCAGACGCACGGTCAGCGGCCGGTCACCGGCAGCGTGCTGGACGAGCCGGTAGGCCGCGGTCGCCGCTGCAGGGGTCAGGGCGTCCTCGACCGCGGCGGCCGCGGCGTCGACGTCGACGTGCAGCGGAGCGCCTCCGAGCGCGGCCCTCTGGGCGGCCAGCTGCTCGAGGGCGACGCGCAGCCCCTGCTCGCCGCGCGGGCGCAGCAGCCAGACCGCACGGCGCAGGGCGACCAGCGCGTCCTGGACCGCGTCGCGGGCCAGCACCGGGTCGCCGCCGCGCACCGCGGCGTCCGCGGCGTAGCGCGCCACGACCAGCGCCTGCAGGGCGCCGTCGTGCAGGCGGTCGGCGACCGCGTCGGCCTCCGACTCGGCGAGGGCCAGGACCGCGGACGGCAGGTCCCCGTCGACCGGCGCCGCCACGGCGGCGCCCGCGTTCTCCTCGGACCGCCGGGGGCGGGGCAGACTGGCGAGCAAGCTGGTCACCATCACTCCGTAGGACGTCGGGAGGCAGCGCCCGTCGCGCTTCTCTCCCCGAGTGCATCGGCACGTCGCGCCGTCTCTGTAACGCGAGACTGTCCGACTTGCGCCGGGACGCCGGACATCGGTGCCGCCGAGTGGAGCAGCCGGCTGCGGACGTCCGGCGCCGGTCAGGCGCCGAGGGCCCGGTCGACGAGCTCGAGGGCGTGCGGGAGGTCGGCCGCGACCGTGACCCGGCGCGGCAGGCGGTCGGGGACCCAGCCGGGTCCGCCGACGACGACCGCCGTCGGCGGGCGGGTCACCGGGAGCGCCTCCAGGACAGCGGGGTCGGCCGTCCCGGGCAGCTGCGACCAGACGAACAGCGCGGCCGGTCCGGTCCGGCGCACGGCCGCCTGCAGGGCGGAGGCGGGCATGGCCGGACCCAGGGTGCGTACGCCCACGCCGCGCTCGGCGAGCCCCGCCGCCAGGGCGTGCAGCGGCAGAGCGTGGTGCTCGTCCGGGGCGCAGGACAGCAGCACCGGACGGCGTCCCGGCAGCTCGGGCGCCGCCGAGGCGATCTCCCGCAGGACGACGGACGTGCAGTCGGACAGCAGGTGCTCCACCTCGACGCCGTCGCCGGTGGCGGCCCACCGCGCGCCGACGGCGACCAGCACCGGTCGCAGGACGTGGTCCCAGGTGTGCAGGACCCCGTGGCGGGACACCTCCTCGCGCACCAGAGCCGTGACCGCGTGGGCGTCCAGAGCCATGGCCGCACGGCCCAGCCCGCGGACGGCGCCGTCGGCGCCCGGCAGCGCCAGCACGCGGCCGCCGGGACCGCCGCGC
>CADCUE010000114.1 GCA_902805805.1 uncultured Frankineae bacterium | reverse complement strand
CGGGGGTCTCGCGGACTATGGTGCTGGCGGTGGCGCCGCGCCGGATGTGGCGATCTTGCGTGGCCGGCCGGGCCGTTGGCCGTCTTCGTGAGCGGTGTCACGATTGCGCCTCGCACACCGCCGCTGACCAGGGACGATCCCCCACCGGGAGCCCTCGCCGGGGCTCCGCGAGCCTGCAGATCCCCACTGTGTCGTTTGTGTGACGACGGGGGTACCCCGTACGGTCGATCTCCAGACGCCGGGATCACCGATGCACCCCGGCCGCTCCGCGCTCGCTCCTCCCGGAGCTGAGCCCGGGCCGCGGCCCTGTCCGTGTGCCCGGGACGCACCACCTTCGGAGCTCCGTGACCCCCTCTCTGCTCTCGCGTGCCGCCCGCAAGCCCGCGCTGCCCGTCGCTGCCGTGGCCCTGACTGCTGCCGTCGCCGGTGGCGCTGCCTGGTCGGCGACCGGCAAGACCGTCACCCTCACCGTGGACGGCAAGGCCCGCTCGGTCGACTTCCGGGGCGACACCGCCGGCGACGTGCTCGCCGCTGCGGGTGTCGACGCCGGCAAGCGCGACCAGCTCGTCCCCGCCGCGTCCAGCCCGGTCGAGGACGGCGGGCAGGTGGCTCTGCGGCGCGCCCGCGAGCTCCAGCTGGTCGTCGACGGGGCGCCCAAGACGGTCTGGGTGACCGCCGACTCCGTCGACGAGGCCCTGGACCAGGTCGGCCTGCGGGACCGCGGTCTGGCCCTGTCGGCCAGCCGCTCGCGCGGCATCCCCCTCGAGGGCCTGCAGCTCGCCGTCAGCACGCCGAAGACGCTCAACATCGTGGCCGGCGGCCGGACGCTCACGCGCACCACGACGGCCGCGACCGTCGGTGCCGCCCTGCAGCAGGAGGGCCTCGCGGTCGACGTCGACGACCGCGTGTCGCACCCGGCCACCCAGCGGGTGCTGGACGGTCTGACGGTCCGCGTCGTGTCCGTGGAGCGCGACCAGGTGCACGAGCCGGTCGCGGTGCCGTTCCGCACCGAGCAGCGCAAGGACAGCACCCTGCTCGAGGGCCGCACCCGGGTGCTCGCCGCCGGCCAGCCGGGGCGCCTCCGCCGCACGGTCGAGCGGACCTTCGCCGACGGTCGGCTCGAGAAGAAGAAGCTGATGAAGACCGAGACCCTCGCCGCGCCGGTGACGCGCGTCGTCGTGGTCGGCACGAAGCCCGCTCCCGTGGCCGTCGCGCCGGCCGCCTCCGCGCCCAGCACCGCGCCCCGTGCGAGCAGCTCCAGCAGCAGCTCGGGCAGCGCCGCCGGCGGCGGCAGCGGCTGGGCCGCGGTCGCGCAGTGCGAGTCCGGCGGCAACCCCGGTGCGGTCAGCTCGACGGGCAAGTACCGAGGGCTGTACCAGTTCTCGACGCAGACCTGGCGCAGCGTCGGCGGGTCGGGCGACCCCGCCGCCGCCTCCGCCGCCGAGCAGACCCGCCGCGCGCAGATGCTCTTCAACCGCTCCGGTGCCGGTCAGTGGCCCGAGTGCGGTCGCTACCTGCGCTAGGACCGCCGTCGGCGAGACTGGCCGGGTGGCCACCGAGGGACTGCTGAGCGCACCGGACGTCCGCTCCCTGGCCGCGTCGCTGCACCTGCGGCCCACCAAGACGCTCGGGCAGAACTTCGTCATCGACCCCAACACCGTGCGGCGCCTCGTGCGCACCGCCGGTGTCGGGGTCGACGACGTCGTGGTCGAGGTCGGCCCGGGCCTGGGCTCGCTCACCCTGGGCCTGCTCGAGGTGGCGTCCCGGGTCGTCGCCGTCGAGATCGACGCGGGGCTGGCCGCCGCTCTGCCCGCCACGGTGGCGGCGCGGCTGCCGTCGCGCGCCGACCGCCTGGAGGTGGTGCTGCAGGACGCGCTGACCCTCACCGGGGTCCCTGGTCCCGCGCCGACGGCCTTCGTCGCCAACCTGCCCTACAACGTCGCGGTGCCCGTCCTGCTCCGGCTGCTCGAGCACCTGCCCTCGCTGCGCACCGGACTGGTCATGGTCCAGGCGGAGGTGGCCGACCGGCTCGTCGCACCGCCGGGCAGCCGGACCTACGGCGTGCCGTCGGTCAAGGCCGCGTGGTACGCCGACGTCCGCCGGGCGGGGGCCATCGGACGCACCGTGTTCTGGCCCGCGCCGCACGTCGACTCCGGCCTGGTGGCCTTCACCCGGCGCGAGCCGCCGCCCGGTGACCGGCTCGCGACCTTCGCCGTCGTCGACGCCGCCTTCGCCCAGCGCCGCAAGACCCTGCGGGCGGCCCTGGCCGGCTGGGCCGGGTCGGCCGCCGTCGCGGAGCAGCGGCTGCGGGCGGCCGGCATCGACCCGGGCGCGCGGGGTGAGGTCCTCGCCGTCGAGGACTTCGCCCGGCTCGCCGCGACGTCCCGCCCGTAGGCTGGCACCGTCCGTCCGCACGCCCTCTCCTGGAGCCGGTCCTGCCCTCCCCCCGCTCGCACGACCGCGTCACGGTGCGCGCTCCGGCCAAGCTCAACCTGGCGCTGTCGGTCGGCGGCCTGCGCGAGGACGGGTTCCACGAGCTGACCACCGTCTTCCAGGCCGTCGGGCTGTACGACGAGGTCGTCCTGACGCGCGCCGACGAGCTGACCGTCACCGTCGAGGACGGGCCCGGTGCGTCCGGGGCGCAGGACGTGCCGCTCGACGCCACGAACCTCGCGGTGCGCGCCGTCGCCCTCGCCGCCGCCACCACCGGTCAGGACCCGCGGGTGGCCGTCCACATCCGCAAGGGCATCCCCGTGTCGGGCGGCTGCGCCGGCGGATCTGCCGATGCGGCAGCCGCTCTCGTCGGCTGCGACGCCCTGTGGGGCACCGGCCTGTCCCGCGACGAGCTGACCGGCCTCGCCGCCCAGCTCGGCAGCGACGTCCCGTTCTCGGTGCACGGCGGCACGGCCCTCGGGACCGGTCGCGGTCACCAGCTGACGGAGGTCCTGGAGCAGGGCGCGTACTCGTGGGTGCTCGCCGTCTCCGAGGGCGGCCTTTCCACGCCCGCGGTCTACGCCGAGCTCGACCGCCGGCGCGAGGCCGGGACCGCCGACGCGGTGGCCGATCCCGACGCGGTCCTGGCGGCGCTGCGGCAGGGGGACGCCGTCGCGCTCGGCCGCGCGCTCGGCAACGACCTGCAGGAGCCGGCCCTCGCCCTGCGCCCGGCGCTGCGGGACGTCCTCGAGGGGGCGCGCTCGCTGGGCGCCCTCGGCGCTCTCGTGTCGGGGTCCGGTCCGACGGTCGCCGTCCTCGCCCGCGACGACGCGCACGCGGCCGCGCTGGCGGCCACCCTCGCCGGTCAGGGGATCTGCTGCGACGTGCGGCGCGCCGAGGGCCCGGTCGCCGGAGCCCGGGTGGTGGAGACCGCCTGATGGCCGTCAACCTGGTCAACCTCGAGAACGTCACCGTCGCGCACGGCACCCGGCTGCTCCTGGACGGCGTCTCGCTGGGTGTCTCGGAGGGCGACCGCATCGGTGTCGTCGGCCGCAACGGAGGCGGCAAGACGACGCTGCTCAAGACCCTGGTCAAGGCCGAGCCGCCGCACTCGGGACGGGTCACGCACACCAGCGGCCTGCGCACCGGTGTGCTGACGCAGGACGTCCGCGTCGACACGGGACTGACCGCGCACCAGGCGATCCTGGGCGAGACGGCGGAGCACACCTGGGCGGGGGACGCCCGTGTGCGGGAGGTCCTCGACGGCCTGGGGCTGCACGGCATCGGCCTGGACAGCCTGATCGGGACGATGTCCGGCGGCGAGCGGCGCCGGGTCGCGCTCGCCTCGCTGCTGGTGCAGGAGTGGGACCTGCTCGTGCTCGACGAGCCCACCAACCACCTCGACGTCGAGGGCGTCGCCTGGCTCGCCGCGCACCTGCGCCAGCGGTCGTCGGCGCAGGCGCACCTGGTCGTCACCCACGACCGCTGGTTCCTCGACGAGGTCAACTCCACGACGTGGGAGGTCCACGACGGCGTCGTCGACGCGTACGAGGGCGGCTACTCCGCGTACGTCCTCGCCCGCGCCGAGCGGGACCGCATGGCGTCGACGGCGGAGCAGAAGCGGCTGCAGCTGGTGAAGAAGGAGCTGGCCTGGCTGCGCCGCGGGCCGCCCGCCCGCACCAGCAAGCCGCAGTTCCGCATCGACGCCGCCAACGCGCTCATCGCCGACGAACCCCCTGCGCGTGACGACATCTCGCTGCAGCGCTTCTCCGCCGCGCGGCTCGGCAAGACGGTCTACGAGCTGCACGGCGTGACGCTCGGCTTCGGCAAGAAGGTGCTGCTCGACGGCGTCGACTGGAACATCGGACCGGGCGACCGGGTCGGCATCGTCGGCGTCAACGGCGCGGGCAAGTCGACGCTGCTCCGGCTGCTCGTCGGCGAGCAGTCGCCCGACAGCGGGCGCGTGGTGGTCGGGCAGACCGTGAAGCCGGCGTACCTCTCGCAGGAGGTGGCAGAGCTCGACCCCTCCCTGCGCGTGCTGGAGGCGGTCGAGCAGGTCGCGAAGGTGGTCGACCTCGGGGGCGGGAAGACGATCGGCGCCTCGTCGCTGGCCGACCGCTTCGGCTTCACCGGCGGTCCCTCATCCGGAGCGCAGTGGACCCGCGTCGGCGACCTGTCCGGCGGCGAGCGCCGGCGGCTGCAGATCCTGCGCCTGCTCATGGGCGAGCCCAACGTCATCCTGCTCGACGAGCCGACCAACGACCTCGACATCGACACGCTCACCGCGCTGGAGGACCTGCTCGACGGGTGGCCGGGGACGCTGGTCGTCGTCAGCCACGACCGCTACTTCCTGGAGCGCGTGACGACGACCACGGCGTCCCTGATGGGCGACGGGACCGTGGCGGCGCTGCCGGGCGGCGTCGACGAGTACCTCGCCAAGCGGGTCCGGCAGGCACCGGCCGCTGCGCCGAAGTCCAAGGGAGGCGGGGACTCCCGCGCGGCGAAGAAGGAGCTGTCGCGCGTCGAGCGCGAGATCGCCCGGCTGGACCGGAAGGAGGCCGAGCTGCACGCCGCGCTCGCGGCGCAGGCGGCCGACTTCGCCGTCGTGGCCGCCCTGGACGATGAGCTGCGCGCCCTGCAGACCGACAAGGCCGCGCTCGAGGACACCTGGCTCGAGCTGTACGAGGCCGCCGAGGGCTGACGCGGCGCGACGACGTGGCCCGGGTCAGGTCGAGCGACGCCGCGGCTCGTGCAGGGGGCCGCTCACCTCGTCGATCGGGGGCACCCGGGTGGGGCTGCGGCCCTGCTCGCGCAGCAGGCCGGCGAGGGTGACGGCGTCCCGCAGCGCCGCTCCACCGGGATCGTTGTTGGTGTAGACGTACGCGTCCTCGGCATCGTCCCAGGTCTCCGCCAGCCGGACGGCCCAGTCCCGGAGCACCTGCTCGGTGTACGGCCACACCGCCTCGCCGCCGCCGGCGTGCAGGCGCAGGTAGCCCCAGTCGGCCGTGCGCCACAGCGGCGCCACCGGTGCGCTGCCGCGGTCTGCCCACACGAGCGCGGCCCGTCGCGCCACCAGGACGTCCCGCAGGTCGGCGTTCCACCAGGAGGCGTGCCGGGGCTCCACGGCCACGCGCACCCCGGTCGGGAAGCAGGCCAGGCACTCGTCGAGCCGCTCGACGTCGCACTGCAGGTCGGGCGGCAGCTGCAGCAGCACCGCCCCGACCTTGGCTCCGAGGCCCGCCACCCGCTCCATCAGCCGGGCGACCGGCTCCTGCGGCTCGCGCAGGCGCTTGAGGTGCGACAGGAACCGCGAGGCCTTGACGGTCAGCACGTAGTCGTCCGGGGTCCGCGCCGCCCACGACTCGAACACCTCGCGGGCCGGCAGCCGGTAGAAGGAGTTGTTGACCTCCGTCGTCGCGAACGCGCCGGCGTGGTGCTCCAGCCACAGCCGCTGGGGCAGCGACGGCGGGTAGAAGCGACCCCGCCAGTCGCGGTACTGCCAGCCGGAGGTGCCGACGAGGACGGGCATCTCGCGCAACTACCCCGTGGCGCGTGGTCCAGCAGCAGGGGGGTACTGCCTGCTCGCACCCCACACCACACGCCGTCCGTCACACCCCGACGGACGGCAGACCCGAGGAACTCCACATGGCCGACCCCCGCACTGGTACCCGTTCCGTCAACTCCACGGTCGCTCTCGTCTTCGGCGCCGTCTACACGCTCGTCGGCCTGGCCGGCTTCCTGGTCAGCGAGACCTTCGCCGCCACCGACGACAACACCCTGCTCGGCTTCGAGGTCAACCACCTGCACAACATCGTCCACCTGCTGATCGGGCTCGTCCTGATCGGTGCGTCCCGTCGCACCGAGACGGCCCGGCGGCTGAACCTCCTCATCGGCGGCACCTACCTGGTGCTGGGGGTTCTCGGCTGGTTCATCCAGGACACGGCCGCCAACGTCGTGGCGCTCAACGAGCCGGACCACCTGCTGCACCTGGCCTCCGGTGCGGTCCTCGCCGGGATCGCCCTCGGGACCGACAAGCGGGCGCGCACGCGGGTCTGACCCCACGCAACGAGGTCTTCACGCCGGTGTGACCGCAGGTCGTTGACCCCGACGCCTCCGGGCGAGAGGTTGGGTCCTCCCGCGCCGCCGGGAGCCCAGCCGAGGGGCCGCGATGACGACCGAGCCAGGGACCACCGACCGCACCGCCGACCGCACCACGACGCCGGCCGCGGGCCGGGCGCCGCACCGGCCCCGTCTCGGTGTGGAGGCCGAGGCCGTCGACAGCCGCTACCTCGCCGAGCGCCAGCTCCGGACCGGCACGGCGGGCTGGGTGCTGCTGGCCGGTCTCGGCGTCTCCGCCGTCATCTCCGGGGACTACGCCGGCTGGAACTTCGGCCTGGCCGAAGGCGGTTTCGGTGGTCTGCTCATCGCGACCGTCCTCATGGCGGTCATGTACGGCGCGATGGTCTTCGGCCTGGCCGAGCTCGGGTCGGCGCTGCCGACCGCGGGCGGCGGCTACACCTTCGCCCGCCGGGCGCTCGGTCCGTGGGGCGGCTACGCGACCGGCATCGCGGTGCTCATCGAGTACGCCATCGCCCCGGCCGCCATCGCGACGTTCATCGGTGCCTACGTCGAGTCGCTCGGGCTGTTCGGCATCACGGACGGCTGGTGGGTCTACCTCGCCGTGTACGCCGTGTTCATCGGCGTGCACCTGATGGGGGTCGGCGAAGCCCTCAAGGTGGGGCTGTTCGTGGCGGCCGTGGCGGTGCTCGGGCTCGTCGTCTTCCTCGCCGGTGCCATCCCGTCGTTCGACTCGGCCAACCTGCTCGACATCGCGCCCACGGACGCGGCCGGCGCGTCGTCGTTCCTGCCGTACGGCCTGCTCGGCGTCTGGGCGGCGTTCCCGTTCGCCATCTGGTTCTTCCTCGCGGTGGAGAGCGTCCCGCTGGCCGCCGAGGAGGCGCGCGACCCGGCCAAGGCCATGCCGCGCGGGATCCTCGCCGCGATGGGACTTCTCGTCGTCCTGGCCCTGCTCATGCTGGTGTTCACGCCCGGGGCCGCCGGTTCGGCGCTCATCGCCGAGTCGGGCAACCCGCCGGTCGACGCGCTCGCGGAGGCCGGCCGCTCCGACGGGCTCACGACGCTGGTCAACTACGCCGGCCTGGTCGGCCTGGTGGCGAGCTTCTTCTCCATCATCTACGCCTACTCGCGCCAGACCTTCGCGCTCTCGCGCGCCGGCTACCTGCCGCGCCGGCTGTCGGTGACCAACTCCCGCAAGGCCCCCGTCCTCGCGCTGCTCGTCCCCGGCGCGCTCGGCTTCGTGCTGTCGCTCACCGGCCAGGGCGCGATGCTGCTCAACATGGCGGTCTTCGGGGCCACGGTGTCGTACGTCCTCATGATGGTGAGCCACATCGTCCTGCGCCGGCGCGAGCCCGACCTGCCCCGGCCGTACCGGACACCGGGTGGGACCGCGACGACCGGCGTGGCGCTCGTGCTCGCCGCCGCGGCCGTCGTCGCGACGTTCCTGGTCGACCTCAGGGCCGCGCTGTGGACGCTGGTGGCGTACGCCGCGTTCCTCGCCTACTTCGGGCTCTACAGCCGCCACCACCTCGTCGCGTCGGCGCCCGAGGAGGAGTTCGAGGCGCTGGCCGTCGCTCGCCAGGACGTGCGGTGACGGTCCGGCGCACGACGCTCGGCGGCCGCACGTACGAGTTCGCGTCCCTGTCCGACCTGCTCGCCAAGGCGACGCCGGCGCGCTCCGGGGACGTGCTGGCCGGCTGCGCGGCCGAGTCCGAGGCGCAGCGCGTCGCGGCACAGACCGTCCTGGCCGACGTCCCGCTGCCTGTCTTCCTCGACGAGCACGTCGTCGCACCCGAGGACGACGACGTCACCCGGCTGATCCTCGACACGCACGACCGGTCGGCGTTCGAGCCGGTCGCCGGACTGACCGTCGGCGCGTTCCGGGAGTGGCTGCTGGCGCGGGCCGCCGAGCAGGACGAGGCGGCGATCAGCGCCCTGGCGAGAGGGCTGACGCCGGAGATGGTCGCCGCGACGTCCAAGCTCATGCGCAACGCCGACCTCGTCGCCGTCGGGCGGCGGGCCCGGGTGGTCACCGGGCTGCGCAGCACCCTGGGCCTGCCGGGGCGCCTGGCCTCGCGGCTGCAGCCCAACCACCCCACCGACGACGCCGTGGGCGTGACGGCCTCGCTGCTCGACGGGCTGCTGCACGGCTGCGGCGACGCGGTCATCGGCATCAACCCGGCGACCGACTCACCGGCGCAGACCCGTGCCCTGCTCGATCTGGTCGACGCGGTCATCACCCGCTACGACATCCCGACCCAGTCCTGCGTGCTCGCCCACGTGACGACGACGCTGCGGGTGCTCGAGGCGGGGGCTCCGGTGGACCTCGTCTTCCAGTCCGTCGCCGGCACGCAGGCCGGCAACCGCGGCTTCGGGGTGACGCTCGAGCTGCTCGCGGAGGCGCAGGCCGGTGCCCTGGCCCTCGGCCGCGGCACCGTGGGTCGCAACGTGACCTACTTCGAGACCGGCCAGGGGTCAGCGCTGTCCGCGGACGCGCACCGCGGGGTCGACGATCTGCCGGTCGACCAGCAGACGCTCGAGTGCCGGGCGTACGGCGTCGCCCGCCACTTCGACCCGCTGCTCGTCAACACGGTGGTCGGCTTCATCGGCCCGGAGTACCTCTACGACGGCAAGCAGGTCATCCGGGCGGGTCTGGAGGACCACTTCTGCGGCAAGCTGCTCGGGCTGCCCATGGGCGTCGACGTCTGCTACACCAACCACACCGACGTCGACGGCGACGACACCGACACCCTCACGCTGCTGCTCGGCGCCGCCGGCTGCTCGTTCGTCATCGCTGTGCCCGGCTCCGACGACGTGATGCTGCACTACCAGTCGCTGTCCTTCCACGACGTGCTGACCGCGCGGCAGGTGCTCGACCTGCGGCCCGCGCCGGAGTTCGAGGACTGGCTGGCGCGGATGGACCTGCTCGACGACGCCGGGCGGGTCCGTGAGCTGACACCGGACGCGCCGGCCGCGCGGGCGCTGCTGGCGGCGGCGCGATGACCGAGCCGGTCCGGGTCGGCGACGACCCATGGCAGGTGCTGCGCGGAGCCACCCGCGCTCGGGTCGCTCTCGGCCGGGCCGGGGACGGGCTGCCGACGGCTCGCTGGCTGGAGTTCCGTGCCGCGCACGCCGCCGCGCGCGACGCGGTGCACACCGTCCTGGACCCGTCGCTCGTGCGGGCGGGTCTGGGCGGTCGCGAGCTGCTGGAGGTGCGCTCGGCGGCCCCGGACCGGGCGACCTACCTGCAGCGACCGGACCTGGGCCGTCGCCTCGCCGCCGGGACGCAGCTGCCGTCCGGGTCGTTCGACCTGGCGCTGGTCGTGGCCGACGGGCTGTCGCCCCGAGCGGTGCACGAGCACGCGGCCGGGACGGTCGTCGCCGTCCTCGAGCGCCTGCCCGGCTGGTCCGTGGCGCCGCTGGTCCTCGCCTCCCAGGCGCGGGTGGCACTGGGGGACGACGTCGGCGCGGCGCTGGGCGCCCGCGCGGTCGTCGTCCTCATCGGAGAACGTCCCGGTCTGTCGTCTGCCGACAGCCTCGGGCTCTACCTGACCTGGGACCCGCGGCCCGGACGCGCGGACTCCGAGCGCAACTGCATCTCCAACGTCCGGCCACCGCACGGGCTCGGCCACGACCGGGCCGCCGACACCCTGGTGGCGCTGCTGGGGGCTGCCCGCGAGCTGGGGGCCTCCGGCGTGGCGCTCAAGGACGAGGGGGCCGTCCTGCCGCCCGGCTCGGGCTGAGGGCGGCCTCCCGCCGCCGACGCCCTCCGGGACCGAGGGCCACCCGGCGGGCGTCGAGGCGCTCCGGCCTGGGCCACCGCACGTCGTGCGCCCAGCCCAGCTTCTCGAAGCCGCGGATGAGCTCGGCGCTGCTGTCGAGCTGCCAGCGGTCGACGCCGTGGCGCGCGGCCGTGGGGTCGGCGTGGTGCAGGTTGTGCCACGACTCGCCCATCGAGATCACCGCCAGCGGCCAGACGTTGCGCGACTGGTCACGGGTCGTGAAGGGGCGCTCGCCGAAGGCGTGGCAGATCGAGTTGATCGACCAGGTGACGTGGTGCAGGACGGCGACGCGGACCAGGCTCCCCCAGAAGAACGCCGTGGCGGCGCCCGCGGCGAAGCCGTCCCCCGACGCGGCCGCCCACGTCCCTCCGACGAGCGCCGGCAGGGACAGGCTGAGGACGACCCACACCGGGAAGAGCCGGTGAACGCGGTGCACCGCCCGGTCGGCCAGGAGGTCCGGGGCGAAGCGCTTCTGGTCGGTCTGCTCGACGTCGAACAGCCAGCCCACGTGCGCGTGCCACAGGCCCTTGCACAGCGCGCGGAAGCTCGTCCCGTACCGCCAGGGGCTGTGCGGGTCGCCTTCCCGGTCGGAGAAGGCGTGGTGGCGACGGTGGTCGGCGACCCAGCGCGTGACCGGCCCCTCGATGGCCATCGAGCCGGCGATGGCGAGCGCCACCCGCAGGCGCGGACCCGTCTTGAAGGACCCGTGCGTGAAGTAGCGGTGGAACCCGACCGTGATGCCGTGCCCCGTGACGGCGTAGGCGACCGTGCTGATGACGACGTCGCGCCAGGACAGGCCGTTGCCCCACAGCACGAAGCCGCTGGCAAGGACGGCGAGGAGCGGGACGGCGATGAAGGTCCCGAGCGCGATCTGCTCGAGGCGGGCCCACAGCCGGGTGCGGGGCAGGTCCTGGAGCGGTCGGGCGTCGTCGCCGTCGTACTCCACGGTCGTGACAGGAGCGTCCGGCAGCGTGGCGGTCATGGGTCCTCGCAGGGTCGGGTCGAGAGCGAGCGACCGTAGCCCACCGCGGAGCGCGGTCCTACCGCGGCCAGCTCCGCAGGACCAGCAGGAGCAGCGCCGCCAGCCCGACGCCCACAGCGATCAGTGGTCCGGGGCTGCTGGCAGGCACCGCCTCGCGGACGTAGGCCAGCACCTCGGCGGCGCGCTCGCTGCTGCTCGGCGAGGGCGACGGTCGGGTCGTCGGCGGGGTCTTCGGCTGGGTCACGCCCCGGGGTGCGGCGGGAGCCTCGACGGCCGCGGGCTCGGTCCCGCGATCGGCCGTGGGGCTCGGCGTGGCCGCTGTCGCGGCGCGGCGCCGCTCGGCGGACCGGACCTCGCGCACGGCGTCGGCCACCTCGGTCGCTGCCGACGACAGCTGCGACCGGGTACGGGTCCGCTCCACCGGCGTCCTGGCCGCGTCGAACGCCCGGC